>CAZZVT010000111.1:0-11716 GCA_964657545.1 uncultured Jatrophihabitantaceae bacterium
AGAGTGACGATGAGGACGAGCTGGGCTTGGAGGCGGGCGCCATCGGGGAGTCGCCGTCCGAGGAGTCGACGACATGCGTGGCGCCGAAGCCCCGCGCAGCGTCAAGCTTCGCGGCCGAGACGTCGACGGCCACGATCGTCGAACACCCGACGAGGGCGGCCGCCATGATCGCGGCACTGCCGACGGCCCCGGCACCGAGCACCGCTATCGACGAGCCGGCCGGTGGGCGCAACACGTTGAGTACCGCGCCGGACCCGGTCTGCAGCCCGCAGCCGAACGGGGCGGCGACGGTCAGATCGATGGCCGGATCGATGCGCACGACCGCCCGCTCCGTCGCCACGACGTGCGCTGCGAAGGCCGACTGGCCGAGGAAGTGGCCGTTGACGGGCTCGCCATTGCGGGACAGCGCCGTGCTGCCGTCGGGGCGGCGCCCGGTGAAGTTGAGCGCGTCGAAGTCGCGGCAGTACGACGGTGTCCCGGTGAGGCATCGGCGGCAGCCACCGCACGAGCTGTAGGCCATCACGACGTGATCGCCGGGGACGACGGACGTGACGTGCGCACCCACCTGCTCGACCACACCCGCGCCCTCGTGGCCGAGCACGCCAGGGGTCGGGAAGTGCCTCGCGAACTCGAGGTCGGTGCCGCACACGCCGACGGCGACCATGCGCACGAGCACCTCGTTCGGGCGCGGTGCCTCGAGGTCGACGTCGACGATCGACGGCGGGGCGTCGGCCCCGGTCAGGACTGCGGCCTGGGTACGCACGGCGAGATCCAGCTCCCTGATCGGCAGTTCACACCCTGAGAGCGGCGTGTTGACGAGCACACGTTACTGCGTGACTGTGTGGTCTGTGACCGCTCTTTCCATACCGAATGGTACGCATCTCATCGACGGCGAATGGATCCGCGCGCGAAGCGACGAGGAACACGCCGTGTTCGATCCGGCCACCCACGAGGTGTTGCAGACCGTGGCCCGCGGTGGTGCCGACGACGTCGACGACGCTGTCCGCGCCGCGCGCCGGGCCGCGCCCGGCTGGGCGGCGACCGACCCGACCGAGCGCGGTCGCTTGCTGCGCCGGTGGGCCGACCTCGTGCTGGCCGACGTGGAGGAATTGGCTGCGCTGGAAGCATCTGACGTCGGCAAGCCGTTGAGCGGCGGCCGGTTGAACATGATGATCGCCCAGGACATCATCGGCTATTTCGCCGGCGCGGCCGACAAGATGACCGGGGTCACGCTGCCCACCCGCGGCCCGGACTTCCTGGGCTACACCGTGCCCGAGCCGCACGGTGTGTGCGCCGTCGTCCTGCCGTGGAACGTCCCGGCGCTGTTGACAGCGGCCTCGATCGCGCCGGCCCTGGCCGCGGGCAACACCGTCGTGCTGAAGCCTTCGGAGATCGCGCCGCTCGCGCCCTTCGCCCTGGCCGCGGTGGCGGGTCGTGCCGGCCTGCCGCCCGGCGTCTTCAACGTCGTCGGCGGCCTGGGCAGCGAGGCGGGCGTCGCGCTGACCAACCACGGCGACATCGACCACATCACCTTCGTCGGCTCGACGGCGACCGGTCGGGCGGTGATGTCGGCAGCCGCGCGCAACCTGGTGCCGGTCAGTCTCGAGCTCGGCGGCAAGTCACCGAATGTCGTGCTCGCCGACGCCGACCTCGACGTCGCGATCCCGGCCATCGTCGCGTCCATCACCGAGAACGCTGGTCAGAACTGCTACGCGGGTTCGCGACTGGTGGTCGACCGGCGCATTGCCGTGGAGGTCACTGAACGCCTCGCCGACGCCATGTCCGCGGTCCGCAGTGGACCCTGGGACGCCGACCTGGACATGGGGCCGTTGGCGAGCGCCCAGCAGTTCGAGCGGGTGCGAGAGCACCTGGAGCGAGCCCGCAGCGACGGAGCCCGCGCGGTCACCGGCGGGCGGGTCGGCGAGGGCTGGTACGTCGAGCCGACCGTCTTCGATCAGGTCGAACCGACGATGTCCGTGGCGCGCGACGAGATCTTCGGTCCGGTGCTTTGCGTGCAACCCTTCGACGATCTTGCCGAGGCCTCGAGGATCATGAATGACACGGACTTCGGGTTGCTCGCCTGTATCTGGACCAACGACGTGTCGCACGCACTGCGCCTGGCCCGTGACGCCCGCGCCGGGCAGGTGAGCGTCAACCAGTTCCACGACGTCGGCGTCATCGGCTACCCGTTCAACATGACCAAGGACAGCGGATTCGGCCGCGGCGGCGGCTACGAGGCCATGCGCGAGTACAGCCGCGAGAAGGCGGTCGCCGTGCGGTTGCTGAACCGATGACCTCGCACGTGCATGAACTGCGTCGGGCCGTCCGTCGTCGCCTCGCCGCCGGTCAGCGGGTGCTGGGCACCTTCGTCAAGCTGGCGAGCCCGGACGTCGTCGAGACTGCTGCGGATGCCGGCTTCGACGTCGTCGTCGTGGATCTCGAGCACTCGACGTTGACGCCCGCCGACGCGGTGTCGCTGGTCCGGCACGCCGACGTCTGCGGGCTCGCCGCGTTGGTGCGGGTGCCGACGGTCGAGCCGGCGCTGATCAACCGCCTTCTGGAGAACGGCGCTGCCGGAATCCAGCTGTCGATGCTGCGCACCGCGTGGCAGAACCGCGACCTCGTTTCTGCGACGCGCTTCGCGCCGCAGGGCAGCCGCTCGGTGAGCACGGCCAACCGGGTCGCCGACGGTCTCGAGCTGCGGGAACTGCTGGCGCGCGAGCAGGCCGACCCGCCCCTCCTGGTCGGTCAGATCGAGACCGCGGTGTCGGCACCGCTCACCGATGTCCTCGCCGGACTCGATGTCTGCTTCGTCGGCCCCACCGATCTGGCCGTCGATCTGCGGCTCGAGCCCTGGACGGAGGCCGGGCGCAGTGCCCTGGGCGCCGCCGTGGCCGAGCTGCGGCACGAGGCGACGGAGTGCGGCGTCGCGTTCGGGGGCTGGGCAGCGTCTGCCGACGCCCCGAGCGTCGACGGCGGTCAGTACCGCATCGTCGGCTCGGACCTCCAACTGCTCACAACGGCGCTGCGGGGCGCAGCCGGGACGGGACTCTGATGCACTTCGCACTCGAACCCGCAGGCGTCGTCGACTGGGCGGCAGTCCCCGCCGAGGTGGTGCGGCCCGGCGTCGTCCGACGCGTCCTGACCACCGAGTCGCTCATGATCTGCCACCACGAACTCGAGGTCGGCATGGCCCTGAACCCGCACACCCACGCGGACTTCGACCAGCTGGTGCACATCGCATCCGGCCGGGCGAACTACTACGTCGACGGCGTCGCGCACGACCTGCGCGCCGGGGCGTACCTGCTGGTACCCCGCGGCAGCGAGCACTACGTCGAGCCGACCGAAGCGCCGTGCGTCAACATCGACTACTTCGTGCCGCCGAGGGCGGACCTGCTGACCTGACCGACCGACCTTCAGCCGGCGGCGCGGTCCTGACCCGCCGGCCAGGTGAGCGTGCTCTGCCAGGCAACGCCACGCTCGATCTGGCGGGCGGCGCGATTGAGCATGCCGATGTAGGTGTCACGCATGGCGGCGAAACGGGTGACCGGCCCGGAGATCGAGATGCCGGCGACGCACTCGCCGTGCAATCGCACCGGCACGGCGATGCAGGCGGCGCCCAGGTGCGTCTCCTCGACCTCCTGGGCGTAGTCGTCGCTGACGATGCGCATGAGTTCGGCCTCGAGGCCGGACCTGGAGGTGATGGTGTGCCGCGTGAAGCGGTGCAGCGGGCCGGCCACGACACGGCTGCGGGTGACCTCGTCGGCGTGGGCGAGCATCAGCTTGCCCAGCGAGGTGGCGTGGATCGGCGCCTTGTGCCCGACCCGGGTCGGCAGGCTGAACAGCCGGCCCGTGATCGTCTCGAGCAGCACCACGTTGTCGCCGTCGAGCGCGCCCATGTGGGTGGGCAGGCCCGTCTCGCTGGTGAGCCGCTCGAGCGGCAGGCGGGCGCGGTCGCACAGCTGGCGACGGGTGGGAGCGAGCGAGCCGAGTTCGAACAGACTGAGGCTCAGGACGTAATGGTCCTTGGCGGGCTGGCGCAGTACACCGACACTGACCAGTCCGGTGAGCAGGCGGTAGGCGGTGGAATGCGGATAGCCCAGCTCGGCGGTGACCATCGAGGTGGTCACCGACGGTCGGTCACCGAACAGCTGCAAGATCGCGAACGTCTTGACAACTGTCGAGCTGACGGGCGTGGCCATGGCGGGAGAATATCAACGAACCGCCCGATGAACGGGGGCCGCAACGGATTCGGCACGCACGAGCCCACATCGTGAGGCGGGCCCGGGACATCGGCGGCGGCGGTGGGGGACAGTGAAGGAACAGGCGCCATTCGGCGCGCCCGTCGGAGTCCGGAGTCGAATCGTGACCGAAACCCCCTTCGTCGTCGAGGACCGCGAGCTCGAGCTGTTCCGGGTGAACCGGCGCTCGGTGGCCGATCCGGCCGTCGCCGAGCAGGAGTGGACGGCGATCTTCGACAAGGTGTGGGTCTATCTGGGCCATGAGTCGGAGCTGCCGAATCCCGGCGACTACCTCACCCGGGTCGTCGCGAAGCGGCCACTGCTGCTGACCCGTGATCGCGCCGGCACGTTGCACGCCATGTTGAACAGCTGCCTGCACCGCGGTGCCGAGGTGTGTCGCGACCCGAGCGGCAACACCCGCGCCTTTCGCTGCTTCTATCACGCCTGGACCTACGACACCGCCGGCAAGCTGGTCGGCCTGCCGGGCAAGACCTCGTACGGACCGGGCTTCCAGACCTCCGAGCTGGGGTTGCGCCCGGTGCCGCGTTTCGAGAGCTACCGCGGGTTCCTGTTCGGCAGCTTCAACGCTGACGTCGAGCCGCTGGTGGACTATCTGGGCAAGGCGGCCTATTACCTCGATCTGCTCGTCGATCAGTCCGAGGACGGCCTCGAGGTGGTGCCGGGCACCCACAAGTACTCGATCGACGCGAACTGGAAGCTGCTCGTCGAGAACAGCATCGACGGCTACCACCTCGGCCCGCTGCACGTCACCTACTTCGACTTCCTGCAGAATTCCGGTGACGACGAGGGCAAGGAACGCCGTCCGACGCAGGCTCACGACCTGGGCAACGGGCACGCGGTGCTCATCGACAACGCGGCATGGGGGCGCCCTGTCGCGCGGTGGGTGCCGTCGTTCGGCGAGCAGTCCCGCGAGCTGATCGAGGGACGGATGCAGCGCCTGATCGAGCTGCACGGCCCCGAGCGGGCGCAGCAGATCGGCGACGACGACATCAACCTGTTCATCTTCCCGAACCTGGTGATCAACGACGTGATGGCGTTGACCGTGCGCACGATCTGGCCCGTCGCCGTCGACCGCATGGATGTCACCGCCTGGGCTCTGGCGCCGAAGGGCGACCCGGCCGATCTTCGCGCGCTGACGCTGCGCTCATTCGTCAGCTTCCTCGGCCCCGGCGGCTTCGCCACGCCGGACGACATGGAGGCTCTCGAGTCCTGCCAGCGCGGATTCGGTGCGGCCAAGGAGGTGCAGTGGTCGGACCTGTCGCGGGGCATGAACAAGACCTCGGGGCACCTCAGTTCCGACGAGGTGCAGCTGCGCGCGTTCTGGCGGCGCTGGGACGACCTGATCTCCGGCCGCGCCGACATGTCGTCCACCTCCGGCTCCGTTGCGAGCGAGCAGCGGACGGGCGAGGTACGCAGCGCGTGACCGCCCACCCCGGCGCACCGTCGACGACCGCGCCCACCTGGCACCTGACCGCGGCCGAGCTGGCCGGCGCAATCCGGGCCGGCGACGCATCGCCGATCGACGTCGTCGAGCAGTCCCTCGAGCGGATCGAGCGGCTGAACCCGGCGGTCAACGCGGTGTGCTCGATCGATGTCGAGTCGGCGCGGGCTGCTGCTGCGGCGGCCGAAGCGGCTCTCGACGACGGCGCCGAGACGGGCCCGCTGCACGGCGTGCCGGTGCTGGTGAAGGACATGATCTTCACGCGGGGCCTGCGCACCACCGGTGGCTCGCTGATGTACCGCGAGTTCGTCCCGACCGTCGACGACATCGCGGTCGAGCGGTTGCGCTCGGCGGGCGCGATCGTGATCGGCAAGACCAACACCGCTGAGTTCGGCTTCTCCGGCAACCAGACCGCCAACCAGCTCTTCGGCGCCACCCGCAACCCGCACGACCTCAGCCGCACGCCCGGGGGGTCGAGCGGCGGTTCGGCGGCAGCGGTCGCCGCGGGTATGGCACCCGTCGCGCTCGGCACCGACGGCGGTGGGTCCATCCGCATCCCGAGCAGCTTCTGCGGCACGGTCGGCCTGAAGCCCACGTTCGGTCGGGTGCCGTTGCACCCCAGCTGTCGGGACGCCGACTGGCCCGGGTTCAGCGCATGGGAGTCGCTCGAGCACCTCGGGCCGATCACCCGCGATGTCCGCGATGCGGCGCTGCTGCTCGACGTACTGAGTGGTTACGACGCCCGAGACCGGCTCGCCGTGCCGACCCCGCCACCGACCTTCGCCGCTGACCTCGAGGCCGCCGACGTCGAGGATCTGCGCGGGCTGCGCATAGCCGTCAGCGCCGACTGGGGCGGCGAGCAGGCCCTCGACGCCGACGTCCGGTCCGCGTTCGATGCCACGATCGACCTGCTGGCCGAGCGCGGTGCAATGCTCAGTCACGACCGGCCGGACACCGCGGGTGCGCTCGAAGCGTTCGGCTGGCTCGTCGACCTGGACTTCGACGTCGCGGCGATCGGCGAGCTGTGCGCCGGCCGCGAGGAGCATCTCGGTCCGAGGCTGCGTGAGCTGCTGACCCTCGAGCGGCCGGCCGCGGCGTACTCGCGCGCGGTCCGGCTGCGCAAGTCGGCGTACTCCGCGGTCGCCGAGTTCTTCCAGCGCTACGACGTGCTGGTGACACCGACGACCCCGGTGCGTGCGTTCCCGCTCGACCACAACGGGCCCGAGACGGTCGGCGGTGTGGCGTCGGTCGACCGGGTGCGGGCCATCGTCGGGTTCTGCTGCCCGTTCAACCTCACCGGCCACCCCGCCGTGTCGGTTCCGTGGTGGGGGCCGGGCACGACGCTCCCGTTCGGCGTACAGGTCGTCACACCCCGATTCGAGGAGAGCGTCGCGTTGCGTGTCGCACGCTCGATCGAGCTGGGCAACGGTTACGCCGCGGGGCGGCTCGCGAATCCGGACGTGCCGTGATGAGCCAGGTTGCGCCGGCAGGCGTCGACGCGGCCGTGATCACCGACACCGCTCGGGCCGTCCTCGCCCAGCCGACACCGAGCGGCGCCGAGCGCGCTTGTGCCGAGCGGCTCGTGCGCTGGGGCCGGACGGCGGCCCCCGAACTGAACTGGGCGTACCAGGACGTCGCCGACGGCCGGGCCAACCTCTTCGCCTGGACGGGCCCGCGGGACTGGACCGCGACCGGCGGCGTCTGGCTCTACGCGCACCTGGACCACTCGCTCGCCGGGCGCCCGGGCGACGACCTGCCGTTGACCGGCTGGCCCGCGCCACCCACCGACCCGGTGATCACCGACGACCTCGTCCGAGGCCTTGGCGTCGCGGTGGCGCGCGGACCGGCGATCGCCGCCCTCGCCGCCGCCCGCGTCCTGGCCACCGCCGCGCGCGAGTCCGGCCGCGAGCTGCCGTTCGGTGTCGTGCTCACCGCCGGCGGGACACATCGCTCGCTCGCTCCGACCCCGTTCGACACCACTGCCATCGACCGCGAGACGGCCGACCCGACCGGCCTGGCCACCGGTCTGGGGGTCGGGGTCCGGGCCGCTCTGCACTCCGGCTGGCGACCTGGCGCGGTGATCAACGTCAAGGGCGGCGCCGACGGCGTGCTCAGCGCAGAGCCCGGTTTCCTCATGGTGCAGGTGCAGTGGCGCGGCCCGTTCGTCGCGCTCCCGGCCCGCGGCGACGCACCCGGCGCGGCGGTGGTGGCCGGCCATCTCGCGCTCGCCGTCGAGGACTGGCGCGAGCAGTACCGCGCCGGCGTGGCCGGTGGCAGCACGGCCGGCGGGCAGCTCGCCGCGGACCTGTGCGTCGGTGCCGTGCACAGTGGGCTGTCCTACAAGCCCGATCTGCAGCCCGGCTACGCCGCGGTCGAGGTGTACCTGTCGACGCTCGACGGTCAGGACGTCGAGACCACGATCGGCCTGCTCGACGCCCACCTGCGCCGACGGCTCACCGCCGCCGGCGTCGACGTTGCCGGCGAGGCGCTGTCGGTCACGGCGTACGCGCAGCACGCCGCCGCGGCGACTGCCGAGGTCGAGCCGGTTGTCGTTGCCGCCCGCCGCGTCTGGGAACACGACGGCCGGGTGTCCCGGGTCGAGGGGTACCGCGGCTCGACGGACGGCAACCTGTTCCGGGTGGCCGGCATCCCGACCGTGCGCTTCGGGCCCACCGCCCGCCCCTGCCCGGACGATCCCACCTGCGAGCAGCTCGGCGTCGCGGAGCTCGTGCGATTCGGCCGCAGCTACGTCGATACCGTTCTGGCCTGTTCATCGGCCACCACTGCCACAGGAGCGTCTCAGTGACCCCTTCCCATCGCCCGGCCCGGCTCCAGCCGGCAACCATGGCCTTCATCGTCGTCGGGGTCACCGACCTTGCCGCTGCCGTCGACTTCTGGACCCGCGGCGCGACCCTGCACTGCGCCGCACGTGACGACGAGCAGGGCACCGCCGAGCTGTCGACCACCGACGGCGAGGTCTCGGTCGTGCTGTCGGCAGCCGAGCCGCGCGGCCTGCAGCTGCTCGCGTACGCGGTGCCCGAACCGGCGACGCTGGAGTTGTTCGCGGCTCGGCTCACCGCCGCCGGGGTGTCCGTGGAGCGCGCCGAGCTGACCTCGGCGACGCTGCCGGCCATCACCTTCACCGACCCGGACGGCTACCCGCTGGCGCTCGTGGTCCGGACCCCCGTGGCAGCGGCGCCCGTACCGCCCCACGCCGCGGTGCAGGTCGAGAAGATCCTGCATCCGCTGATCCAGGTACGCGACCTCGAGCGCGCGGTGGACTTCTACGGCGGTGTTCTGGGTTTCGAGATGTCCGACCGCATCGCTGACGTCACCGCCTTCATGCGGTGCGCCGACCGGTTCCACCACTCGCTCGCGATCACCGTCGCCCGCAAGGAGGTCGAGCTCGAGCACGTCTGCTTCCACCTGCCCGATCTCGACACGCTCATGCGCGCACGTAACCGACTGCGGCGCCTCATGGACGCGACGCCCACCGAGACGTTCCGGCACGGCGGCTCGGAGTCGATCACCTTCTACTTCCGCGACCCGTACAGCGGCGAGCAGATCGAGTTCTGCACCGATCACCGCAGCATCACCGTGGACGACCACCAACCGCGGGTGCTGCCTGCCGCGGCCACCACGTTCGACATGTGGGAGCGCTTCGAGGACAGCGATCTCGCCTTGTGAGCGCAGTGAGCCCGCCCGCCGCCGACGGCTCATACCGTAGGAGTCGCGGCAGATGACCGCCGAACCATCCGCCGACCAGCGAGAGGACCTGCACATGTCACCCGGGCTGGCCGAAGAGGTCGCGGCATTCCTCTATCGTGAGGCCGAACTGCTCGACGAGCTGCGCTTCGACGCCTGGCTCGAGCTGTTCACCAAGGACGCGACCTACCTGCTGCCGTCGACGGACGTCCCCGGCAGCGATCCCGCCACGCACCTGTTCGTCATCAACGACGACTACCCGCGGTTGGCCGGCCGCGTGCAGCGCCTTCAGAGCCGCGACGCGCACGCCGACTACCCGCACCCGCGTACCCGCCGGCTGGTGACCAACGTGCGTGCCGAGGAGACGGTGGACGGGCTCGTCGCCCGCGCGAACTTCCTCGTCCTCGCCTACCGGGTCGGCCAGCGGCACGACTTCGCGGGCCAGTACACCTACCAGCTGCGCCGCCACGGCGACAGCTTTCTCATTTCGAGCCGCCGCGCCGACCTGGATCTCGAGCTGCTCGGCCAGGCCGGCGGCAAGGTCAACATCATCGTCTGAAAGGACACGTCATGCCCTGGTTGCAGGTCAACATCCTTGCCGGTACGGAACAGAGCGTCATCGAGGACCTCATGGCCTCGCTCTCGCGTGAGACCGCTCGCGCGCTCGGCGTGCCACTGGCGGCGGTCCGCGTCCTGATCAACGAGTACGAGACGAACCGTTGGGCGGTGGGCGGCGCACCGATCGTTCCGGTCTACGACGCGCCCACTCCGACACCGTCCTGATGCGGCTGCTCACCACCGCCCGCGGCATCGGCCTGCTCGACGCCCATGGCAGCTCGGTGCGGTTGGTCTACGCCCCGGCCGGAGATCTCGGCGATGTGCTGCGCCTCGGGCTGTCCGTCGAGGACATCGCCGGACTCCCGGTCGTCGACGAGTGTCCGCTCGGCGATGTCACCCTGCTGCCCACGGTTCGGCCGGCCAACTTCTGGGCGCAGGGCGCCGGGTACCGCGAACATCTCGCCCCCGATGCCGCACCGTCGCATCCGCGCGTGTTCCTGCTCGCGCCGTCGTCAGCGGTGGGGTCAGGTGCGTCGATCGTGCTGCCGGCCGCCGCGCCGGACGAGGTCGACTACGAGGGCGAGGTCGCGGTGGTCATCGGCCGCGAGATGCACCGCGTGCGTGCCGCCCACGTGTGGGATCACGTCGCCGGCGTCACGCTGGTCAACGACGTGTCGGCTCGCGACGTCCAACGCGGCCGCCACCCCGCCGCCGGCGGTGTCGAGAACGTGGATCTCGCCAAGAGCTTCGACACCTTCAGCCCGATGGGCCCGGCCCTGGCCACGCTCGACGAACTCAGCGACCCCGACGACATCCCGCTGCTCACCTCGGTCGACGGTGAGGTACGGCAGCGTTCGTCCACCGCGCACCTTGTCTTCGGTGTCCCGGCGCTGCTCGAGTTCCTGTCCGCACGGGTGACCCTGCATCCGGGCGATGTCGTCTCCACCGGCAGCCCGGCCGGCATCGGCGAGCCCACCGGTCGCTACCTGCGCGCCGGGTCGACCGTGACCGTGGCGTCCCCGGCGATCGGGTCCCTGACCAACAAGGTGATCATGCCGGCAGCCCGCGTCAATGTCGTCCCCCACTAGCGGCTCGGCGGCAGCCCTCGACGTCCTGGTGGCCGGGTCGGTCAACGTCGATGTCGCAGTCGGCGTCGCGACCCTTCCGGCGCCGGGCGAGACCGTGGTCGTCACCGACGCCCGTCCGCGAGCGCTCGGCGGCAAGGGCGCGAACCAGGCCGTGGCCGCGGCGGCGATGGGTGCGTCCGTCGCCATGGCCGGCGCCATCGGCGACGACGAGGGCGGCACGTTCCTGCACGCAGAACTCTCGGCCCGCGACGTGGCGACGAAGGCGTTGCGCCGCGTCCCCGGCCGGTCAGGCTGGGCGCACGTGGTGGTCGCGCCGGACGGCGAGAACCTGATCGTCGTCGACCCAGGGGCGAACTCGCTGTTCACGCCGGACGCGGCGCGCGCCGCCGTCGTTCGCTACCGGCCGCGGGTCGTCCTCGCTCAGCTGGAGATCCCGGTCGACTCGGCCTACGCCGCGCTGGCGCAGGGGCACGACTCCGGTGCGATCACCGTCTGCAATGCCTCCCCGGCGCTCGATCCGGACCTGCTCCGCGACCGGCCCGTCGACATCGTGATCGTCAACCGGTCCGAGGCATGCCGGATCGCCGGGGTCGACGACGTCGAGCACGCCGGTGCCCGGTTGGCAGGCGAGGTGGCCGACACCGTCATCACCACGCTCGGTG
>CAZZVT010000112.1:0-11714 GCA_964657545.1 uncultured Jatrophihabitantaceae bacterium
GAAGTGGAAGCGTGGTAACACGTGCAGCTGACCGGTACTAATAGGCCGAGGACTTACCACAAACACAATCTTCATTGACTTCGGTCGGTGTTGCTACGCGTCCACTGTGCAGTTCCCGAGGTACGGTCCCCGTCTGTCTTGAGGCGGTGCGGACCATATCTCCATAGAGTTTCGGCGACCATAGCAAGAGGGAAACGCCCGGTCCCATCCCGAACCCGGAAGCTAAGCCTCTTTGCGCCGATGGTACTGCGCGGGCCACTGCGTGGGAGAGTAGGACGTCGCCGGACACAGTTTCCAATGAGGGCCGCCCGGCTAATCGGGCGGCCCTCATTGCATTTGTGTCGAAGGATTGGAATTGCGTCATGACGAACTCAGGTCATTCTCGATCAAGCGGTAACGTGGGCGGCTCGCAACGCCGCGGCGAACGTACCTCGGCCGCAGGCGATAATTCAGGCGCCAGTTCGGGGCGGTCCGCTCGGAGGTCGGCCGGTACTGCCGGTGCCCGTCGGGATGCGCAGGGCGGCGGTGCCGCGAATCAGCGTGCCGCCAGTCAGCGTGCCGCCAGCCATGGTGCCGTCGATCGAGATGGCCCTAGCCGGCCTGATCGCGATTTCCGCAAGCGTGACGTTCGTGAAGCACCGGCCGGGGTAGCAGGCGGTTACGAGGCTCGACGTGGTTCGCCGTCGCGAGCGGTCCGCACGAGTGCCACTTCCGATCGACGAACCGGGCGCGGTGGAGCACCAGCTCAGGACGGTCGACGGTCCTCAGCCGCGCCGAAGGAGCGTTTCGCCCGTCCCGAGGCACGCGAACAGCGGTACCCGCGGCGGGATGTGCGTCCGAACGCCAAGCCGCCCGCAGCGACCGGCCCCGCGAAGTCTGCCTACCCGCCGGTCCCGGAGAACGTCGATCCGGCGCTGCTGGATCGAGATGTTCGCACCGAATTGCGTTCGCTGACCAAGCCGAATGCCGAGGCGGTTGCTCGTTACCTCGTCGCTGCCGGAGAAGCCGTTGATACTGATCCCCGCCGAGCGCTCGAATACGCCCGCGCGGCACGCGCTCGCGCCGCTCGGGTCGGAGCTGTTCGTGAAGCTGTCGGGGTGGCTGCCTACCACGCGCAGGAGTGGGCTGAGGCGCTCACCGAGCTGCGCACTGCACGTCGGATCGGTGGTGACGCCCGGAATCTGGCAATGATGGCCGATTGCGAACGAGCTCTGGGGCGTCCTGCGCAAGCGCTTCGGTTACTGAGCGATCCCGGCGTGGGTCGGCTGGATCCCGAGTCCCGGGTCGAGCTGTTCATCGTCATCGCCGGCGCCCGACGCGATCTCGGACAGCTCGATGCCGCGCTGGCCACCCTGTCGCGCGGCGGCCTCGATCGCGACCGGCCGCGGCCCGGTTCGGTGCGCCTCTGGTACGCCTACGCGGACGCTCTCGAGGCGGCTGGGCGCACCGAGGAGGCTGCCTCCTGGTTCGCAGCGTCTGCATCGCTCGACCCGGACGGTGAGCTCGACGCCGCACAGCGGGCGGCCGACCTGCTGTAGCACCGTGGCGCACCACGTACCTCCGACAGCGTCAGTGACCGCGTCCACAGTCCCTCCCATCATCCACAGGCCGCGTACGCGGTCGCACACGGGCGCGAATTCGCAGGCACGCTGCTCGTATGACATCGCAGAAGGACTCGGCCGACACCGACAACTCCGTGTTCCTGCGTGGCCGGCTGGCTGACGTCCCGGTAATTCGCGAACTGCCGAGTGGCGACGTGATGGCCACGTTCCGACTGACCGTGAGCCGAGGGCCGGGCGGGCGCGTCGGCCGCGTCAAAGTCGACAGCATCGATTGCGCCAGTGTCCGGGCGCGGGTGCGCCGAACACTCGCGCGGGCAGCTCCCGGTGACCAGCTGGAACTGCAGGGCAGGCTGCAACGCCGATTCTGGCGCAGCGACGCCGGCCCGACCAGCCGCTACACGGTCGATGTCGAAACGATCAAGGTCACTCGGGCTGATCGACGAGTCGTCGGATGAGCAGCCCTGACGCCGGCTTCGGCGTGAAAAGCGTGGATTTCCGCGGCATCCGTGCGCCGGCCGCAGCCACCGCAGTCACCGCACCTACTGGAGTGGCCCGCAACAGCACCGCGACCCCACCGGATGTCACCGCGGCGTGCACGGCGTCCTGCTCGGAATGCGCGTACCCGACGGTGTCGACGTCGTCGATCAGCCTCCAGGCCCCCTCCACCACCGCGCGGTGCAGGATGCTGACGTCGAGATCAGTCAGCTCGGGCGTATCTCCCGGGCGCTCGGCCGCGCGTCGCAGGGCGCCGTGCGGGTCGGTGACCAGCGCCGACTGCGAACCGTCGGTGAGCACGACTGCGAAGCCAGAAGTCTGTTCGGCGCGCTGCAGAGCTGAGGCTGCGTCGACCATCTCGACGCGCCCCATCTCGGCGACGCGGGCGATGGCATCCCCGAACGACAGCCCGGGAACCACCCGGTGAATCGCATGCACCTGAGGACCGTAATCGCTGGAGTCGACCAGCAGCGCCATGCCGCGATCCCACGGCCCGGCGCCGTCGACGGCGCGTCGACGGCGTTGCCGTTCGCGATAGGTCGCGTAGCGATGGTGCCCGTCGGCGATGAGGGCTCGTCGCCCGGCCAGATCCTGCGCCACAGCCTGATGGGCATCGTGGTCGGTGATTGCCCACAGCCGGTGGGTGATCCCGTCGGCCGTCGTTGCCCGAGCGACGGGTTCGTCGGCATCGACACCCCGGGCGATGCTCGACGCCGGGCCGCCGCCGTCGTAGACCAGGTAGATGGGTTCGAGGTCGCTGTCGGTCGCGGTCATCAGCTCGAGGCGATCGGCGACCGGCCCGGCCATCGTGTTCTCGTGCGGCAGGATCACGCCGTCGTCCGGGTCGCGCAGCTCCACGGCGCCGACCAACCCCCGGGTGACCTGCCCGTCGGCGTCGCTCATCTCGTACACGTACAACGCCGGTTCGTCGTCGACGCCGTACAGACGGTCGCGCACGCGGCGGGTCAACTCCTGCGCCGCGCGCTCGTAGCCCGCGGGCGTCGGCTCGGGCAGGATCAGCGCGACGGCGTTGTCAGGATCGATGCGAAGAAGTTCGGTCCTCTGCTCGGCGTCGATGACGTCGTACGGCGGGCAGAGCAACGACGCGATTCGCTGCTCAGAGCCCTGCGGCCGGGTCGCGCGGAACGCTGCGAGCGACAGCCCATGACGCAGGACGCCGGTGCCTGCAGTGCCGTCTGGGTCCATGACTGGCGATCGTACGCAGCGTCACGGCCGTGGAATCATGCGACCTGTGGCCTCTACTCTGCGCGGTTCCGCATCTCCGCTCTCGCAGTGTTACGACGTGGCGATGCTGGATCTGGACGGCGTCGTGTATGTGGGCCCCGACGCCGTACCCGGCGTACCGCAGGCGCTGGAGACGGCTCGTGGCGACGGGATACGGCTGGCGTTCGTCACGAACAACGCGGCCCGCACGCCACAGACTGTCGCCCGGCACCTGACCGACCTCGGGATCGTCGCCGAACCCGAGGAGGTGATCACGTCCTCGCAGGCCGCAGCTCGTTATCTCGCCGATCGGCTGCCGGCCGGCGCGCGAATCCTGGTGCTGGGCACCACCGGGCTGGTCGAGGCGCTGCGCGAACGAGGTCTGACGCCGGTCGACGACGCCGAGGGCCACGTCGACGCCGTTGTGCAGGGCTTCTCACCCACGATGGACTGGTCCCTGCTGTCCGAGGGGGCCGTGGCGATCAACCGCGGGGTCCCGTGGGTGGCCACCAACGTCGATCCGACCGTGCCGTCGCCTCGCGGGCCGTTGCCGGGCAACGGGTCACTGGTCAAGGCGCTGCAGCATGCGACCCGCAAGGACCCGGTGGTCACCGGAAAGCCCGACCCGACCATGCACCGCGAAACAGTGCTGCGGACGGGCGCAGCAAGCCCCCTGGTGGTGGGCGATCGGCTCGACACCGACATCGAGGGTGCGAACGCGGTCGGCTGCGACAGCGTTCTGGTGTTCTCCGGGGTGACGACGCTGCCGGATCTGCTGCAGGCGCCGGCGCGGCACCGCCCGACGTACGTGGGGCAGGACCTCAGCGAGATCCTGTTGACGCACCCACCGGTCGACATCGACGAATCCGGTGCGCGTTGCCGACTCTGGCGAGCGTCGGTGGAACTTCCGGCATCGCTGCCGGTCCGGATGAGACTGGGGTCCATGCCCGGCGGCGCAGCGGGGGTCGAGCCGCCCGAAGGGCCACCGCCGGATCGCCGACCGGTCAGGTCGAGCTCGCTCGACGGCTCGGGCTTCGACGAGGACCAGCTCGACGCCATCCGGGCGCTCTGCGGCGCGCTCTGGACGCTGTCGGACACAGGTGCAGAGAAGGTCGCGGTGCGCGCCGAGGACTCCGACGAACGGGCGCAGCAGATGATCGCCCGGCTGGGTCTGACCGACAGCTAGCTCGGACGGCTCAGAAGATGGAACGCAGCTTCATCATGTCCCGGATGCCTGCGTTGACCTTGACCCGTCCACTGGTCCAGGCCGAGCCCAGATTCAGCGAACCGTCGACCAGGGCGAGCAGGTCGTCGCCGGTGAGATCCAGCTTGATCTGGGCCGTCGCGGTCGGGACCTGTGCGATGTCCAGCAGCAGGCCGTCGTGCAACCGGCCGCCGAACACAGCTCCCAGGTCGCGGATCGTGCAGCTCAGCGAACGGTCGAACCCGGTCTGGCGATCGCGTGCGTCCTTCTCGGCGAGACGGTCAGCGAGCTGGTGCAGGGCCTGTTCGCACTCCTGCAGAGTGGCCACCGGAACTCCGTTTCGCAGCGGTACCGACGACACGGCACCCGTGTCGCACTTGATCGGAGCTCGACGCTACCGCAGGGCCGAACCGGTAGCGTCGAGCCGAGACACCGGGGCAGGACCCCGTCGAACACCCGACATGTCAGGAGTTGTGTGACCGCCCCCGAACCGACCGCGGAGCACGTGCCCGGCCCGGCCCTGGCGCGTCTCGAGGGTGTCCAGCAGTTGCCGCTGCACGAGCAGCCGGACGTCTACCAGGCCGTGCACACCGAGCTGCAGAACGCGCTCGCCGCCATCGACGACGCCTGAGCGCGTGGCCCGTCGACTCTCGCGACTCGACGCCGAGCTGGTGCGTCGCGGTCTGGCCCGCTCGCGTGAGCACGCGGCGTCGCTGATCGCCGAGGGCCGCGTGCAGGTGCGCGGGGTCACGGCGGGCAAAGCAGCGACCGGCGTCGACGGCGACGCCTCCGTGCGGGTGGTCGCCGACGACGACGATCCGGGTTACGTCTCGCGCGGCGGTCACAAGCTGGCGGGGGCGCTCGGCGCATTCCCCCAGATCACGGTGGCCGGTCGGCGCTGCCTCGACGCCGGCGCCTCGACCGGCGGGTTCACCGACGTGCTGCTGCGGGCCGGCGCGACCCACGTCGTGGCTGTCGACGTCGGCTACGGGCAGCTGGCGTGGTCGCTGCGCACCGACGAGCGGGTCGAGGTCGTCGACCGCACGAACGTCCGCACCCTGGACCCGGCCGCGATAGGCGGCCCCGCAGAGCTGACGGTCGCCGACCTGTCGTTCATCTCGCTGCCCATCGTGCTGCCCGCGCTGTCGGCCTGCACGGCCCCGGACGGCGATCTGTTGCCGATGGTCAAGCCGCAGTTCGAGGTCGGCCGCGAACGGCTCGGCGCCGGCGGAGTCGTACGCGACGTGCATCATCGCGCCGACGCGGTGGTGCACGTGGCCTCGGTGGCCGCCGGGCTCGGTTGGTTCGTCCGAGGCGTGGTGCGCAGCCCACTGCCCGGCCCGGCCGGCAACGTGGAATTCTTCCTGTGGCTGCGTCGAAGCAACGGCGACGGCCTCAGCGCCGAGGAGATCGCCGCCATCGTGATCGCAGACGACACCGTAGGCCCCACCGTGGACCACTCCGGGAGCGGCGCATGAGATCCGTGCTGCTCGTGGCACACACCTCACGCCGTCGGATCATCGAGCTGGCGACCCGCGCGGCATCGATGCTGCAGGAGTCGGGCTTCGAGGTCCGGATGCTGCCCAGCGAGGCGGCCGCGTGCGTCGGCCACGGTGTACGGGTGATGGACGAGGCCATCGCCGCCCACGACTGCGAGTTCGTGCTTGCCCTCGGCGGGGACGGCACCCTGTTGCGCGCGGCCGAACTCGCCCGGCCGGCGGGCGTCGCGATGCTCGGCGTCAACCTCGGGCACGTCGGATTCCTGGCCGAGGCAGAGCCGGCCAAGCTCGACGACACCGTCGCCGCGCTGACCGCCGGCTCGTTCGAGATCGAGGAGCGGGTGACGGTCGATGCAGATGTCATCGTCGACGGCACGGTCGTCAACCGGGCCTGGGCGCTGAACGAGGCATCGCTGGAACGCACCAACCGCGAACGCATGCTCGAGGTCGCGGTCGCCGTCGACGATCGGCCGTTCCTGCGCTTCGGCTGCGACGGCGTCCTGTGCGCGACGCCCACCGGGTCGACGGCGTACGCCTTCTCGACCGGCGGACCGATCATCTGGCCCAACGTCGACGCGATGCTCATCGTGCCGAACGCGGCGCATGCCCTGTTCTCGCGGCCGTTCGTCGTCGCGCCGACGTCGACCGTCGAGATCGAGCTCGTCAGCGCCACGCACGCCGCAGTACTGAGCTGCGACGGCCGGCGGTCGTTCCCGGTGCAGGCCGGGGCGCGGGTGCGGATGCGGCGCGGTGCGCTGCCCGTGCGCGTCGTGCGGCTGGGTGACGTCACCTTCACCGACCGGTTGGTGTCGAAGTTCCAGTTGCCCGTCCGCAGCCTGCGTGAGGCCTCGCCGCCACCCGACGACGACTGACCACCCATGCGGTCGTCCACAATCCGGTCCGGACGGGTGTGCGCCGGCGCTTAGGCTCTGGGGGTGCTGGAAGAGCTGAGGATCAGCGGTCTCGGGGTGATCGAGGAGGCCACGCTGCCGCTCGGTCCCGGCCTGACCGTCGTCACCGGCGAGACCGGCGCCGGCAAGACCATGGTTGTCACCGCACTGATGCTGCTGTTCGGCAGCCGCGCCGACGCAGCACGGGTCAGGACCGGTGCCAAGCAGGCCACGGTCGACGGTCGTCTGGTGCTGCCGACCGGTTCGGCAGCGGCCGCGCGGGTGCTGGCAGCCGGCGGTGACCTCGACGACGGCGGCGGCGCGGATGGCCCCGACGGCACCCACGACGAGCTGCTGCTGCGCCGAGTCGTCAACGGGTCGGGCCGTTCGCGAGCACATGCCGGGGGTGCCGGAGTTCCGGTGACCGTGCTGGTCGAGCTGGGCGAGCACCTGCTGGCCGTGCACGGACAGTCCGATCAACTGCGCCTCACCCGGCCGGGAGCACAGCGCGCGGCACTCGACCGGTTCGCCGGGCTCGACCTCGGTGACTACACCGCGGCCTTCACCGACTGGCGCCGCGCCGATGCCGCGCTGGCCGACCGGCTCGCGCGCGCCGCGGAGCTGCGGCGGGAGGCCGACCTGCTGAACCACGGCCTTTCCGAGATCGAGGCGGTCGCACCCGAGCCGGGCGAGGCCGATGAGCTGACCCGGCTCGCGATGCGGCTCGGGCGAGCGGACGGGCTGACCTCCGCGGCCCGCGCCGCGCACGACGTGTTGGTCGGCGACGCTGACGACCCGGCCGCGGACACCGCCGACGTGCTGTCGCTGCTGGCCGTGGCCGACCGGCTCCTCGCGTCGCAGGCCGGCGACGACACCGAACTCGATGCGCTCAGTGTCCGGCTCGTCGAACTCAGTTCGCTGACCGCCGACCTCGGCGCCGACCTCGGGTCCTACGCCGCCGGGCTCGAGAGCGATCCGGCCCGGCTCGAGCAGATCGAGTCACGCCGCGCCGCACTGGGCACGCTGCTCCGCAAGTACTGCGACGAACCCGAGCCGAGCGTCGCCGGGGTACTGCGCTGGGCCGACGCGGCCCGCGCACGGCTCGGTGACCTCGACGTCTCCGACGACGCCATCGCCGCGCTGCGCTCGCGCCGCGACGCGGCAGGCGTGCGGGTCGCGGAGCTGGCCGCGGGCCTGTCGAGCGCCCGCAGCACGGCGGCCACCCGCCTGGGCGCAGCCGTCACTGCCGAGCTCGCCGGCCTGGCCATGCCCGATGCCCGGGTCGAGGTCGACGTTCGCCCCCGCGCGGTGAGCGCGGGCTCGGCCACCGTGTCCGTCGACGGTCGTGACGTGGCCGTAGGTCCCGAGGGCGCCGACGACGTCGAACTGCTGCTGCGCCCGCACCCCGGTGCGCCGCCGCTGCCGATCGGGCGCGGGGCGTCCGGGGGTGAGTTGTCGCGGGTGATGCTCGCGCTCGAGGTGTGTCTCGTCGACACCGACCCGGTGCCGACCCTGGTGTTCGACGAGGTCGACGCCGGCGTCGGCGGACGCGCGGCCGTCGAGGTCGGTCGTCGCCTCGCGCGCCTGGCCCGTGAGCGTCAGGTGCTCGTCGTCACCCACCTCGCCCAGGTCGCGGCGTTCGCCGACCGGCACATCGTCGTGGACAAGCCTGCGGTCGGGCGCGGCACGCAGAGCGGGGGAGTCACAGCCAGCGACGTCCGGGTGGTCACCGACGACGAACGGGTTCTCGAGCTCGCCCGGATGCTCGCCGGGTCCGACACCTCCACGGCCCGAGACCACGCCGCCGAGCTCCTCGCCGACGCAGCCACCGAACGCCCGACGCGGCGGGCGCGCAGGGCTCGTGCGAGTACGAGCTCCGACTGACGGACCGCCCTGGCCCCGCGTGGCAACCGGGAACTCGGCGCAGCGGGTGGCAGCATCGGCGTTCATGAAGATCGCAACCCTGCGCCGCCGCGGTGAGGTGCTGCCCGGCGTGAGCGGGGTGGCCCGGCTCGACCGGCGCACCTCACGCCTCGCGGGCCGGCTCAACGCCGGCGACATCGCCGTCATCGACCACGTGGACCTCGACCGCGTCACCGCCGAGACACTGGTCAAGGCCAGGCCGGTGGCCGTCGTCAACGCCCAGCCCTGCATCTCGGGCCGCTACCCCAACCTCGGGCCGCAGCTGATCGTCGACAACGGCATCGTGCTGCTCGACAACGTCGGACCCGACGTGTTCGCCGCCATCAAGGAGGGCACCAGGGTCCGCATCGACGGCGACACGCTCTACCTCGGCGACGAGCCGGTGCTGACGGGTACGGCGCAGGACGCTGCCACCGTCGAGTCCTCGATGCGCGAGGCCAAGACCGGGTTGTCGGCACAGCTCGAGGCCTTCGCGGTGAACACGGCCGAGTTCATGAACCGCGAACGTGACCTGCTCGTCGACGGCGTCGGCATCCCCGAGGTGAAGACGGCGATCAAGGGTCGACACGTGCTGGTGGTCGTGCGAGGTCAGGACCACGTGAAGGACCTCAAGGCACTGCGCCATTACATCCGTGAGTTCAAACCGGTGCTCATCGGCGTCGATGGCGGCGCGGACGCGCTGATCGAGGCCGGGCTGCGTCCGAATCTGATCGTGGGCGACATGGATGCGGTGTCCGACACCGCGCTCGGTACCGGCGCCGAGGTCGTGGTGCACGCCAGTGCCGACGGGCGGGCGCCCGGTCTGTTGCGCGTCCAGGACCTCGGGGTCCCGGCGCTGACCTTCCCGATGTCCGGCGGCAGCGAGGACGCTGCGCTGCTGATCGCCGATCAGGCGGGTGCCGAGCTCATCGTGTCCGTGGGCAGCCACGCCGATCTCACCGAGTTCCTCGACCGCGGCCGCGAGGGCATGGCGTCGTCGTTCCTGACCCGGCTGCGGTTGGGCAGCAAGCTCGTCGACGCCCGCAGTGTCACCCGCCTCTACCGGTCCCGCATCGGTCTGGCGGCGCTGCTGCTGCTCGTGATCGCTGCCTTCGTGGCCATCGTCGCAGCACTGTCGGTCTCTGACACCGGCCAGACGTATCTGAGCTCCATCGGCGACGGCTGGGACCATCTCGTCAACTGGGTACAGGACTCGTTCTCGTGATCTCTTTCCGCTACCACCTCGTCTCGATCGTCGCGGTGTTCCTGGCGCTCGCGCTGGGCATCGTCGTCGGTACGACCGCCCTGAACGGGCCGATCACCAAGGACCTGCGTCACCAGGTCAACGACACCAGGGACCAGCGCGACAAGCTCGCCGCACAGGTCAAGTCCCTGCAGGGCCAGGTCAGCGACGCCGGTCAGTTCGCGTCGACCTATGGCTCGCAACTGGTCGCCGGCCGCCTCAAGGGCCGATCGGTGCTCGTCGTGAGCATGCCCGGGACCTCCCAGGCGGTGCGCAGCGGCGTGCGCAGCCGCATCACGGCCGCGGGTGCCACCGTCAGCGGGCAGGTCTCGGTGACCAAGGACTACATCGACGCCAGTCAGGGCAATGCGATCGTGTCGCTGGCGACGGCGGCGACGCGCCCGATGGACATCAGCCTGCCCGAGACCAGCGACCCGGCGCAGCTCAGCGCGGCACTGCTCGGCTTCGTGCTGGTCGGCAAGGGCCAGCCGTCGGATCTCACGCAGGTCCTCGGCGGGTTCAGCCAGCTGCACATGGTCGACACGAGCTCGGGACTCAAGGCCAGCACGGACGTCGTGGTCATCGCCAGCGGTTCGCTGGCCAAGAACTCCTACGGCCAGTCCAGCGAGCTGGCGTTCGTCAAGGAACTGGCCAAGGAAGGCGGTCATGTCGTGGTCGCCGGCGACAGCTCGTCGGCCGACAGGAGCGGACTGGTCGGGCTGGTGCGCGCCGCAGGTGGCGACCGCACCGCCGTGGCGACCGTCGACAATGCCGACAGCGCGTTCGGTCAGGTGTCGGCGGTGCTGTCGCTGGCCGACGTGATCGGTGGCCGCGTCGGTCACTACGGAACGCAGAACGGCGCCGACGCGCTGTTCCCGGCGCCGACCAGCTGAGCGCAGGGCGTGTTAGCGTGAACTTCCGTGGATCGACTGCCTGCCCCGGACTCGACAAGAACCGCTGATTCGACGCGACGGATGCATGCCACCCGACACGTCTTCGTGACCGGCGGCGTCGCCTCGTCACTGGGCAAGGGGCTCACCGCCTCCAGCCTGGGATCCCTGCTCAAGGCCCGCGGTCTGCGGGTGACGATGCAGAAGCTCGACCCGTATCTCAACGTGGATCCGGGCACGATGAACCCCTTCCAGCACGGCGAGGTCTTCGTCACCGAGGACGGCGCCGAGACCGACCTGGACATCGGGCACTACGAACGCTTCCTCGACACCGACCTCGTCGGCTCCGCCAACGTGACGACCGGCCAGGTCTACTCGAGCGTCATCGCCAAGGAACGACGCGGTGAGTACCTCGGCGACACCGTGCAGGTGATCCCGCACATCACCAACGAGATCAAGGACCGCATCCGGGCGATGGCCGACCCCGGGCCGGACGGCGAGGTGCCCGACGTCGTCATCACCGAGATCGGAGGCACGGTCGGCGACATCGAGTCGCTGCCGTTCCTCGAGGCCGCGCGTCAGGTGCGCCACGAGGTCGGGCGCGACAACTGCTTCTACCTGCACGTGTCGCTGGTGCCCTACCTGGCGCCGTCGGGTGAGCTGAAGACCAAACCCACCCAGCACTCGGTGGCTGCGCTGCGCAGCATCGGCATCGCGCCCGACGCGATCGTCTGCCGCGCCGACCGGCACCTGCCCGACAGCCTCAAGCGCAAGATCGCGCTGATGTGCGACGTCGACACCGAAG
>CAZZVT010000113.1:0-8307 GCA_964657545.1 uncultured Jatrophihabitantaceae bacterium
CGGTGCCGCCACCGATGCCCATGATCCGCATGTCGCGGTACTGCCGCTCGACCTCCGACCCGCGCATGTAGCCCATGCCGCCGTGCAGCTGGACGGCCTGATCGACCGCGAACATGCCGGCCTCCACAGCGGTGTTCTTGGCGAAGCAGGCCTCGCGGACGAGGTTCGGTTCCATCGACGCGCGCACCGCGACCGAGCGGGTGTAGACCCGCGCCACCTCGATGCGACGGGCCATCTCGGTGAGCGTGTTCTGCACGGCCTGTCGGCTGATCAGCGGCCGGCGGAACGTCTCGCGGTCGCGGCACCACTGCACGGTGAGGTCGAGCGCCCGCTGCCCGCAGGCATAGGACTGCACCGCCAGCCCGATGCGCTCGGACACGAAATGATCGGCAAGCTGCCCGAACCCGGTGTTCTCGACGCCCACCAGGTTGGCGACCGGCACGCGCACGTCGACGTAGGACAGTTCGGCGGTGTCCGAGCACAGCCAGCCCATCTTCTCGAGCCTGCGTGAGACGGTGAACCCGGGCGTCCCCTTCTCGACGACGATCAGCGACAGCCCCTGCGCCCCCGGATCGCCGGTGCGCACCGCGGTGACCACGAAGTCGGCGCGCACGCCGGACGTGATGTAGGTCTTGGCGCCGTTGACGACGTACTCGTCACCGTCCCGCGTGGCCGTCGTGCGGATTCCCGCGACGTCGGACCCACCATCGGGTTCGGTGATCGCCAGCGACCCGATCAGGCGCCCCGCGATGCTCGGACGCACCCAGCGCTCGAGCTGTTCGGCGTCGCCGGCGGCGACCAGGTGCGGCAGCGAGATCCCCGTCGTGAAGAGCGACGCGAACGCCCCGCTCGATCCGCCGGCGTAGTGGAACTCCTCGCCCAGGGTCAGCGCGTCGACGGAGTCCCCGTCGCCACCACCGACAGCCGACGGGTAGGCCAGGCCGATGAGTCCGAGCGCTGCCGCCCGGATGTGCAACGAGCGCGGCAACTCACCCTCGCACTCCCATACGTCGAGGTATGGAAGGACATCGGACGTGACGAAGCGCCGCACCGTCTCCCGCAGCGCGCGCCGCTCGGACGTGTCGAAGGGGTTGGTCACAGCCGGGCTTACGTCACTGCGCACAGGGCGGACACTCGCATGCCCGCACCCCGAAAATCAAGCCTGCGTGATTGTTTCTGCGTGGTTGCGCAGGTTCAGCGGCGAGTGCCGCCGCGCAGCATGTCCGCGTTCGGCACCCGCACGACGCCGCGGGCCGTCTGCAGCGTGGTGTTGGCCGGGCCGACGCGCACGATCTCGGCGTCCTCGACCGCGCCGAGCGCAGGGACGAAGACGCGGATCTGCTCGCCCGGCCCGTAGGGCTGGGCGACGCGCAGACCGGCACCGGCGATCAGGCTGCTGATCGTGCGGCGCCAGATCACGCCGGTGAGCGCCGCAACGGCGACAACGACGCCGACAACGGCGAGCAGTGGCAGACCGACAAGGACGGCCGTCGTGACCGCCGCGACCTGCACCGCCGACGACAGCACCAGCGGGCCGACAACCGGGGCGTGGATCGAGCGCGCAGGCGACTGCCGCGGGCAGGGGGCCCCTGCTCGCATCTGCTCGTCATTGCACGTCGTCATTCGAACCACATCCCTTATGCAACAGGGGATTCCCGTGCGCGACCCAGGACTCTCACCGACAGGCCGAACCATCGGGTGAGGGTGCTCACTATTGCAAGCAGCTTGTCCGGATCAGGATGTTTTCGTCGGTGACGCAGACCTCAGCCGTTGAACGGCCACTCGTTGTCGGTGCTGGACTGCTCCCGCGCGCCGCGCAGTTCGAGATGCGTCGCGGTGACCTCGACGGCGGCACCGACGTCGACTCCGGTCTGGTCCGCGAGCAGGAAGACGCCGTAGGCGAGCTCGCCCAGGCGGGGTGCCCAGTCCGCCGCCGGTCGGAACGGGCGCCGGCCGCGTTCGGTGCCGGAGGTGACGGTGGCGGTCAACGTGCCGAGCAGGGACTGCAGCTCCAGCAGCAACGTCGGGACCGTTGCGTGCAGGTCGGCCACATCGGCACTGTGGGCAACGCGTTCCTGCAACTCGCTCATGACCTGCAGAATCTACCGGCGGCTCCGCGAACGACGGCGCCGGCGGTCTCAGTAGGGTAATCGGCGTGGAGATCCCGCGACCCGCGCGGCTGCGGGTCGGAGTCGTCGGCGTCGGTCGGGTCGGCAGCGCCCTCGGCGCGGCTCTCGCCCGCGCCGGGCACGAGGTCGTCGCGGTCAGCGGCGTGTCGGCGCAGTCCCGGCAGCGTGCGGCACAGGCACTGCCCACCGCCGAGCTGCTGCCACCCGACGAGACCGTCGCGGCGGCCGAGTTCGTCCTGCTCGCCGTCCCCGACGACGTCCTGCGACCGTTGGTCGCCGGGTTGGCCGACACCGGTGCGTGGCGACCCGGCCAGCTCGTGGCCCACACGTCGGGCGCGCAGGGCATCGGGGTGCTGGATCCGGCTGCGGCTCGCGGCGTGCTCGCCCTCGCGCTGCACCCGGTGATGACCTTCACCGGGCGTCCCGAGGACGTCGATCGGCTCGACGGCGCTACCTTCGGCGTCACCTCGGCCGACGAGCTGCGGCCTGTCGCCGAGTCGCTCGTGGTCGAGATGGGCGGCGAACCGGTGTGGGTTCCGGAGTCCGCCCGGGCGCTCTATCACGCGGCGCTGTCCATCGGCTCGAACCATCTCGTCACGCTCGTCAACGACACGCTCGCGCTGCTCGACGGCGTGGGCGTCGAGGAGCCGGCGCGGCTCGTGGCCCCGCTGCTGAGCGCGTCGCTCGACAACGTGCTGCGCCTGCGCGACGCCGCCCTCACCGGCCCGGTGTCGCGCGGAGACGTCGCCACGATCAGCGCCCACGTACGGACGTTGACGGCCCGCGCGCCCGACGTCCTGCCGTCCTACGTCGCCCTGGCCCGCCGTACCGCCGAGCGCGCGCAGGCGTCGGGTCGGCTCACCGCAGACCAGACCGAGGCAATTCTCGAGGTGTTGCGATGAAGGTCGTCCGCACGCGCGCGGAGTTCTTCGCCGCACGCGCCGAGCAGCCCGGCACCATCGGGCTCGTGCCCACCATGGGGGCGCTGCACTCCGGTCACGCCGCCCTGCTCGACGCCGCCCGTGTCGAGTGTGACTCGGTGATCACCACCAACTTCGTCAACCCGCTGCAGTTCGGTCCGAACGACGACCTCGCGCGCTATCCGCGCACGCTCGAGGCCGACCTCGAGGTGTGCGAGAAGTCCGGCGTCGACGTCGTGTGGGCGCCGTCGGTCGAGGACGTCTACCCGAGCGGTGGCACGCAGGTACGCGTCGAGCCGGGACCGCTCGGCGACATACTCGAAGGTATTGTCCGGCCCGGCCACTTCGCCGGCATGCTCACCGTCGTCGCCAAGTTCCTCAATCTCGTGCGTCCCGGTCGCGCGTACTTCGGCGAGAAGGACTACCAGCAGCTCGCACTCATCAGGCAGATGGCAGTCGACCTCGAACTCGGCGTCGCCGTGGTCGGCGTCGGCACGGTGCGTGAGGCCGACGGTCTGGCGATGTCGAGCCGAAACGTCTATCTGTCCGCCGCCGAACGGACGCGGGCGCTCGTGCTGTCGCAGGCGCTGTCGGCCGGCCGGGCCGCCGCGCGCGACGGCGCGATCGGGGTCATCACGGCCGCTACCGCGGTGCTCGCCTCCGAGCCCGGCATCGACGTCGACTACCTCGAGCTGCGGGGTGCCGACCTCGGTGAGATCCCGGTGCACGGTGCATGCCGCCTGCTCGTGGCAGCTCGTGTCGGCACGACCCGGCTGATCGACAACATGGGAGTCGACCTGTGAGCGAACTGGATCGAGAGGTGCTCGACCGGGTGGTGCGGACCGCATTGGCCGAGGACCTCGGGCCTGAGGGCGACATCACGACGCTGGCTACCGTCGACCCCGAAGCTGTCGCCGACGCGCAGTTCGCGTCCCGCCAGCGCGGGGTGGTGGCCGGGCTACCGGTGGCCGCGTACGTCCTCGACGTAGTCAGCCACGGCCGGGTGCACGTCGAGTTCCACCGGGCCGACGGCGACCGCATCGATGCCGGTGACGTACTGGCCACCGCGCGCGGGCCACTGCGCGACCTGCTCACCGCCGAACGCACCGCGCTGAACCTCGTGGGCCACCTCAGTGGCGTGGCCTCGCTGACCCGGTTGTGGGCCGACGCGATCGAGGGCACCGGTGCGCGGGTGCGCGACACCCGTAAGACCATGCCCGGGCTCCGGCAGCTCGAGAAGTACGCGGTGCGCATGGGCGGCGGCGTCAACCACCGCATGTCGCTCTCGGACGCCGCGCTCGTCAAGGACAACCACGTCGTCGCGGCCGGCGGTGTCGTACCGGCGTTCGAACGGGTGCGTGCGCAGTACCCGGGCGTGCCGCTCGAGATCGAGGTCGACACCGTCGAGCAGGCCCGCGAGGTCATCGACGCCGGTGCCGACCTCGTGCTGCTCGACAACATGCCTCTCGACGCGATGCGCGAGGTCGTCGCGTTCGCGGCGGGCCGGGCGAGGCTCGAGGCGTCCGGACGGCTGTCGCTCGACAATGCCCGTGCCGTCGCCGACACCGGCGTCGACTACCTTGCTGTCGGCGCCCTGACGCACTCCGCGCCGGTGCTCGACATCGGACTGGACCTATAGCCCATGCTGCTCGCGATCGACACCGGCAACACCAACACCGTTCTGGGCGTCTTCGACGGCGAGAAACTGGTGCGCTCGTGGCGCATCAAGACCGACGCACGTTCCACCGCCGACGAGCTGGCCCTGACGTTCCGCGGTCTGCTGCATTCGCACGAGATCGACGGTATTGCCGCGTGCTCGACCGTTCCCGCGGCGTCGCGCGAGCTCAAGGCGATGCTCACCGCCTACTACCCGGACACGCCGACCGTCGTCGTCGAGCCGGGTGTCCGGACCGGGGTCAGCCTGCAGTACGACAACCCGAAGGAGGTGGGCGCCGACCGCATCGTCAACACCCTGGCCGCGTATCACCTGGTCGGCGGCCCGTCGATCGTCGTCGACTTCGGTACGTCGACGAACTTCGACGTCGTCAGCGCGAAGGGCGAGTTCCTCGGTGGCGCGTTGGCCCCGGGTATCGAGATCTCCCTCGACGCCCTGGCGAGCCGTGCCGCGCAGCTGCGCAAGGTCGAGCTCGTCGTACCGCGCAGCCCGATCGGCAAGAGCACCGTCGAGGCCCTGCAGTCCGGCATCATCTACGGCTTCGCCGGTCAGGTCGACGGCATGGTGCGGCGGTTGTCCCGGGTTCTCGCGCCGGCGGACCCGGAATCCGTGCACGTGATCGCCACCGGCGGCCTGGCGACGCTCGTCATCGACCACAGCGAGACCGTGACCCGCTACGAGCCCGACCTGACGCTGCTGGGCCTGCGGCTCATCTTCGAGCGCAACACCTGACTACCGTTGGCAGACATGCAGCTGCGCATCTTCACCGAGCCCCAGCAGGGTGCGTCCTACGACGACCTGCTCCGCGTCGCCCAGGCCACCGAGCAGCTCGGCTTCGACGCGTTCTTCCGCAGCGACCACTACCTCAAGATGGGCGACGTCGGCGGCCTGCCCGGCCCCACCGACGCCTGGCTGACGCTCGCCGCCCTCGCCCGTGAGACCAAGCGCATCCGGCTCGGCACGCTCGTGACGCCGGCGACCTTCCGGCTGCCGGGCGTGCTGGCCATCTCGGCCGCGCAGGTCGACGCGATGAGCGGCGGCCGGGTCGAGATAGGTCTGGGTGCCGGCTGGTTCGCCGCCGAGCACAGCGCCTACGGCATCCCCTACCCGGACACCGCCGAGCGCTTCGACCTCTTCGCCGAGCAGGTCGAGATCATCGACGGCCTGCTGACCACACCGCCCGGGCAGACGTATTCCTTCGAGGGCACGCACTACCAACTGACGGACTCGCCCGCCCTGCCGAAGCCGGTGCAGTCGCCGCGCCCGCCGATCATCCTGGGCGGCGCGGGCAAGAAGCGCGGCGCGAAGCTCGCGGCCACCTATGCCGACGAGTTCAACGTGGCCTTCTCCTCGGTCGAGGACACCGCGACCGTCATCGGCCGGGTGCTGGCCGCTGCGGCCGAGACGGGCCGCGAGCTCGTCTACAGCGCCGCGCAGGTGCTGTGCTGCGGACGCGACGACGCCGAGCTGGCCCGTCGGGCCGCCGCGATCGGGCGTGACGTGGACGAGCTGCGCGAGAACGGCGCGGCCGGCACACCCGACGAGGTCATCGCCCG
Organism: uncultured Jatrophihabitantaceae bacterium; assembly: GCA_964657545.1. Taxonomy (GTDB): domain Bacteria; phylum Actinomycetota; class Actinomycetes; order Mycobacteriales; family Jatrophihabitantaceae; genus Jatrophihabitans. Next base: position 6,281 of record CAZZVT010000113.1, read on the forward strand.
GCTGCGCCGCTTCGCCGACGTCGGAGTCACCCGCATGTACCTGCAGGTGCTCGACCTCGACGATCTCGACCACCTCGAGCTCGTCGCCCGCGAGGTGCTGCCGCACGTCTGAGGACGGCTACAGCCAGCCGCGCTCGTCGGCGGTGCGCAGCGCCTCGACGCGGTTGCGCGTGCCGGTCTTGGCGATGGCGGCCGAGAGGTAGTTGCGCACGGTGCCCTCGGACAGGAACAGCTTGCCGGCGACGTCGGCCACGGTGGCCCCGTCGCGGGATGCCACGAGCACGTCCCGCTCGCGTCCGGTGAGCGGTGACGGGCCGTCGGCGAGGGTGGCCGCCGCGAGCGCCGGGTCGACGACCCGTTCGCCCCGCGCCACCCGGCGCACCGTGTCGGCCAGCTGCTCACCCGGCGCGTCCTTCACCAGGAACCCGGCCGCGCCGGCCTCCATGGCACGCCGCAGGTAGCCGGCGCGACCGAAGGCCGTCAGCATGATCAGCCGGCACGACGGCAGCTCGTGGGTGATCGCCGCGGCGGCGGCCAGACCGTCCATACCGGGCATCTCGATGTCCAGCAGGGCGACGTCGGGCGAGGCTGCGAGCGCAGCGGCCACGACCTCGTCACCGCGCGCCACCTGGGCCACGACCTCGAAGTCGTCCTCCAGCTCGAGCAGGGCGGCGAGCGCGGTGCGGACGAGGTTCTGGTCGTCGGCCAGCAGCAGGCGGATCATGGTGCGGGCACCGCGACCCGCAGCCGGAACCCGGCGCTCGAGCCGGACGCGTCGAGGGTGCCGCCGGCGGCCTCGGCCCGTTCGCGCAGGCCGCGCAGTCCGTTGCCCGCGCCGTTCCCGCCGCCGCGGCCGTCGTCGACGATCTCGATCGCGCGGGGCTCGAGCGTGATCGTCACGTGTTCGGCGCGGGAGTGCCGCACGACGTTGGTGACGCCCTCGCGCACGACCCAGCCGAACAGCTCCGAGAGCACCGGGTCGGACTCGGCCACGGTCGGCGGTAGCTCGCCGACGATGCCGGACGCGCGCAGCACCTCGCGGGCGGTGGCGAGCTCGCCGGCCACCGTCACCTCGCGGTGGGCCGACACGGCTGCGCGGACGTCGCCGAGGGTGCGTCGCGTCAGCTGCTCGACCTCGGCGATCTCGGCCAGGGCGCGCTCGGTGTCGCCGTGCTCGCCGAGGCGTCGGGCGAGCCCGGCCTTGACGGTGATCGTCGTCAGTGAGTGCCCGAGCAGGTCGTGCAGGTCGCGTGCGATGCGCGAGCGCTCGTTCTCGGCGGCGAGGCGGGCAACCTCGGCCCGGGCCGCGCCCAGCGCGATGTTGGCGTAGATGATCTTGAAGAAGCCGTACATGGCGAGTGACACGAGCAGCACGCTCAACCCGAGACCCCAGTCGACCTCCCCGCCCCACTCGGGGACGACGCGGGGCAGCAGCGCGGCGACCAGCGTCATCGCGACCACCGCGATCAGCGCAGCCGGCCGCTGGGAGGCCACCGTCAGCACGGCCAGGTAGACGAGGAACACCAGTGCGTCCTGGTGGGCGAAGACGCACTCGACGGCGGTGAGGGCGATGTCGATCGTGAACAGCCCCCAGAACAGCGGCCAGCGTCCGCTGCGTCCGAGGGTCAGCGCGGTCAGGTAGCAGACAGCGAACAGGACGACGACGGCGCAACCGACGACGGTGCCGAGACCGTCCGAGTACCGGATCACGCCGTCGACGGTCTGGCCCAGGTACACCAGCCAGAACGCCGGGAAGAAGTAGCGCCGCCAGCCGGTGCCCCACATGCGCGACGCGGTGTACATGCCCATGCCCGGCGGGTCGATCATCACCCGCGGCCCGCCGACGTCCGAGGTCACGCGCGCTGGGTGTCCCGGCGGAACGCCCACACCGCGCCGAGGCCGGCGGCCACTGCAGACACGGCCACCACGATCCACGCCTCCGCCGTCCAGGACTCGCCGCCGACGCCCGTCTTGCCGGCCTGGATCAACCAGAACGACGGGATGAGGCGGACGAAGTAGTGCATGAA
>CAZZVT010000113.1:8407-11675 GCA_964657545.1 uncultured Jatrophihabitantaceae bacterium
GTCAGGCGCAGCTGACGGTTCCAGCCGATCTGGCGCTCCATGGCGATGCGGGCCCCGCCGGCGAGCACCGCGGCAAGTGTGCCGAAGCCGAACATGCCGGCCATGTAGAAGCGGCCGTAGGTGACGTCGCCGACGACCACCGTGTGGGCGTTCGTCCCGCCGATGAGCAGGAACAGCACGACCGGGAAGATCAGCGAGAAGATGAAGTTCTGCCGGTTGCGGAACAGGCGGAGGAACTCGAAGCGCAGGTAGGTGGCGTTCACGGGGTCAGCTCCTGGGTGAGGTCGGGTTGGGTATCGCCGGTGAGGGCCAGGAAGGCGGCCTCGAGACCGGCGCCGCTGATCTCGATGTCCTTCGCGTCCGGGTAGCTCGCGAGCAGGGCTCGGATGGCAGCGTCGGAGTCCTGGCAGGACAGGATCACCGCGTCGCCCCGGCTGTCCGTGCTGGTGACCCCGGCCAGGCGGCCGAGCGCGTGCAGGTCGGCGCCGGGCAGGGTGGCGCGGATCGTCCGCAACCCGACCGTCGCCTTGATCTCGTTGGCCGGGCCGTCGGCGACGATCCGGCCGCTCGCCATGAGCACGATCCGGTCGGCGTACTGGTCGGCCTCCTCGAGGTAGTGCGTCGCGAACAGCACCGTCCGGCCCGACTTGGCGAACTCCCGGATCGCCTGCCAGAAGGTGTGCCTGCCCTCGACGTCCATGGCCACGGTCGGCTCGTCGAGCACGAGCAGCTCGGGGTTGCTGACGAGCGCCAGCGCGGCGCGGACCCGCTGCGTCTGGCCGCCGGAGAGTCGGTCGGTGCGCTGGTCGGCGAACCCGTCGGTGCCGGTGATGCGCATGACCTCCTCGGCGGGCAACGGGTCGGGGTACAGCGCGCCGATGACGTGCAGCAGCTCGCGCACGGTGGTGTAGGCCGGTAGGCCACCGGTCTGCAGCATGGCACCCACCGCCCCTGCGGCGATCGCATCGCCGGGAGTGCGGCCGAACACCGACACCGTGCCCGCGTCCGGGTCCTGCAGACCGAGCAGCATGTCGATGCTGGTCGACTTGCCGGCACCGTTGGGTCCGAGCAGGGCGACCGTCTCGCCGGGGGAGATCGACAGGTCGACACCCCGGACCGCGTGGATCGGGCCGCCGGAGGAGCGGAAGGACTTGGTCAGGCCGGCGAGCTCGACGCCGCTGCCGGGTTCGTGATTGCTCATGGGAGGAGTCTGTGTGCAGCACGGCGAATTGCCCAGTGTGGATTTCCGCCCACGTGGTCGTGACATTCGTCAGGACGCGCCTCACTAGGGTGGGCAGACGTGAGCGCGGACGATTCCGAGGACCTTCCAGAGCAGCTGCGTGTACGTCGCGAGAAGTACGACCGTCTGATGGCCGACCCCCGGTCGGCGCCGTTCCCCGTAGGAGTGCCCCGGACGGCGTCGCTGGAGCAGGTGCGGACGGCCTACCCCGACCTCGAGCCGGACGCCCGGACGGGCGACACCGTCGGCATCACCGGTCGGGTGATCTTCGTGCGCAACACCGGCAAGCTCTGCTTCGCGCGGCTGCGTGAGGGCGAGGCCGAGCTGCAGGTGATGCTCTCGCTCGACCGGGTGGGCCCCGAGGTGCTGGCCGCCTGGAAGGCCGACGTCGACCGCGGCGATCACGTGTTCGTCGAGGGCGAGGTGATCTCGTCCAAGCGCGGCGAACTGTCGGTGCTCGCCGAGCGTTATCGAATCACTGCGAAGGCACTGCGGCCTTTGCCGGTGGAACACAATCCGCTGTCGGACGAGTTCCGGATGCGGCAGCGCTATGTCGATCTCATCGTGCGACCCGAAGCGCGGCAGATGGTGTACACGCGCGCCGAGGTATTGCACTCGCTGCGCAGCACATTTCGCGATCGTGCGTACACCGAGGTCGAGACGCCGATCCTGCAGGCCGTGCACGGTGGCGCCGCTGCGCGTCCATTTCATACCCACCTCTTCGCATTTGACCTGCAAATGTCGCTGCGAATTGCCACGGAGTTGTACCTCAAGCGCTGCATCGTCGGCGGCATCGAGCGGGTGTTCGAGATCGGCCCGGCATTTCGCAACGAAGGCGTCGATTCCTCGCATTCGCCGGAATACACGCTGCTCGAGGCCTATCAGGCCTACGGCGACTACGACTCGATGGCCGAGCTGACCCGCACCCTGATCCTCGACGCGGCCGCTGCGGTCGGGGTGACCACCCCGGTCGCGGCCGACGGCACCGAGATCGACCTGTCCGGGCCGTGGCGGTCGGTCACGATCCACGACGCCGTGTCCGAGGCGGTCGGTGACGCCGTCACCCCCGACACCGATGTCGTGCAGCTGCGCCGGCACGCCGAGCGGTTGAACGTCGGGCTGGATCCGGCCTGGGGCGCGGGCGAGATCGTGCTGGAGCTCTACGAGAAGTTGGTCGAGCACACGCTGGTGCAGCCCACGTTCGTGAGGGACTACCCGGTGGCCGTGCGCCCGCTCGCCCGCCCGCATCGCGACGATCCGCGGCTGGCCGAGGCGTGGGACCTCATCATCGGCGGCGTCGAGATCGCCCCGGCGTATTCGGAGCTCGTCGACCCGGTGGAACAGCGCCGTCGGCTGCTCGAACAGTCACTCGCCGCAGCGCAGGGTGACCCCGAAGCCATGGAATTGGACGAGGATTTCCTGCGCGCCCTGGAATACGGGATGCCGCCGACCGGTGGAATGGGCATGGGTGTCGACCGACTGGTGATGCTGCTCACCGGCAAGGGAATTCGCGACACCATCCTGTTCCCTCTCATCAAGCCGCTGTAGCTTTTCTCGGAGCTGCGCCGATGCAATGAAAACCGGCCCGGCCGGGTGGGCATCTAAAGCAACCGGCCGCTACTGTGGGACGGGCAATCCGATCCCGCGTACAGAATGGCACCGACATGGCCCAGAAGCACATCGTCCAGCTCATCGACGACCTCGACGACGGTGAGGCCGCCGAAACCGTCAGTTTCGCGCTCGACGGGAACAGCTACGAAATCGACCTCTCCGAATCCAACGCCGCGAAATTGCGCGATTCGATGGCCGAATACGTTGCCCACGCGCGTCGTGGCGGTGGCCGGGGCACCCGTGGGCCGTCCACCGGTGCCCCGCGGCGTGGACGCGCAGCCCGTGCCGATCGTGAGCAGACCTCCGCGATCCGCGAGTGGGCCCGTACGAACGGCCACAAGATCGGCGAGAAGGGCCGCATCCCGGCGCACATCGTCGAGGCCTACCACCAGGCGAACTGACCGGCTGTCGGTCCCC
>CAZZVT010000114.1:0-11622 GCA_964657545.1 uncultured Jatrophihabitantaceae bacterium
CCACTGGCCGTGCATGACGTTGTGGCCGATCTCCATGTTCTCGAGGATCTTGGCCGCCGACAGTCCGACCGTGCCCACCACCCAGGCCGGCTTGAAGCGGGAGAACAGCAGTGCACCACGCGAGGCGGCGACCAGGCGGCGGTGCAGCGTGATCATGTTACAGATGTAGCGCGCGTCGGAATCACCGAGGCTGCTGAAGATCTCGTCGTGCAGGGTGTCGAGCTCCTTGCCGAGCTCGTCGAGTTGCTCGGGCGTCAGGCGGTGGAGCGGGTTCTCGGGGTTGTACGGGAGAGCGAACTTAGCGGGCATGCGCATCCTTTCGGTGGAACAGAGCTTTCGTGGGCACAGCGTGTCGTCGAGCGGCTGGTTCAGAGGTCTATCTCGATCTTGCCCTCGGGGGCGTTGATGCAGGTACGCACCATCTGACCGTTGGCTTCGGTGACGGAGCCGGTGCGCAGGTCGCGGACGGCACCGTCGCGCAGACGGCCGACGCAGGTGTGACAGATCCCCATCCGGCAGCCGAAAGGCAGCTTGGCGCCTGCCTGCTCGCCACCGACGAGGATCGACATCCCGCCTTCGCACTCGGCGGCCAGATCGGTGACCCGGAAGCGCACCGTGCCGCCGTCGCCCGCGCCGCCGCCGACACCGATGACGGGCTGGAAGCGCTCGAGGTGCAGGTGCTCGGCCACGCCCTGATCGGCGAAGTGCTTCTCGACGGCGTCGATGAGGTCGCGGGGGCCGGACAGGAAGGTCTCGCGTTCGCGCCAGTCGGGGCACAGGTCGTCGAGCTCGGCGGGCGTCAGGCGCGGACGCTCGCTGGTGTACAGCTCGACCAGCCGGTAACCGGTCTGCCGCTCGGCCAGGGCCCGCAACGGCGTGCCGAGAATGACGTCGTCCTTGGTCCTCGCGCTGTGCAGGTGCACGGCATCGTCGAGCGAGTGCTTGCGTTCGAGTTCGCGCAGCATCGCCATGATCGGCGTGACGCCGCTGCCTGCCGAGATGAACAGGGTGCGGCGCGGCAACGGCTGGGGGAGCACGAACTCGCCCTCGACCTCGCCGAGGTACACCCGCTGGCCGGGCTCGACCTTGCGGTTGAAGACCGGCGACATGCGCCCGCCCTCGGTGTGCTTGACCGTGATGCTGACCAGGCCCGTCGGATGATCGGGGTCCGAGGTGATCGAGTAGGCCCGCCAGTGGCGGATGCCGTTGATCTCCAGCCCGATGCGCAGGTACTGCCCGGGCTTGTGCGACGGCCAGGCGAAGTCGGGTTTGATGACGACGGTGACCGCGTCGCCGTGGTGGCGGATGGTGCGCACGACCGTGCCGGTGGACTCGCGGGTCGACCAGGTGGGCCGCACCAGCGCGAAGTAGTCGTCGGGCAGCAACGGGGTGGTCATGGCCCGCCCGACCCGCGACACCTGCCGGCGCAACGAGGACACCTTCGGCGTGGCGCCCATCTCGACCATGCAGTCTCCCTCGTCGCAGCTGCCGTGCGTGCCCACCGTGACAGTTTGAGTGCACAAGTGTCAACTGAAACCTCGTTACGGGTACCGGCAGTGTTACCCGTAACAATGACGGCTTAAGCTCCTCCCACCTTCTCGACCTGTCCTGGACGTATGGAGACCGCCGTGCCGCCACTCACCAAGTTCGTCTACGACTTCGCCGAGGGCAACCGGGAGATGAAAGATCTTCTCGGTGGCAAGGGCGCGAACCTCGCCGAGATGACGAACCTCAAGCTGCCGGTGCCTCCGGGCTTCACGATCACCACCGAGGCCTGCCGGGCCTACCTCAAGAGCGGTCGCATCCCGGACGGGCTCGAGGACGAGGTCACCGAGCACCTCGAGGCGCTCGAGAAGGAGATGGGCAAGCGGCTGGGTCAGTCCGACGACCCGTTGCTGGTGTCGGTGCGCTCGGGCGGCAAGTTCTCGATGCCCGGGATGATGGACACGGTCCTCAACATCGGCCTGAACGACCAGTCGGTGCGCGGACTTGCCGCGCAGGCCGGCAACGAGCGCTTCGCCTTCGACTCCTACCGCCGGCTCATCTCGATGTTCGGAAAGACCGTGCTCGGGATCGAGGGCGAGTACTTCGAGGACGCTCTCGACGCGGCCAAGGAGGCCAAGGGCGCGGCCACCGATCTTGAACTCGACGCCGAGGACCTGCGCAAGCTGGTCGAGGTCTTCAAGGACGTCGTGATCACCCACGCCGGCCGGCCGTTCCCACAGGAACCGCGCGAGCAGATGGACCTCGCGGTCCGCGCGGTCTTCGACTCGTGGAACACCAAGCGTGCGGTGATCTACCGCCGCCAGGAGCGCATCCCGGGCGATCTCGGTACGGCCGTGAGCGTCTGCTCGATGGTGTTCGGCAACCTCGACATGGAATCCGGCACCGGCGTCGCCTTCACCCGCGACCCGGCCAGCGGCGCGCAGGGCGTCTACGGCGACTACCTGCAGAACGCGCAGGGCGAGGACGTCGTGGCCGGCATCCGCAACACCGTGCCGCTGGCCGACATGGAGGGCATCGACAAGCGCTCCTACGACGAGCTCATGGGCATCATGCAGACGCTCGAGGAGCACTACCGAGACCTGTGCGACATCGAGTTCACGGTCGAGCGCGGCAAGCTGTGGATGCTGCAGACCCGTGTCGGCAAGCGCACCGCGGCGGCGGCGTTCCGCATCGCCGTGCAGCTGGTCGACCAGGGCCTCATCGACATGGACGAGGCCATCTCGCGCGTCTCCGGCGCCCAGCTCGCGCAACTGATGTTCCCGCGCTTCGATCACGACTCGGCCACCAAGCCGATCGCCCGCGGCATGAACGCCTCACCCGGTGCTGCGGTCGGCAAGGTGGTCTTCGACTCCTACACCGCGGTCAAGTGGGCCCGTTCGGGCGAGTCGGTGATCCTGGTGCGTCGCGAGACCAACCCCGACGACCTCGACGGCATGATCGCCGCGGCCGGCATCCTGACCTCGCGCGGCGGCAAGACGTCACACGCGGCGGTGGTGGCGCGCGGCATGGGCAAGACCTGTGTCTGCGGCGCCGAGGCGCTGAAGGTCGACACCAAGCAGCGCGTCGTCACCGCACCCGGTGGGCGCACGATCCGCGAGGGCGACGTCATCTCCATCGACGGCACGAGCGGCGACGTCTACCTCGGCGAGGTGCCGGTCGTCGACTCACCGGTGGTGCGCTACTTCGAGGAGGGTCTCGACGCGCTCGGTGAGGATGCCGATGATCTGGTGCAGGCCGTCGATCGGATCATGAACCACGCCGACGGTGTGCGCCGGATGGCGGTGCGGGCCAACGCCGACAACCCCGAGGACGCCGCTCGCGCCCGCCGCTTCGGTGCGCAGGGCATCGGCCTGTGCCGTACCGAGCACATGTTCCTCGGCGAGCGGCGGCACCTCGTCGAGCGGCTGATCCTGGCCGACACCGACGACGACCGGGACGCCGAGCTCGCCCACCTGCTGCCGATGCAGCGCGAGGACTTCGTCGGCATCCTCGAGGCCATGGACGGCCTGCCCGTCACGATCCGTCTGCTCGACCCGCCGCTGCACGAGTTCCTGCCCGACATCACCGAGCTGTCGGTGCGCGTCGCGGTGGCCGAGGCCCGCGGCGAGGAGCGCGAGAACGACCTGCGCATGCTGCAGGCAGTGCACCGCCTGCACGAGCAGAACCCGATGCTCGGTCTGCGCGGCGTGCGCCTGGGCGTCGTCATCCCCGGGCTGTTCGAGATGCAGTCCCGCGCGATCCTTCAGGCCGCCGCCGAGCGCATCAAGGCCGGCGGCGTCCCGCGCGTCGAGATCATGGTGCCGCTGGTGGCGAACGTCCAGGAGTTCGAGACGATCAAGCACGCGATCATCGAGGTCGCCCGCGACGTACGCGCCGAGACCGGCGTGCACCTCGAGTTCCTCGTCGGCACCATGATCGAGCTGCCGCGAGCGGCACTGACCGCCGACCAGATCGCCGAGGCGGCCGAGTTCTTCTCCTTCGGCACCAACGACCTGACCCAGACCACCTGGGGCTTCAGCCGCGACGACGTCGAGGCGGCGTTCTTCTCCGCCTACCTCGAGAAGGGCATCTTCGGGGTCAGCCCGTTCGAGTCCATCGACATCGAGGGAGTCGGCGAGCTGGTCAGCATCGCCGTCGAGAAGGGTCGCTCACGGCGCCCGGGTCTGAAGCTCGGGGTCTGCGGCGAGCACGGCGGTGACCCCGACTCGGTGCACTTCTTCGAGCGGGTCGGGCTCGACTACGTGTCGTGCTCGCCGTTCCGCGTCCCGGTGGCCCGATTGGAGTCCGGGCGTTCGGTCGCCACCGCCAGGCAGAACTGACCCGCCCGCTCGTCAGTCCCGGAACGCGGTGGCGACCGCGGCCAGGTCGTCCTGGCCGTGGCCGCGCTGCGACGCTGCGTCGAACAGGGTGCGCAGGCCGTCGAGCAGGGCGACGTTCACGTCGGAGGCCCGGGCGGCGTCGTCGATCAGGCCGAGATCCTTGCGTCCACCGTCGAGCCCGAACGATGCCGTGAAGTCCTGCTCGATCATCATCGCGCCCTTGAGCTGCGCGTAGGGGCTGTTCGCCGGCCCGCCCTCGATCGCCTGCAGGAACAGCTTCGGGTCGACGCCGAGGCCCTGCGCGAGCGACACCGACTGCGCGGTCGCTGCGGTGATCGACAGGATCCACGCGTTGCACGCCAGCTTCAGCGCGCTGGCCTTGCCGAGTTCGGCGCCGGCGACGACGGTCGTGCTGCCGACCGCGTCGAGCACGGGCTGGACGCGGTCGATGAGTTCCTGCGGCCCCGAGACGAGCGGCACGAGCGTGCCCTGCTCGGCCGGCTGCTTGGTGCCGAGCATCGGGGCATCCAGCAGTTGCCGGTCGCCGGCAGCCTGCGCGATACGGGCGATCCCCTCGGGCCCGACCGTGGCCGACTGCAGCCACACCGCGTCGGAGCCGAGGGCATCGACGAGCTCGGCAGTGACGTCGAGAACCGCGTCGGCGTCGAACAGGATGGTGATCACGACGTCGGCCCCGGTGACCGCGGCGATCACCGAGTCGGCGACCTCGATGCCGTCCTGTGCCAGCGGCTCGGCCTTGGCTCGCGTGCGGTTCCAGGCCACGACCTCGTGCCCGCCGCGGGCGGCCGAGCGGGCCATGCCGGCCCCCATCGTGCCGGTGCCGATCAGTGCGACTCTCATGTGTTGCCTTCCTGTTCTGGTCTCGATCGAGACGCCGGACCTGCCCGGCGTCGCACCCGGTACGGTCGACAGGTGTTCCGCCGCCGGCCCCGCAACCTCTCCGATGTCGAGGCGACGGCTGCGTCCACCCCCACACTCGCCCGTCGGGGGCTACCTCCTGGTACTACCCAGGTGTTGCCCAGCGTCGGACTCGTCCAACAGCTGCTCGACGAGTTCGGTCTGCGGCACGCGATCGACTCCGACGGCGACCTCATCGTGCGGTGGGAGAAGTGCTCGGTCTACTTCTTCTTCTACGGTGACAAGTCCGAGGTGCTGCAGGCACGTCTCTACCTCGCCCGCAGGTTCGACGTCGACAACCGCAGTGCGTTGACCGTCCTGCTCGACGAGTGGAACCGCACCCGACTGTTCGCGAAGGCCTACACGATCCTGCCCGACGACGGCATGGTCAGCGTCTGCGCCGAGCAGTGCCATGACTTCGAGGGCGCGACCCGCGCGCAGATCAAGTACGCCGTGGCGATGTGGATCGACATCCTGTTGCGGTTCAGCGACTGGATCGACGAGCAGATCTGAGCCCGCAGTGACGGGATACGACGCGCACGCCCGCGCACGCTGGGTCGACGAGCCGCCCAAGCGAGCCGGCGCCGAACGGGGCGCGCGGACCCGCGAGGACTTCGCCCGCGACCGCGCCCGGGTACTGCACTCCTACGCGTTTCGTCGGCTCGCAGACAAGACCCAGGTGGTCGTCCCCGGTGAGGACGACTTCCCGCGCACCCGCCTGACCCACTCGCTCGAGGTCGCGCAGATCGGCCGCGAGATCGCGGACTCGCTGGGCTGCTCGGCCGACCTCGTCGACACCGCGGGTCTGGCCCACGACATCGGCCACCCGCCCTTCGGGCACAACGGCGAGACGGCGCTGGACGCTGCGGCGCAGGCGTGCGGCGGGTTCGAGGGCAACGCCCAGACGCTGCGCGTCCTGACCCGGCTAGAGGCCAAGGTGCTGCACCCCGCCGACGGCGCCGCGGGCCTGAACCTCACCCGCGCCGCGCTGGATGCCACCTGCAAGTACCCGTGGCCGCGGCGGGCGGACACGTCGAAGTTCGGGGTGTACGACGCCGATCGACCGGCGTTCGACTGGCTGCGGGCGGGGGCGCCCGAGGGCCGGCGCTGCCTCGAGGCGCAGATCATGGACTGGGCCGACGACGTCGCGTACTCGGTGCACGATGTCGAGGACGGCGTCCACGCCGGTCACATCCGCCTCGGCGCCCTCGACGACGACGACCGTGCGGTGCTGTGCGAGATCGCTGCGTCGCAGTACTCGTCGCTCGGTCCGGACGGGTTGGCGCCGGTGCTCGAGGACCTGCTGCTCATGCCGACCCTGCGCGACCTCGCGACCTACGACGGCTCCTATCGCGCGCAGGTCGCTGCGAAGCGGGCGACGAGTGAGCTCACCGGGCGGTTCGCCGGTGCCGCCGTCGCCGCGACTCAGGAGCGCTACGGCGCGGGGCCGCTCTCGCGTTACGACGCCGACCTGATCGTGCCCGAGCGGGTGGCGGCCGAGTGCGCGCTGCTGAAGGCCGTCGCTGTGCTGTTCGTGATGCGCCGGGCGGGCACGACCGACCGGCAGGCCGGCCAACGTCGCCTGCTCGCCGACCTGTTCGCAGCGCTGGCCGACGGCGCGCCCGGGACCCTCGACCGTGGCCTGGCCCCGGCGTGGCATACGGCCGGCTCCGACGCGGACCGATTGCGCGTCGTCGTCGACCAGGTCGCCCAGCTGACCGACACCTCGGCCGTGGCGTGGCACCGGCGCTTCGTCGGCCCCCGCTGAGGCCGGTCAGTCGATCGCGCGCCGACGGAAGCCGATCATGCCGAGCGCGACGAACAGCACGGTGGCGGCCAGCATCACCGGAACCGTGACGGCGGCGCTCAGGTGCTTGCCGTCGGGCACGATCGCGCCGCGCATGGTCTCGCTGACGTAGGTGAGCGGGTTGAACAACGTCAGCACCTGGAACCAGCGAAGGTGCGACAACGACGGCCAGGGGTACTGGGTGCAGCCGGTGAAGATCAGCGGCGTCAGGATCAACGCGAACATGATGTTGATGCGAGTCGGCGGCACGAAGGTGCCGAGCGTCATGCCGACGGCCGAGCCCAGCACCGATCCCACGACGATGGCGACGACGAGCAGCGGCACGCCTGCCGCGTGGATGGACAGCGACCCGAGGATCCAGTAGCCGAGCGGGAACATGACCGCCGCAGCCACGATCGAGCGGATCGTCGCGAACAGCATCTTCTCGAGCGCCACTGCCATGACCGGCAGCGGCGCGAGCAGCCGGTCCTCGATCTCGCGGCTGAAGGAGAAGTCGAGCACCAGCGGCAACGCGGTGCCCTGCAGGCCTGTCAGCACCGTGGTGAGCGCGACGACGCCCGGGAACAGCAGCGTCGAGTAACCCGCGCTGGCGGCGCCGATCTCGCTGAGCACCTTGCCGAACACGAACAGCAGGAACAGCGGCTGCAGCAGCACCTGCGCGAGGAAGACGGGCAGTTCGCGGCCCGTGACGAACAGGTCTCGGCCGAGGACGGCGACGAACGCACGTCCCGCGCCTGGCCGGCGGGTCGCTGGTGCAGTTCTGGTTGCTGGTGCAGTGGCGGTCATCGAAGGCCCCGTCCGGTGAGCGAGATGAAGACGTCCTCGAGGCTGGCACGCCCGAAGGACAGGTCGGTGAGGGTGGCGCCCGAGCGGTTCACGACGCCGACGACCTCGGCAACGAGGCGCGCCGGGTCGGTGTCGAGGTAGAGCCGCAGCACCGTGGTCGCGGCCGTCTCGACGCGTTCGACCGCATCGAGGCTGCGCAGCTCGTCGAGCAAACCGGGTTGCGAGTCGACCGGTTCGGCGAGCGTCACAGTGATCGTGGCGCTGCCGGGCAGGCTGCGCATCAGGCCCTCCGGGGTGTCGAGGGCCAGCAGCTTGCCGTGGTCGACGATGCCGACGCGGTCGCACAGCTCGGTGGCCTCGTCCATGTCATGCGTGGTGAGGATGACGGTGACTCCGTCGCGTTGCAGGTCACGCACGCGGTCCCAGACGAACAGTCGGGCCTGCGGGTCGAGACCGGTCGAGGGCTCGTCGAGGAACAGCACGTCCGGGCGGTGCATCAGCGCGCGGGCGATCATCAGCCGCTGCGACTGGCCGCCGGAGAACCGGTCGACCTTGTCGGTGCCGCGGTCGGCGAGGCCGAACTGGTCGAGCAGTTCGTCCGCGCGCTGCTCGCGTTCTCGTTTGGCGACGCCGTGGTAAGCCGCGTGGAAGAGCAGATTCTGCCGGGCGGTGAGCTGCCGGTCGAGGTTGACCCGCTGGGGCACGACCGCCAGCAGCGCCCGGGCGGAGACCGGGTCGTTCACAACGTCGACGCCGCTGACCGTCGCCGATCCACCCGTCGCAACGACCCGGGTGGTCAGGATGCCGATGGCGGTGGACTTGCCGGCGCCGTTGGGCCCGAGCAACCCGAACACCTCGCCCGAGCGGACCGAGAACGACAGCCCGTCGACGGCGTTCGTCTGGCCCTTGGGGTAGCGCTTGACCAGGTCGTGGACGTCGACCGCGACGTCCTGATGGTTGTTCACACCGTCAATTGTGCCGGTGCTGTCATTTCGCCGCCCGCCTAGACTCGACATCGTGGCGGGGCGCATCAGGGACGAGGACATCGCCGCGGTCCGTGAGCGCTCGCCGATCGACGACGTCATCGGTGAACACGTCCAGCTGCGTAACGCCGGTGGCGGCAACCTCAAGGGCATCTGTCCCTTCCATGACGAGAAGTCGCCCTCGTTCAACGTCACGCCATCGAAGGGCCTGTTCCACTGTTTCGGGTGCCAGGCCGGTGGCGATGTGATCCGCTTCGTCCAGGACATCGAGCACGTCGACTTCAGCGAGGCGATCGAGAAACTGGCCGCCCGCGCCGGTGTGCAGCTGCGCTACGTCGAGGGATCGGGCCCCGGCCCGGGCCACTCGCGCGGGCAGCGCACCCGGCTGCTCGAGGCGCACGCCGCCGCCGCTGACTTCTACCGCGAGCAGCTCACCAGCCCCGAGGCCGAGCCGGCGCGGCAGTTCCTCAAGGGCCGCGGCTTCGACGCCATGGCCGTCGCCCGGTTCGGCTGCGGGTACGCGCCGTCGGGATGGGACGCCCTGACGCGCCACCTGCTGGCCCGCAAGTTCAGTGCACAGGAGCTCACGCTCGCCGGGCTGTCCCGCGAGGGCGGGCGCGGCGGCCTGATCGACCGGTTCCACCGCCGGCTGCTCTGGCCGATCCGCGACATCGGCGGTGAGGTCGTCGGCTTCGGGGCCCGGCGCATCTTCGACGACGACCGCATCGAGGCCAAGTACCTGAACACCGCCGAGACACCGATCTACAAGAAGAGCCAGCTGCTCTACGGCGCCGACCTGGCGCGCAAGGACATCGCCCGCAAGCACCAGGCCGTCATCGTCGAGGGCTACACCGACGTCATGGCCTGCCACCTGGCCGGCGTCACCACCGCGGTGGCCACGTGCGGCACGGCCTTCGGCGGCGACCACGTGTCGGTGCTGCGCCGGCTGCTCATGGACTCCGACGCCACCGGCGAGGTGATCTTCACCTTCGACGGTGACTCCGCCGGCATGAAGGCGGCGGAGCGGGCCTTCGCCGACGACCAGAAGTTCGTGGCGCAGACGTTCGTCGCGATCGAGGACACCGGAATGGATCCGTGCGAGCTGCGGATCGCCAACGGCGACACCGCGGTGCGCGATCTCGTCGCCCGCCGGGTGCCGTTGGTCGAGTTCATGTTGCGCGCCACGACCCGTCGCTTCGACCTCGACACCGCCGAGGGCCAGACGGCCGCGCTGGATCGCGCAATTCCGATGGTCGCGCAGATCAAGGACCACGCCCTGCGCGACGAGTACGCACGGCGCCTGGCCGGCCTCGTCGGTGTCGACGACCCGATGCGGGTCGTCACCCGGGTGCGCGGGCTGATCCGCTCGGGCGAGAAACGGGCCGGCGCCCCTGCGGCTGCCCCGGTGACCGAGCGGTCGAAGGTCGACGAGTCGGTCGTGGCCATCGAGCGGGAGGTCCTCAAGATCGCACTGCAGCTGCCGGCCGTCGCCGGCCCGGAATTCGACGCGTTGACGCCGGAGGCGTTCCTCGTCGACGCGCACCGCCAGGTCTGCACAGCCATCGTCGCCGCGGGGGGCACGGCGTCCGCCGTCAGCGGACCCGCGTGGACCCAGGCGATCGAGGAACACCTGCCCGATGAGCGCATCCGCAGCGGGGTGCGGGGGTTGACGGTCGAGCCGCTGCGGGCGGGCGCCGAGGGGCACGAGCGCTACGCCGGGTCGATGCTGGCCCGACTCCACGAGGTCGTCGCGGTCCGGCAGATCGGTGCCGTCAAATCGAAGCTGCAACGGATCAACCCGCAGGAGCAGCCCGACAAGCACGCCCAGCTGTTCGGTGAGCTGATCGCGCTCGAGTCCTACCGGCGCAACCTGCTCGAGCGCGCGATCGGCGACAGCTGATGGCGTCACTGGGCCGGCTGTCGCGGCGCGAGAAGCCCCCCGCGTCGGTGCTGTCGCTGCTCGACAACGACGAGCGGGTGCTGTCCTGGGCCGACACCGATTCCGGGACCGTGGTCGTCGCCACCACGTTCGGGCTGTGGTGGCCGTTCCCCGAGGGGTCCCGCCGGGTGCCGTGGCAGCAGGTGGACAAGGTGGTCTGGCGCGACGACGTCCTGGCGCTTACCGAGGCCGACGTCGTGGACGACGCGCTGCTGGTCGACAGGAAGCCGGTGTACGTCACGCTGACCGTCGCGCGCGACCTGCCGCCGACCGTCCGTAAGCGGGTCGAGGCCAACATCGTGCGCACCGAGTTGCTGAGCGTTCCCAGGGGAGCGGTGCGCTTCGTGGCCCGGCGCCGGCCAGGCCAGGACGGCACCATCTGGTGGGCACGTCTCGAGCCCGGCACGCGAGCCGGTGACGACGTGCTGTCGTCGATCAGCGCGCGGTTGGCGATCCTGCGCGCGGCCGACGCGGCAGCGGCTTCCGAACCCGAGTGACATAGCGATCGAGCTGGCCCTCCACCACCCCTGCCGTGGCCTGCACGGTCTGGCTACCGGCGACCCGGCGGGTGATGCGCACGATGTCCTCGTAGCCATCGCGGCCCGCCCGTGCGCCCAGGGTGTAGCCGATGGCGGCGTACACCAGGTTCGAGAGTTTCACCCGTTCGTTCCTCCTGCCGAGGCGTCGGCACCACGGTAACCCCGCGGCGCGAAGGTCCGCCGGTGCGTTATTCTCAAGCGGTTGCCCGGAGACGGGCAGCGTGCGGTGATCCCCCGTAGCTCAATTGGCAGAGCATTCGACTGTTAATCGAAATGTTACTGGTTCGAGTCCAGTCGGGGGAGCTGAAGGCCCCGGATTCCGGGG
>CAZZVT010000115.1:0-1113 GCA_964657545.1 uncultured Jatrophihabitantaceae bacterium
GTCGGGCCGGCGGTCGCGGTCGTCCGTGTGGCGCTAGCGGTCGTGACGTCGAGCGGCCACGTCATCTCCGGTGGCTGAGGTCAAGGACTGGACGAGCGCGACGTCAACTCGCCGCGACGGCTGGCGTGCCCGGGGTGGGGCCATTGCCGTGGAAGTCCGGGGCCACCTGCGCGATCAGGGCGTCGGTCTCGGGCTCGGGCCAGATGCGGTGGGCACGCAGGACCGAGTAGATCTCGGTCGCGAGGGCCGCGGCACCGTCCGGGCCGTCCCAACGTTGCAGCCGCAGCAATTCGCGCCACAACGGTTCGGCGGTCGGCACCAGCCTCAGACCCAGGCGCAGCAGCCGCTCGGCCTCGTCGTCACGGTGTGCGGCGACCGCCTGCGCCGCGGCCCTGCGGGCGACCGCGGTGCCCAGCACGCGCGCCTCACGCGCTGCGCGGGCGAAGGCGAGCCAGCCGAACCGGCCGGGCGGGGTGGCCGAGAAGGCCTCGCCCCGGAACATCTCGACGGCCCCGGCGAGCACGATGAGCTCACGTTCCGCGCCCGGTTCGAGGACGAGCCGCTGCAGTTCGTCGTAGTCGACGCGCACGGCGGGACTCAGCCGCCACGACCCGTCCGGCGAATGCTGCAGGCACGGCCGGCCGGTGCTGTCGGCACCGAGCCACGTCGCAACGGCGGCCAGCGCCGCGTCGAAGACGTCCTGACCCACGCCGCGCGGCCACACCGAGGCCTTGAGCACCGCCTCGCCGAGACCACCCTGGTGCAATGCCATCGCGGTGACGATCTCGGTGGCCAGCGGACGCCGGGCTTCCTCGATCGGGCCGGCGGCCTGCACGACGACCGGGCCGAGCAACTGGACCGTCGCGGCGACGGGGACCGGCGGGGCCGGCGGGACTGCCGGCCGGGCGGACGCCGCGGTCGGTGCCATGACCTCGGCGAACGGACGCAGCACGCTGTGCTCGGCGTCGAGCTCACGGCGACGGGTGTCGGCCCGACGCAGGTGCTCGGCGAGTTCCACCGTCGCCTCGTGGGTGAAGCGGTGGGCGACAACGGTGATGCCGAGGGCACCAAGGTCGAGCCTGCCGTCCGGGGAGACGACGAACCGCCAGGGGG
>CAZZVT010000115.1:1123-11544 GCA_964657545.1 uncultured Jatrophihabitantaceae bacterium
GTCAGCAATGGTTGAGGGACACCCGCATCGCTTCGACGTCGCCCACGACGACGACCGCGATGTTCGACCGACCTGCGACCAGCTGCGTGAGCCGGCGCATGTCGTCGGGTGCCGGCGGCCCCGACAGCAACACGAGCTGGGGCTCCCACGCTGCGCTGCGGTGCGACTGACGACCGGTGAGCACACCGTCGATGCCGAGTTCGGTCTGCAGACGACGAACCTGCTCGTACTGGGCCTCGAGATCCGGCAGGACGTCGGCGAGCTGCGGCACCTGCGCGATGGCCCGCGGTGAGATGTCGACGAGTTCCTCGCCGCCGAAACCGACCGCGGTGACCTTCGCGCCATCGCTCCACCGGCAAGTGACTGCCTGGACGGCCAGCGCCACGGCCAGCTCGCGGGCTCGCACGGCGTCGCCGCCGAGGCTGATGGCACCGGCGGCCTGCTCCAGGTCGAGGAACAGCTCGTTGCCCTCGGTGTGTCCGACGGACAGCAGCCCCGGATACGGGGCCGCGACGTCGGGAACAGGCCGATCGGGCAGGTCGGCGTACTCGACGTCCCAGCTGCCCGCAGTGGCTCCGACGCGCCACGGTGCCGGAGGCTCGGCGGCGTCTCCGCCGGCGTGGAAGAGTCGGATCTGCTCGTGGGACACCCACGCCAGCACCGCGTGCGGCAGCGTACGGCCCTGCGCCGTTCGGGCAAGCGCCAGTTCGCGCAGGGCCCTGTCGAGCGAGACCGCCAGCAGCGGATCGGCGCCGACGGCGGTCTCCTGCGACTCGGCGTACGGCCCACGTCGCGCCGTGAGAGCGGTTGCGATCCCGGCCAGCACCAGCGCACCGCCGAGGGCTTCGAGCGGCACCCGGAAGGTGTTTGCGGTGTCTGCCGCCTGGGCCGACGCGGCGTGCGCGGGCGCCATCGGCGCGGCCGGCGCGGCGGGCATCGAGGGGGCGGGCGCACCGGTCGGCGCCGCGCTGGGCGCGTAACCAGGGGTGCTGTGCACGCCCGGTCCGGAGGCATCGGCCGGCAGGTGCAGCTGCCAGCCCGGTTGGATCAGGTTGGCGTCGACCAGTTTCCGTCCGTCGGCCTGAACCCGATCGTGATTGAGGGCGAAGATCTCCTTGTAGCGCAGCGGGTCCTTCAACGTGCGGTCGGCGATGTCCCACAGCGAGTCGTACCGACGCCCGTGGGGCGGCTGCACGACGTAGTACTTCACCGGCGCTGCCGCCTCGGCACTCGAGTTCGGCTCCGCCTGGACCGGGGCGACCGCAGTGGGCGCGGTGGCGGCGCGGGCAACGACCCCCTGGTGCACCGAGGACACGATCGGGGCGTTCGCGGAGGTGCTGGTGCCCGAGACCTGCGAGAACGCGGTGGCTGCGCCGGCAAGAAGGAGTGCAGCGGCGACGAGACGGCGCGCCAGCATCTGGCTGCCCCCGCCCAGCGCGACGTGACCGGGGATGCGTCCGCGTCGGATCGCCCGCCACTCGGCCAGCAGGCAGACCACGAAGTGCGCCCACACCAGCCACACGACGCACGCCAGGATCTTGATGATGAGCGTGGCCGAGATCGCGACCGTCAGCCAGTCGCTCGACGGCGCGGAACGCGGCAGCGGGTAGCCGACGAACAGGGCCAACGCGACCGGGATACCGATGACCAGCAGCAGCAGGCCGATCGCCCCGGCGACGCCCAGCGAGATCTCGCGCCCGCGCGACACCGGCTCGGCTCCCCGTGGCAGGCGGTCGCGCGTGGTGCGACGCGGCGGCTTCGTCGAAACGGCCATTACTGCTCCTTGTTCACCTGCGCGGGGTTCAGAACCGGTCAGCGCACGACCAACGTCTGGACGTCGAAGACCTTCAGTGCGAGGTCGGCGTACTTCTGGAACGAGGCGAGCACGTGGTCGACTCCACCCGCGCTGTAATGCACCGTCCAGTCGGCCTCGGCCCGGAACGGGTACGTCAGACCGGGCTGGTCGGCCGAGGACCTCGGGTACTTCCACCAGCACGCGTCGGGCTTGCTCTCCCGGGTGTCGGTGGCCGCCACCGGCAGCGTGCCGTCGCAGTTCTTGCTCAGACCGTCCGGCCCGTAGGGGTAGATCTTGTAGGCGTCCATCGTGGCCCACAGCGTCACACCGCCCACCGTCAGATTCGGGGTCCGTCGCGGGTCGTTGCCCTGGGTGTTCGCGGCGTCGACGTACTCGACGTCCTCATTGGTCCGCACCCTGGTCGACGGGTGCGGCGCGATGATGATCCCCGGGATCTGCGCGTTGTCGCTCGCCGTACCCGACACAACCTGCTGCTGCGCGCCGGTCAGGGTCATGACACACGTGCCCAGCTGCTCGGCAGTGAACGGCGTCGACACGTCGTGGGCCTCGTCGTAGTTGAAGCAGGGTTTCGAGCCGGCCGGGATCTCGATGACGATCTGGTTGATCTGCGCATCGGGCTGATCAGCCGGCGACCGGGTCTCGTCGATCCCGGTGATGCAGGTGTGCAGGTAGTACGGCGCGTCGGGATTCGGCGTGTAGCCGTACTGCGAGACCAGGTCGGAATCGGAGATCACGTCGTCCCAGCAGGTCGGCAGCGACTCCTTCGCCCCCAGGATCTCGCGGACCGTCTTCGCGTTCCCCGCCCCGCCGCCGGTGATGCACGACAACCCGAAACCGGAGCTACTGGCATACAAGGAACAGGTCTTCACCGTCTGATGCACCGGCGCACCCGAAGACCCCGAACTGGACCCGGCGGACGGTCCGGAGGTCGGCCCAGGAGGGTTGCCGCCGTAGGCGTATGCCCCAGGGGCACTGACCAGCATGCATCCGAAGACAAACGCCAGCAATGCACCGAGGCCGCGCCCGTGCGGTCTTATGACCATCTCGGCCTCGCAACTGCCACGCGGGAACAGGAGAAGTCCGACGCGGTGTCCTGCTTGGAGATCAGCCAGCGACCCGAGGACAGGACGGCTGCAGCGTTGATCGGCAGTACTTTGAGGGCCTCGGCTGGTCGATGAGTCGTTCGCTTCTCGGCGAAGCCGGTCCCGACGACACACAACCGCATGTCTCGTTCCGTCGCCGAGACCACCTTTACGGACACCGGGGTGAAAGGTAGAGGGCCCGGATAATAGAGCCCGACATCTCCGTTGAAGACATGTCTCATCGTCTTTCCGAGACCAGCTGTCATCAGCGCCGACAGCGCAGCGTCGTTGTAGTGCCCGGAATTGACCGTACGAGCGGCCTGCGCCGCCCAGGCGCGCATGGCTTTCACAGCCGGGTCCTGCTCGAACGGCGAGAGCGGGGCGGTGGACGACGGCGTGGGTGTCGGTGTCGGCGTGGCTGACGTGATCACCGACGAGGTGCTCGGCGCCGGCGACGACGGGCTTGCCGACTGCTTCGCCGGCCCGGACGACGTGCACGCAGCCAGCATCGTCGCGCTGACAACGAGCACGACACCGACCCGAAGACCCCTGGACACGCGCGTATCCTTCCCGCTATCTCGCTGATCGAATCCACATGTTATGGGAGTCGGACAGCGAGCCCAACTCGAAACGTCAGCAGGCATCGGCGGCGGTGAGCCCCTCGTACGGGCGGGCCTTGGCCGCGCCGGTCGACGTCAGCGCGCTGAGACCGGTGATCCCCAGCAGCGTGGTGTGGATGCGCATGGTCACCACGGTGTTCACCACGATCGGCTCGGTCTTGCCCTCGCAGTTGGTCGCGTCGGTGAACTGCTGATCGGCCAGTCGGCACCCGGAGACCGCGCTGCCGGGCGCATCGAGCACTCGCGCGCAGTAGGCCGCGACCCGCGACGTCGCCAGCGACTGATCGAGCGTCAGGTCACCGGTCGTGAAGTTGACGGCGGTGGCCCCGGCGCGGGCCGCCTCCTCGGCGAACGCCTGTGCCTCGGCCCGGGCATTCAGGTCGCGGGTGCCGTCGACGATCAACCCACCGAGCATCAGCAGCGCCAGCACCAGGATCGGGACCAGCGGGATGATCGAGCCGCGGTCGTCGCGCAGCCGGCGCCAGCTGGGCCCGGGCGACCAGTGTCCGCTCACTGCTGCAGCGTCCGGTTGGGGTCGATGATGCTGGCGAACATCGAGGTAACGGTCAGCGTGCCGGGCGCGCCGGGCAGTCCCGCATCGGCGATCGAGTACCGGCAGGTCGCGCGAACCGTGATCGTGTTGCCCGGCGCGAAATTGTCGGAGACCGTCACGGACAGGGTCTTGCGACACGTCGACGAGGTGTCTCCGACTGCCGACTGCACGACCTGTCGAGCTGCCTGTTGCGCCTGCTCGTACGACGGTGCCTCGCTGGCCACCCGGGTCGCGTCCCGGGTGCTGGCGTCGAGCGTTCCGTTGACGTTCGCCACGCGTCCGAAGATGTAGATCAACGCCATCACGAGCAGCACCAGCGGCACGAGGATGACGTACTCGATCGACAACGATCCGCGGTCGGCGTCGCGCGTACTCATCAGCCGGCCCCCTGGAAGCGTTCGACCTGTCCGCTGGCCGTCTGGGTGACGTGCAGGTCCAGGAACGGAACCAGGCTGATGGTCCTACCTGTCACTGTCACGGTGACGCGGCCCAGGTTGTCGTCATAACGGGACACCACTGACGGGTTGTCGAGCGACCCGCTGCCCACGCCGGAGGCGAAGGTGGCCACGCTCGCGCTGACCTGTGACTGGTCGGCGTCGTACTGCTCCTGGGTCTGTTCGAGCCGCAGCTGCGAGACCCCCTCGCGGGCCGCCTGCAACGCCACCGAACGGCCGTAGAGGAACAGGGCGACCTGTACCGCGAAGAAGATCACTAGGATCAGTGACGGGCCGATGAACGCCAGTTCCAGCGCGCTGACTCCCCGGTCGTCCCTCGGGACCCGGTCGAGCAGGCGGCGCTTCGACATGATCCCGACTCAGCTGCCGGTGCCGCCGTCGCAGCTGGAACCGACCGGCTGGTTCGCGCAGGTCTGCAGGTCCGTCCCCTTCTGCTTGACCACGTTGTAGATCACCCCGCCGATGACGGTCGCGATGACCACTGCGATGGCGGCGATGATGGCCCACTCGAGGGCCGAGGCACCGCGGTCCAGCTCGTCGCTGGCCCGTAGGGCCTGCACACGGCCGACAAGCATGTCGACCAACACTCCTGCGTACCAGAGCATGCAATCCTCCTCGGCGCGACGTTGTCGCACAGATCATGTGTGGTGGTTACTGGTTGGTCAATTGGGCGATCGCCGGGTAGGCGAGGAACACCATGAAGCCCATGCAGATCACCAGCTGGGCGACGAGCATCGACTGCGAACTCTCCCCCGCCTCGCCCTCGACGTCGGACAGCTCCCGTCGACGCATGGTCGCCGCACGGGCCGACAGCGACGAGCGGATCTTGGCGCCGTCGTCGGCCGCCAGCGCCAACGCTGCGGACAGGTCGCGCAGCTCCTCGACCCCGATCTCGGTCCCGAGCGTGCCCAGAGCGGCCCAGGGCGTGGTTCCGAACAGCCGCGCGTTCGCCAGCGCCTGCCGGATACGGATCAGCGCCCAGTGCTCGCTGATCGTCGAGGCGGTCAGCAGTGCCTCGGGTAGACCGCGCCCGCCGGACAGATTCATGGCGACGAGGTCCAGGAAGATGCCGACCACCCGTCGGAACTCGGTCCGGCGTTCCCCGGCCTCACTGCGCAGGCCCAGGTCGGGGACGAAGAACCCGAACAGCCCGAACACGATCGCGGCCAGCGCAGGGATCTCAACCGGCAGCGGAATGCCGAACACCCGCAGGAGCGACCACAGGATCGGTGCGAGCAGCAGCAGTCCGACGCCGTAGACGACCTTCGCCGCGAGGTACGAGCCGACGGTCCGGTTCATGATCGCCAGGTCGGACCGCACCCGGCCGAGCCGCCAGCCGCGCTCGGCGGCCAGCACCTCCAGGCGGTCGGCCAGCTTGCGCATCCGGGTGTCGACCAGGCTGGTGCGGTCGGCCTCGAAGGCGGTGATCGTGCTCGTCGACATGGATCGGGTGCCGGCATCGATGCGCTGCACCAGCGCGCCGATGCCCGGACGCGGCCGCATCCAGACGGCGATCACCGCGAACAGACCGAGGCCCGCGAGCGCACCGAAGAGCACCGCGCTGATCATGCCGGCCCCATCATGACGCGACGTCCACGTCGAGCAGGGATTCGTCGGCCGGCACCAGGAACCGCTCGGTGGTGCGGTCCGCTGCCAGGCTGCGCAGCCACATCAGCCCGGCGGCCAGCAGCGCGACGACGACGACCAGCACCAGCTGGCCCAACGCGGTGGAGTACGGCTTGACGTAGGTCCGGTTCAGCACGGCGAGCAGACCCATGACCCCGAGCACGATGATCAGCACGATCTTGACGCTGCGCCGGATACTGCGCCGGCTGGCCTCGATCCGCCGCCGCATGTCGAGTTCCTCGCGCGCCGACACGGCCAGGGACGTCAGGACGTCGCGCAGTCCCGGGCCCCGCAGGCGTGCGTTCAGCACGAGCGCCGAGCAGATGACGTCGGCGCTCGAGTCATCGATGTCCTCGGCGAACGCCATCAACGCGGCGGGCAGCGGTTCACGGATCCGCAACCGGTCGACGAGCAGGTTCAACGCCGGCCGGATGGCGACGCCGGCGTTGACGGTGGTGGCCGGGATGGCCTGCTCGAGGCCGACGGCACCCGCGATCGTGTCGCGCAACGACTCGGTCCACGAGGCCAGGGACTCGAGCCGCGCGATGCCGATGCGCTCGCTCGCGTCGCTGCCGGCGATACGGTCCCAGAAGGCAGCGAGCAGGCCGATGGCGATGGTGGCCACGACCCAGCGGGTCAGCAGCAGGGTCGCGCCGGCCGCGACGACGCCGACCACGATCCGACGGGTACGACGTTGCGCGGCGCGGGGTTGGCGGCGCCGTTTCGGTGTTCCCTTGGCCCGCTCGGGCACCCCCACGAACACCAGCACGAAACCGAACAGCCCCAGCCCGACGAGCGCGCCGAGCAGCACCGACAGCTGCAGCGAGTAGGTGATCACCAGCGGGCCTGCGGGCTCGGGTCGTAGCCGAAGTGGGCCAACTCGTCGGCACAGGTGAGCGGAGCATGGGCGACGGCCGACCCGCCCGACGACAACGCGAACACCTCGCTCGACAGCACCCGGCCGTCGACACCGGTGACCTCGCGGATGCTCTCGACCCCACGCTGGAGGCTGCCGCCGGTCTCGTAGGTGTTCGACTTGCGCATGAAGACGACGAAGTTGATCGAGCCGGCGATCAGCATGTGGGAGGCCTCGACCGGCAGGTTCTCCTGTGCCTGCAACGCATAGGTCGCGATGCGGTTGAAGACCTCCATGGAGGAGTTCGCGTGGATCGTCGACAGCGACCCGTCGTTGCCCTGGCTCATGGCGTTGAGCATCGTGACGATCTCGTCGCCGAGAACCTCGCCGACGATCACCCGGCTCGGGTTCATCCGCAGTGACCGGCGCACCAGCTCGGCCATCTCGACCGCACCGAGGCCCTCGCTGTTGGGCAGCCGTTCCTCGAAGGCGACCACGTTGGGGTGCAGGTCCTCGAAGGCGTCGAGGCCGAGCTCCATGGAGCGCTCGACGGTGATCAGTCGCTCCTTGGCCGGGATCTCATTGGCCAGCGCGCGCAACAGGGTGGTCTTGCCCGAGTTCGTGGCGCCGGCGATCATGATGTTCTTCCGGGCCCGGACCGCCGCCCGCAGGAACGTCGCGACCGTCGAGGTCATGGTGCCGGTGCCCACGAGGTCGTCGAGGCTGACCTTGCCCAGGCGACTGCGACGCAGGCTCACCGCCGGGCGGGCGCACACGCCCATCACCGCCGAGAGCCGGGAACCGTCGGGCAGGCGGAGGTCGAGCTGCGGGTTGGCCGAGTCGAACGGGCGGCTGGTGAGGCCCACGTTCGCGGCCAGTACCTGGATGAGCTCGACGAGCTCCTCGTCGCTCTCGGCCACCGGGTCCAACAGCTCCTCGCGGCCGTCGGAGTAACCCACGAACACGCGGTCGGCGCCGTTGATGTCGATGTTCTCGACCTCGGGGTCCTCGAGCAGCGGCTGGAGGCGCCCGACTCCGAACAGGGCGGCGTGGATCGCGGCTGCGAGCCCGTCCTCCTCCTCGGTCGACGGCGGGGTACGACCGTCGGTGATCTCGGTGCGCGCGTGGTCCTCGAGCACCTGGATGATCAGCGATCGGGCGAACTGGCGCTCGTCCTCGCTGGTCATCGCGGCCCGGCCGCTGACCTCGTCGCTGCGCCGCTGCTGGTTGAGCCGCTCGGCGACCTGCGCGCGCAGGCGGCGCACGAGGACCTGGTCGGGCAGATGCCGTCCTGTGCTCACGATGCATCCTCGCGGGCCGAGGAGTCGAGCTCGGCCTGACGGGCGGGCTCGGCACGCTCGGAGCGACCCCGGCGGAAGCGTCGGGTCTGGCCGAACTTGCGCTCCTCGAGCCGGCTGCGACGGGGCGCGACGGGCGGCTGCGCGCCGTCACCGTCAGCCGGCGTCGCGGTCGGGGCCAGCAGCGGCGCGTAGGCCGCGAACTCGCCGGTGAGGGTGTTCCACGGCTGCTCGGCCGGGTCGATGCGCCCGAGCTCGAGCCGGGCGAGTTCGTGCAGCACCTCGTCGACCACGGTTCGGCCCGAACGGACCAGCACGGTGCGTTCCGGTCGCGACACCGGGCGACCGTCGAAGATTCCGGCGCCGGCCGGGTCCTCGGCCAGGTGACCGAAGTAGCGGACGTCGGAGGTGTCGGCGCGGATCACCTCGGCGGCCCGCTCGGACTCGCGCCGATCGCTCGATCGCACGACGATCCCGGGCCGCGGTCCCGCGCCGCCCTCGGCGAGGACGGCCAGCAGCGCGTGCAGCCGGGCCCTGGTCGAGTAGGTGTTCGACAGGCTGGTCCCGAGCGTGCAGATCGCGAGATCGGAACGCATGAGCAACGGCAGCACCGGCGAACGCTGATGCAGCCGTCCGGCATCGACGATGACGTCGTAGCCACGGACTCCGGCGAACGCGTCGGCGATGGTCTCCCACACCGGGCCGCCGGCGAACGCCTGCTCCGGACCGGTGAGCCCCACGAGCACCTGCCCACCGCCGAGCACGTCCTGCACATGCTCGGTCAGGGCCTCGGGCACGAGCGTGCGACGGGCCATCGGCAGCAGGCTGAGCACACCGCGGTTGAGGTCCAGCGGACGGCCGTCGGGGGCGGGCAGCCGCAGCCCGACGTCACCGCCGGCCGGGTCGCAGTCGGCGAGCAACGCGGGCCGCGGCCACAGCGACGCGGCGAGCATCGCTGCGGTGGTGGCGCCCGGGGCGCCCTTCGCCGAGAAGAACGTGACGACGCTCATGACGACGAGGTGCGGAAATCGATCGTCGGCTTGGTGGATTTCGGCAGTTCGGCGAGGGTCACCGCGCCCTGTCCGGCCGCGGTCACGAGCGTCTGGGCGTCGGCCGCGCTGACCAGCAACGACACCGTCTCGGAGTCGCCGGACGTCGAGGACGAGCTGACCTGGGCGACCCGTGCCGCGCTGAGCAGGATCGGGCCCGGCGTGGCGGTGGCCGAGTTCGAGGACGTCTTGGGCACCAGGTACGCGCGCACGACGTCGCCACTCTGGATGTTCGCGGCCGGACGCTGCGAGCTGGTGACGGCCACCCCGACGATGACGCCGCCGTTGGGGACCACGTTGCCGACCTGGAACATCAACCGGTTCAACAGGGTGCCCGACGGGATCGCGGTCGTGGCGAAGGTGCCGACGAAGTTCTTCTTGTCGGCGGACTTCAGCGTGGAATCCGCACCGGCCGAGACGCGCGCGATGCCGAAGTCGGCCGAGGTGACCTTCTGGCCGGCCTCGATGCGGCGCGCGGCGACCAGGACGTCGACCCGCTGGCCGGTGCGGTACACCACGAGTGCCGAACCGAGCGCACCGACGACGACGAGCAGCAGCGCCAGCGCGCTCAGCGCCGCGCGCCGGTCGCTGCGTGCGCGGGGCAGACGGTTGCCCGACGTCGACGTCAGGGAGCTGGACATCGTCGGTCGACCTCTCTGTTGTGCACCCGCACGGCGGCGAACCCGTCGCTTGACGCGGTGATCACCTCACCGCGAGCGTCACGGTACCCAATACAGCACGTCGACGATCACTTGAAACCCAAGATGCCGGGCACGCCGACGCAGTACGGGCCGGCTCCCCGAGGGGAAGCCGGCCCGTACTGGGTCGTGCTCGTGCTACTTGACGGTTACCTACCGGTAGTCGTCGTACCCGAACTCGTCGAGCGGTACGGCCGGGCCCATCTGGTTGTTGCCGAAACCGTAGTAGTCGTTCTCGTCGTAGCCGGCCATCGAGAACGCCGCGACGCGGGCTTCCTCGGTCGGGTTGACGTCGACGTTGCGGTAACGGGCGATGCCGGTACCCGCCGGGATCAGCTTGCCGATGATCACGTTCTCCTTCAGGCCGA
>CAZZVT010000116.1:0-11509 GCA_964657545.1 uncultured Jatrophihabitantaceae bacterium
CCTGATACAGAACCTGACACAGTGGCACCGGAGGTCCGGGCCGGTGATCCCGGCGCGGGCACGGCGCTGGCCGCGACCTGCGGGGCACTGCTGGACGCCGCCGCGCCGAGCGCGGCCACCGCCGTCACGACGACGGAGACGAACAGCCGGCCCCGCCGGGCCGAGCGCGACCCGGCGTCTCGGCTGCTACGGCTGTCAAGCACTGCGGGCTCCAAGGGATCGCGGGCACGTCACTCCCCAACCATCGGCCGAGGATGCCCCCAGTTAAGCGCCAGATGATCACAGTTTCACGCAAAGCAGACATCCGCCACCCGAACTGCAGGGGAACCCTCGGCCCTGTGTCGGAATGACGCCGTGGCGGGTCGCGTTCGGCCCGACATGAGCGCAGCTGTGGTTGCCACCGCCTTCGGTGGCCCCGAGGTCCTGTCCGTCATCGACCGTCCCACCCCCGAACCGGGTGCCGGTGAGGTGCGTGTGGCGGTTCGCGCCGCCGGGATGAATCCCATCGACTGGAAACTCTTCGGTGGCGCGATGGGCGCCGACGAGACCACCCTGCCGCGTCCGGTCGGGATGGAGGCCGCCGGAGTGGTCACCGCGCTCGGCGACGGTGTCTCCTCGCTGGCGGTCGGCGACGAGGTCGCCGTCCACCCCGCGTCCGGCACCTACGCAACAGAGATCGTCGTGGCGGAGGACTCGGTCGTGGCCAAGCCCGCCGCAGTTGCCTGGGACGCCGCGGCGGGCCTGCTGCTGGCCGGCAGCACTGCCCTCCATGCGTTGGAGCGCGCGAAGGTCGGCGCCGGGGACACGGTGCTGATCCACGGTGCAGCCGGCGGCGTCGGCCTGCTCGCGGTGCAACTGGCGACGAACCGCGGTGCAACCGTGATCGCCACCGCGAGCCCGGCCCGGCACGAGCAGCTGCGCGAGCTCGGCGCGCACCCGATCGCCTACGGCGAGGGCCTGCGCGATCGCATCGTCGACGCGGCCCCGGACGGCATCGACGCCGCGCTCGATCTCGTCGGCACCGACGAGGCGGTCGACGTCACCCTGCAGGTACTGCCGGACACCTCCCGGTTCGTGTCGATCGCTGCCTTCGGGCGCGCCGACACCGGCGTCCAACTCATCGGCAACGGCCCCGGTGCCGACCCGGGCACCGACATTCGGCGGGCCGCGCGGGGTCCGCTGCTGGCCGCGGTCGCCGACGGGTCCCTGACAGTCCGGATCGCGGCGACCTACCCGTTGGCGCAGGCGGC
Source organism: uncultured Jatrophihabitantaceae bacterium (assembly GCA_964657545.1). Taxonomy (GTDB): domain Bacteria; phylum Actinomycetota; class Actinomycetes; order Mycobacteriales; family Jatrophihabitantaceae; genus Jatrophihabitans. The sequence goes on from CAZZVT010000116.1 coordinate 1,251, forward strand.
CGAGGCGACGCGGGAACTGATGACCGGCCACACGAACGGCAAGATCGTGCTGCTGCCCTGACCCGCAGGATGCCGAGCCCTCGGACGACGGGCCGTCAGACGACGAACTGCGCGCCCGGGGTCGCGATGTCGATGGCCCCGTCGAAGGCGAGCGCCGCCTCGTCGGCCGCCACCTGACGCGAGTTCCAGGGCGGGACGTGGGTGACGATCAGGCGCTCGACGTCGGCCTTGTCGGCGTGCTCGCCGGCCATCCGGCCGGTGAGGTGCAGGTCGGGGATGAACTCCTCGTCGGGCCCGACGGAGGCCTCGCACAGCAGCACGTCGGCCCCGTCGGCCAGCGTGACCAGCTCGGGGCACTCGCCGGTGTCGGCGGAGTAGACGAGCGAGCGGTCGTTCCAGGTGACTCGCACGCCGTTGGTCGGGGTGGGGTGGTTCATCGGCGCGTACGACAGCGTGAACGGGCCCAGCTCGGCCTGCGTCGGCGTGGCGAACGAGAACAGTTCGTGCAGCCCGAGCTTGCGGGCGAGCGGATCGTAGGCGGCCTCGAGGCGGTCGCGGGTACCGGGGACGCCGACGAGCGGGATGCGGTTGTCGGGCCCGCGCAACCGGTGGCCCGCGCCGCCGTAACGCAGCGCGACGATGTAGGCGGTGAGGTCGATGCAGTGGTCGGCGTGCAGGTGGGAGATGACGATCGCGTCGACGTCGGCCGGGTCGACGTGACGCTGCAACGCACCGAACGCCCCGTGGCCCAGATCGAGGACGATCCGGTAGCCCTCGGCCTCGAGCAGGTACCCCGAGGCAGGTGAGTCCGGACCCGGAACGCTGCCCGAGCAGCCGAGCACCGTCAGCGTGAACTCGCCGGTCACGCCGCACCTCCGACGAAGGCAGCCGCGGACGTCTCGATCTGCGGACCGAGGAAGCGCCGACCGAGCTGGCGGAAGGCCTCGTCGGGACCCGTGGCCCGCACGACGTGGTGCGGCGGCGGAGCGTCATCGCTGCGCAGCAGGTCGCGCGACATCAGCATGCGGAACACATCCTTCGCCGTCTCCTCGGCACTCGACACGAGTGTCACGGTGTCACCCATGACGACCGACAGCAATCCCGTCAGCATCGGGTAGTGCGTGCACCCGAGGACGAGGGTGTCGACGCCGGCGGCGTTGAGCGGAGCGAGGTAGGACTCCGCCAGGCCGAGCAGCTGCCGTCCGCTGGTGACCCCGCGCTCGACGAACTCGGCGAACCGGGGGCAGGCGGCCGTGAACACCTCGACCCCGGACGCGGCCTCGAACGCGTCCTGGTAGGCGCCGCTGGTCACGGTGACCGCCGTACCGATGACGCCGATCCGACCGTTGCGGGTGGCGGCGACGGCGCGGCGCACGGCGGGCATGACAACCTCGACCACGGGCACGTCGTAGCGCTCACGGGCGTCGCGCAGGCAGGCCGCCGACGCGCTGTTGCAGGCAATGACGAGGGCCTTCACCCCGGTGTCGACGAGTGAGTCCATGACTGCCAACGCGTGCCGTCGCACCTCGGCGATCGGCTGGGGACCGTACGGGCCGTGTGCGGTGTCTCCGACGTAGTGCAGCGCCTCGTGCGGCAGTTGATCGAGCACCGCCCGGGCCACCGTGAGGCCGCCGACCCCGGAATCCATCATGCCGATCGGCGCGTCGCGCCGGGTCGGGTCGGCGGCAGGCACGTGGGTCACGATACGACGCGCGGACGCAGCCGGCGCTGCGCGTCCCCACGTGAATGCAGTGTCGCGCCCATCGCCGCGCCGGCCAGAAAGCCGCAGACGTGCGCCTGCCAGGCCACCTGCGTATGGGTGACGGGGACCAACCCGGACAGCAGTGTGCCGAAGATGACCAACACCATGGCGGCCGACACGATCCACCGGATCCGCCGCGAGACGACGGCCCGCGCGATCAGGTAGCCGAGCCAGCCGAACACCAGCGCGCTCGCGCCGACGATCACCGTGCCGCCGGGCCCGACCGCCCACGTCAGCACGCCGCCGCCGAGCACGACGGCCGCCGTCACGAGCGCGAACACCCGCACTCCCTCGAGCAGGACGACCCAGCCGATCAGGATGACCGGCAGGGTGTTGGACAGCAGGTGGTCCCAGTCTGTGTGCAGGAACGGCATGGTCAGCACGCCCCACAGGCCGCCGACGTCACGTGGCCGCAGCCCGAACCGATCGAGCCCGTAGTCGTCCTCGACATTGACGATCTGTACGGCCCAGATCACGGCCGTCAGCGCGAGCATCAGGATGAGGGCACCGCTCCAGCTGCCCGGATCCAAGCGCGACCGGCGCCGTGCAGCCGGCGCCACCACGGCAGGTCCAGGTTGTGGACGACGAGGTGACGATGGCACGTTCCGAAGGGTAGAGCGTGTGCCTGAACGGCGGATTCCGGCAGGCCGACACTTCGGCGCCGAAACGTGCGATGTTGAACTACAGTGCACCGATGGATGATCAAGACGTCATCGACGGGCTGGTCGCGCAATGGCGACTCGAGCGCCCGGATCTGGGCGACGAGGCCTTCGACGCGATGAGCACGATCGGCCGGCTGACCCGGATCGGGCTCGTCCTGGCCCCGCTGATCGAGCGGACCTATGCTGCGTACGGCCTCGGACGCGGCGAGTTCGACGTGCTGGCCGCCCTGCGCCGTCAGGGGCCACCGTTCACCCTGACGCCCACCGCGATGGCCCGCCTGCTCATGCTCTCGCCGGGGGCCATGACCAACCGGCTCGATCGACTCGAGTCCGCTGGGCACGTCACCCGCCTGCACGACCCGGACAACCGACGCAGTGTGCTGGTGACGCTGACGTCGGCCGGGCGCGAACTCGTCGACACCGTCCTGCAGGCCCACGTCGAGAATCAGAAGCAGCTGCTCGGTGCGTTGAGCCCCACCGAGCGCCGCCGGCTCGACTCGGCGCTGCGCCGGTTGATGGGTGAGCTCGTGAAGGAGTCCTGAGGCTCAGACGACCACGCGGACGGAGGCACTGTGCAGCCCCGTCGCCCCTGAGGGGAAGACGTCACGAACCTTGGCGTCCTGGACCTGACCCTTGGCATCGGTGGCACGCACCCGGATCGTGTACTGGCCGGACTCCTGCGGCGTCCAGGCGTAGACCCATTGGCGCCAGGTGTCGTCGGACGGAACGGCCGCCAGCCGCGCGGCGGCCCACGCCCCGTTGTTGATCTGCACCTCGACCTTGCCGATGCCGACGTGCTGGTCCCAGGCCACACCGGCGATGGCATACGGCTCGCCGGCATTGAGCACCTGGTTCGAGCTGGGCCGGTCGATGCGCGAAGTGACGCGGATCGGCGGGTCCACGGCCCAGCCGCCTTCGACCCAGTAGGCCTTGTGCTTGGCGAACGTCGTCGCCTCGATGTCGACGACCCACTTGCACGCCGACAGGTAGCCGTAGAGGCCGGGGATCACGACGCGCACCGGGAAGCCGTGCTCGACCGGGAGTGTCTGGCCGTTCATGCCCACCGCCAGCAGCGCTGCACGGCCGTCCATGGCCGTGCGCGCGGGGGCTCCGATGGTCATGCCGTCGCTGGAGGACAGCAGCAGCTGGTCGGCTCCTGATTGCACGCCGGCCTCGCGCAGCAGTGCGTCGAGCCGGACACCGCGGAACAGCGCATTGCTGACCAGGTTGCCGCCGACCTCGTTGGACACGCAGTTCAGCGTGATCCAGTGCTCCTCGAGTCCGCGCGCGATCAGTTCCTGGTAGGACAGCGTCATCGGCTTGTCGACGAGCCCGTGGATGCGCAGCTTCCAGGAGTCCGGGTCGATCTGCGGCAGCGACAGCGCGGTGTCGACGCGGTAGAAGTCGCCGTTCGGCGTCCGCCAGGGCACGCCACTCTTGCCCAGGTCGACGCCGGACGGCAGGGCGGACGACGTCGGGCTCGTCGGCGGCAGGGCGACCTTGCGACGCTTGGCTGCGACGTCGAAGCGCGCGTGCTGGGCGGCTCGTCCGCCGAAACCGGCCACCGCGGCGAGCACCGCCACGGCACCGGAGCTGACCAGGAAGACCCGGCGGTCGGGAGCGGACCCCGACCAGTCCGGCACGGCATCGCCGGCGTGCACGACCCGGACGAGGCCGACGAGCACGGCCATGGCCACCGCGGTGCCGATCAGGCCGGGCACGACGTCGCTCGCCCGGCTGGCCGGCGCGGTGGCCGCGCAGTAGACGGCGAAAGCCCCGATCAGGCCCACCCCCACCAGCCCGGCGACGAGCGACCGCAGCGCCAGCGTGCCGACGATCGCGGCCACCAGCGCCAGCACGACGCAGATACCGATGATCAGGTAGGTCTTGTCGTTCGTGCCGACCTTGCCGATGGCCTGCCGCTTCACGGACTCGGGCGTCAGGATGATCATCCGGTTGCCGACGGCGATCAGCGGCGCCGCGGCCGGACGTACCAGCACCGCGACGGCCTCGCCCACGCCCACTGCGACGCAGGCACTGAGCACGCCGATCAGCCAGCCGATCGGAGTTCTGGAGCGCACATACTCATCTTCGCAGCGAGGACCCTCGCCGGTTGCGCACGATCAGTGGCAACTCAGGCCCACAGCTCGCCCTCGAGTCGTTCGGCGGCCTGCTGCAGGGTGCCGGTGTACGCACCGGTCGAGAGATACTTCCAGCCGCCGTCGCAAACCACGAACGCGATGTCTGCGCTCTCGTCGGGCTTGACCCGCTCGGCGATCGACAGCGCTGCGTGCAGGATCGCGCCCGTCGAGATGCCGGCGAAGATCCCCTCGTGGTCGATCAGGTCCCGGGTGCGGCGCAGTGCGTCGTAGGACGTGACCGAGAAGCGGCGGGTCAGCACCGAGTCGTCGTAGAGCTCGGGGACGAAGCCCTCGTCGATGTTGCGCAGGCCGTAGACGAGCTCGCCGTAGCGCGGCTCGGCCGCCACGATCTGGACGTCCGGCACCTTCTCGCGCAGGTATCGTCCGACACCCATCAGCGTGCCGGTGGTGCCGAGGCCGGCCACGAAGTGGGTGATGGTCGGCAGATCACGCAGCACCTCGGGGCCGGTGCCCTCGTAGTGCGCCTGGGCGTTCGCGGCGTTGCCGTACTGGTAGAGCATCACCCAGTCGGGATACTGCTCGGCCAACTGCTTGGCGGTGGCCACCGCCTGGTTCGAACCGCCCGCAGCCGGCGAGGAGATGATCCGGGCGCCGAACATCTCGAGCAGCTGACGTCGCTCGATCGAGGTGTTCTCGGGCATCACGCACACCAGCCCGTAGCCGCGCAGCTTGGCCACCATGGCCAGCGAGATGCCGGTGTTGCCCGACGTCGGTTCGAGGATCGTGCAGCCCGGTGTCAGGCGCCCGTCGGCCTCGGCGGCCTGGATCATCGCCAGCGCGGCGCGGTCCTTGATCGAACCCGTCGGGTTGCGGTCCTCGAGCTTGGCCCACAGCCGGACGGGGTGCTCGCCCTCCCAGCGGGGCGACAGGCGCGGCAGGCCGACGAGCGGGGTGTTCCCCAGCGCGTCGATCAGCGAGTCGTAGCGAGCCATCAGCCCCCCGCGACCGCCGGAAGAACGGTGACCGAGTCGCCGTCCTTGAGCTGGGTGTCGAGCGAACCGGTGAACCGGACGTCCTCGTCGTTGACGTAGATGTTGACGAAGCGGTGCAGCTTGCCCTCGTCGGTGATGAGGCGGGCCTTGATGCCGTTGTGGCCGGCGTCCAGGTCGTCGATCAGGGCCGAGAGCGTGTCGCCCTTGGCCTCGACCGACTTCTCACCGCCGGTGTAGGTGCGCAGGATCGTCGGGATCTTGACCTCGATGGCCATGGGATACGTACTCCAGTGGTAGGTGAGCGTAGATGAGCGTGCAGCTGTCGGTGGAACGCCGGTGCCGGGCCATATCGTCCCATCCGGCGCCGGCAATGTTCCGAGGCGGTGGGTCACACGACCTCGACCGGCTCCTCGGTGACCTGCCCGTCGACGATCCGGTACGAGCGGAACTCGGTCTCGTCCTGCGACCGGGTCGACACCAGGACGTAATGGGCGCCCGGCTCCGAGGCGTAGGCGATGTCCGTGCGCGAGGGGTAGGCCTCGGTGGCGGTGTGCGAGTGGTAGACGATCACCGGATCCTCGTCGTTCGCGTCGAGTTCGCGGTAGAGGGCCAGCAGGTCGGCTGAGTCGAACTCGTAGAACGTGGGCGAGCGGGCCGCATTGAGCATCGGCTTGAACCGCAGGGGGCGGTCGGTGCCCTCGGGTCCGGCGACGATTCCGCACGCCTCGTCGGGGTGGTCGCGGCGGGCGTGGGCGACGATCTCGTCGTGGATCGCCCGGTCTATGCGCAGCACGGTTACCGAGGTTACCGAGGTCACCCCATGAGGCTGGTGACCACGGTGTCCTGCACCGCCGTCAACCAGTGGTAGACGACCCGGGGTTGCTGCTGCGGATCGCCGGCGTCGAAGTCGACGTCGTCCTCGCTGATGCCGAGCCGGGTCCCGAGCGCGAGGCGCAGGTCGTTGAGCACCTGCATCCAGCGGGTCGCGTCCTCGGGGTCGGTCAGGTCGATGTCGCGGTCGAGGTCCCGGCTGCCGACGAGGTCGGCGACACAGGCCGCGATGCGCCCGATCCGGTCGTCGCGCAACGTCGATCCGGTGAGCTCGCGGTAGTCGGCCGCGGCGGCCGGGTCGTCGCGGTGCGCGGCCGGGTAGAGCCGCGCGGTCACCGGATCGTCGATGTCGGTGCCGCGCACCGCGGTGTCCAGCTCGGCCAGCAGCGAGGTGAGGATGTCGATCTCGATCGGGTCGAGGTGCAGGCGAAGCCGACCCCGTCGGTGCGAGACCTTCACGTCTGCTGCTCCAGCGTGGCCCACAGCCCGTAGCCGTGCAGGGTGCTGACGTCGAGCTCCATCCGTTCACGAGTGCCGGAGGAAACGATCGCCCGACCCAGCCGATGGACGTCCATCATCAACTTCTCGGCCTTGGCCTTCTCGTATCCGAAGACGGTCATGAAGACGTGCGTGACGTAGGACATCAGGTTGATCGGGTCGTTCCAGACGATCGTGATCCACGGCCGGTCGGGATCGGCGGACAGCTCGACCTCGATCTCCTGGGAGGTCTCGCGTTGCGGCGCGATCGTGCCGGGCATACGTCCATGGTGTCACGTTGCTACCGTCAGCTTCGTGGCTTCCCACTCGCGGCCGGGCGCCGACGCGCTGGGTCCGCAGGTCGTCGGCCTGGCCTTCCTGGCGGTCGGCACCATCGCCGCCGCGGTGTCGTTCACCTCGCTGCACTGGTACTCCGTCGACTCGGCCACCGATACGGCAGGTGACGGGTTCACCTTCGACGACCTGCACGGCAACGCCGACCAGCTGGGCGCGCCGGTGGCCGCGGCGTACTTCGACAAGCTGGCCTGGGGTCTCGTCGCCGTCGTGGTGCTGCTCGGGCTCGCGGCCCGCCTGCCGACGGTGCTCGCGCCGCTGCTGCGCGTCCTCGGGTTCCTCGCCGGTGTCCTGGGCCTCGCCCTCACCTACTACGCGCTGGCGCAGCTGTTCGACGCGCAACAGGTGGCCGGGGGTTCGGCGCACGGGGTGCTGCACAACGCCGGGCCCGGACTGTGGCTCGCGGGCGGCAGCTACGGGCTGCTCGCGCTGGGCGCGGTCGTGAGCGCGCGCCGTCCAGCCGCGTACCCGGGCGCCATCCGGTGACGACGACGGGTCTGCTCACCGACCGCTACGAGCTGACGATGCTGCAGGCGGCCCTGCACGACGGCACGGCCGGGCGGCACTGCGTCTTCGAGGTGTTCGCACGCCGGCTGCCCGAGGGCCGCCGCTACGGGGTCGTCGCCGGCACCGGCCGGCTGCTCGACGCGATCGCCGACTTCCGCTTCGACGCCGAGCAGCTCGACCTGCTGCGCGCCGCCGGCGTGGTCGACGACCGCACCGCGTCCTACCTGGCCGAGTACCGCTTCGGCGGCGACGTCGACGGTTACCGCGAGGGCGAGCTGTACTTCCCCGACTCCCCCGTGCTCACCGTCAGCGGCTCGTTCGCCGACGCCGTGATCCTCGAGACGCTCGTGCTCTCGGTACTGAACCACGACTGCGCGATCGCTGCGGCCGCGGCCCGCATGATCACCGCGGCGGGCGGCCGCCCACTCATCGAGATGGGTTCGCGACGCACCCACGAGCAATCCGCCGTCGCCGCGGCGCGGGCGGCGTACCTCGCCGGATTCGCCAGTACGTCCAACCTGGAGGCGTGCTTTCGCTACGGCGTGCCCACCGCAGGCACCGCCGCGCACGCGTTCACCCTGCTGCACGACGACGAGCGGGCGGCCTTCGCAGCGCAGGTCGCGGCGGCCGGACCCCACACGACACTGCTCGTCGACACCTACGACATCACCCGCGGCATCGAGCTCGCCGTCGAGGTGGCGGGCCCTGCGCTCGGGGCGGTGCGCATCGACTCGGGTGACCTCGGCGTGCTCGCCGACCAGGCCCGCGCGCAGCTCGACGGCCTCGGCAATCCCGACACGTTGATCGTCGTCAGCGGCGACCTCGACGAGTTCGCGATCGCCTCACTCGCGGCCCAGCCCGTCGACGTCTACGGCGCCGGCACCGCGGTGGTGGTCGGCTCGGGCGCGCCCACCGCCGGCATGGTCTACAAGCTCGTCGAGGTCGACGGCCGGCCGGTGGCCAAACGCTCGGTGGCCAAGCAGACCCACGGTGGGCGCAAGACCGCACTGCGCGCCTACCGGGAGTCCGGGACTGCCGTCGAGGAACTCGTCGTCACCGGCCCGGCATCGCCCGGACCGCTCGAGACGCTGCTGCAGGTCCCGCTACTGCGCGGCGGCGTTCCGGTCGACGGTCTGCCGACGCTCGTCGAATCGCGCGAACACCTGGCCCGGGCACTCGTCACCCTGCCGTGGGACGGTCTGAAACTCTCCCGCGGCGAACCGGCGATCGCGACCCGCGTCATGGCGCCCCCGTCCTGATCCGGTGAGAGCCCATCCTGATCCGGCAACAGAACGTACGATCGGATCATGACGAAGGCCCTGATCGTGGTCGATGTCCAGAACGACTTCTGCGAGGGCGGCTCGCTCGGCGTCCAGGGCGGCACCGAGGTCGCGCGCGCCGTCAGCGCACGGCTGGCCGAGGGCGGCTACGAGCACGCGGTAGCCACCCGCGATCACCACATCGAACCCGGTGATCACTTCTCCGACTCGCCGGACTTCCGGCAGTCGTGGCCGCCGCACTGTGTCGTGGGCACCCCGGGGGTCTCACTGCACCCGGACCTCGACAGCTCGCACATCGAGGCCGTGTTCGACAAGGGTGAGTACGAGGCTGCGTACTCCGGTTTCGAGGCCGTCGCCGACGGTGAGTCGCTCGCCGACTGGCTGCACGAGCGCGGCGTCGACACCGTCGAGATCATGGGCATCGCCACCGATCACTGCGTCCGGGCCACCGCACTCGACGCGGTCCGGCTCGGCTTCGCCACCGAGATCCGTCTCGACCTCACAGCCGGGGTTGCCGGGCCCTCGACCGAATCGGCGCTGAGCGAGTTCCGCGACGCCGGCATCACGACCTACGGCTCCCCCATCGTCCGCACCTGAGGGACAGGTTCAGCCCGGCTGGGTAGGTTCGTCCGCATGACTCAGTGGGACCCGCACAACGACGAGACGCGACGCATGCCGCGCCAGCCCGAGTACTCGGCTGATCAGTACGGACAGGATCAGTACAGCCAGCCGGGGTACCAGCAGCCGGCGACGCCGCCGGGCCAGCGCCCCCGGTTCGCCGACACCACCGCCAACCCGTTCGGCGCGGCCAGCGATCAGGCCTTCGGCATCGTCAGCACCGTGCTCGCGCTGCTCGGCGGGATCGTCGGCGTGGTTGCCCTCACCGGGCTCGAGTGGTTCAAGAACGGGGTCACGTTCTCCGACACCGGTGACGGCCTCGATCGCGCCGGCAGCCAGGCGAACAGCTTCGCGTCGGCCTACTTCGGTTGGCTCGCGTGGACCTTCCTGATCGTTGCGGTCGTCGCCGCGGTGGCAGCCAGCTTCCCGTCGCCCGCACTGCGGATCATGCGGGTCATCGGGGTGGTCGTGGGCATCGCCGCGGCGGGCCTCAGCTTCCTGGCCCTGCAGTTCGACTACGTCTCGTACACCGACGTCATCAAGAACGCGAGGGTCGGTTTCTACCTGCTCGTCGTCGCCTTCCTGCTCGTGGGCACCGGCGCAGGCATCGGACCCCGCAAGGTCTGACCCTCTCCAGCCCAATCACCTGCACCCCGCGCCCGCGCCCGCGCCCG
>CAZZVT010000117.1:0-11360 GCA_964657545.1 uncultured Jatrophihabitantaceae bacterium
TCGTCGCCGACCTGACGCCCCCCGAGCTTTCCGCCGCTCGCAACCTGCACGTGCTACGCAAGCGCCTTGGAATTTCGCTCGTCATCGTTCTAGTGCTGTGCGTCGTGGGGTACGTGTCGGCCAGCCGGCAAAGCTCGGCCGCAAACCGTGAACTCGCAGCGTCGCAGGCTACGACATCGACGCTGAATGCCCAGAACAGCAAGTTCTCGAACGTGGTCGACCTGCAAAGTTCCACGGACAGCATTGTCAACCAGGTCTCGACGCTGATGGCCACCGATGTAGACGTGGCCACGTTCATCGAAAAGGTGCAGTCAGCGGCGCCGGCCGGCACTGCCTTCACCTCGGTAGCCGTCACTCTCAGCGGTGGCAGCAGCGGCGGCACCGCGGGCATCGCGGGCACCGAACCTGTGATCGGGACTCTGACGCTGTCCGGAACCTCTAACCGGATGGTCGACGTCGCCACGTATGTCACTGCCCTGCAGGGTCTGACAGGCGTCGTCAACGTCATCCCTTCGACCAACTCGGCCAGCAAAGCGGGCGGACGCGCCACGTGGGCAATCACTGCGCAGATCTCTGATCAGCTCTACAGCCACCGGTTCAAGGCCGCGCCTGCCTCTTCCAGCGGCGCCGTCGGAGGGCACTGATGAAATTCGAATCCTTGCAGAGCCGCCGGACGTGGATCGTGGGCGGTGTGGTCATCGCGTTGCTGATGGCTGTGGCCAGCTGGTCGCTCGTGATCAGTCCCAAGCTCACCAGCACATCCACGACCCGCGCACAGACCGCTGACAACGACCTCGCGAACAACCGTCTCATTGCTCGGCACGGCACGCTCCTGCAGGATGAGCGGAATGTCGGCTCCCTGAGGTCGAAGCTGGCGGCAGCGCTGACGGCCCTACCGGCAACCAGCGCACTACCGGAATTCACCCACGAGGCCACCGCAGCGGCCACGACGACCGCGGTAGCCCTGCAGAACATCAACATCGGCACGCTCTCGCCCGTGACATCGACGGCCGCGCCCACACCGGCCGCATCGACCGCGCCCGCATCCGAATCCGAATCCGCCACCACGAGCCCAGCGGCTGGATCGCCCAGCACCGCCTCTATCTATCAAGCGGGTATCACGCTGACCACGAGCGGCCCGATCAAGAACCAGCTCGCGTTCATCCGAGCCATCCAGAACGGCCCCCGCCGGGCACTGCTGTCCTCGAGCGCGTTCAGCGGTCTCGGGAACAACGTCACGCTGACAACTCAGTTGAACATCTTCACCGCGCCCATGACGACCCAGCAGCTTGCGCAGCTGCGCAAGCTGCTCGCGGGCTGAGGTTCAGCCGCCCCATGAATTTGTCGCCGGACCGCGCCCGTTGGGCATGCCACGGGCTTGCCGTCCGGGCCCGTCGACGGCTGTCCGGCAACGACGGCGGCTTCGTGCTGCTCGAGTCGATCATCGCGATCAGCCTGATCACCGTGATCATGGCTGCGATCGGCGCAGAGTATGTGGGCACCGTGGCGTCGGCCGCGCGGCAGCGTTCCTCACAGAGTGCCTCGCAGGTCGCGAATTCGGCACTTGAGCAGGTGCGCGCACTGCGGCCCAGCGACCTCATCGCCGGCCGGGGCGCCACCAGCGTCTCGACCCAGTTCGCGACCGGAAACGCCATCCCGACCGTCGCCCCCTGGTTGCAGCAGATGGATCAGGCCAGCGACGCAACCGCCACGGCCACGGCCGGCGCGAATGCCACCATCCCCACGTGTGACCCGACCCCGCAGGGCACCGCCGGCCCATCGCAGTGCACCCAGAAACCCGGCACCACTGCGTTCACGGTGTCGCAGTTCATCGGCACGTGCTGGCTGGTCTCTGCAGGCACCTCGTCCAACTGCGTCGCAGCCAGTCAGAAGACGCCGTCCTCGGTGAGCTATCTGAGGGTGGTCGTGTCGGTGAGCTGGACGGGCAGCACGTGTGGCACCGGCTGTTACTACGTCACCAGCACGCTGATCAACGCTTCCGCCGATCCGACCTTCAAGGCCAACCAACCACCGACGGCCGCGCCGGTGATCAACGCACCAGGCAACCAGACGAACGACATCGGCGACAACGTCAATCTGCAACTAGGCCTCGTCACCGGCACCGGTGTGCCGGGCTACGTCTGGAGCGTCGCGACGGGCACGCTGCCGCCGGGTCTGAAGATCAGCTCCGCCGGTCTGATCACGGGTGTAGTGACCGGCCCCCCCGGAGTATTCCCGATCACCGTGCAGGTGATCGACGGGTACGGGCGTCCCGCCATTTCGACCTTTACTTGGACCGTCTTCGCGGCACCCACCATCACGGCACCTGCCAATCAGGTCACGACCGTCGGCGCAACGGTGAACATCGCCGTCGGCTCGACCTGCGCCAATACGCCCTGCACCTACAGCGCCATCGGCTTGCCCGCTGGGCTGAGCATGGTCGGCGCGACCATCAGCGGCACGCCCACCACCCTCGGCACGAGCACCTCGACGGCCACCATTCGCGACAACTCGGGCATCACCGCTACCACGGCACCATTCACCTGGACGGTCAGAGCCGCACCCACCATCAGCACGCCCGCCAACCAGAGCACCACCGTCGGCGTAACGGTCAACGTCCCTGTCACGTCGACCTGCCCCAACACGCCCTGCACCTACACGATGAACAATCCGCCGGCTGGACTGAGCGTGAACGCCGGCACCGGCGCCATCATCGGCACGGCCACTTCCACCGGCGCCACGCCCTCCACCATCACCGTCCGCGACGCTGCCGGCGTTACTGCCACCAGCGGAACCTTCACCTGGACCACCTACGCAGCGCCGACCATCACCACGCCGCCGAACCAGACCACCACCGTCGGCGCGGCGGTCAACGTCACCGTCGCCTCCACCTGCCCCAACGCGACCTGCACCTACACGCTGAACAACCCGCCCGCCGGGCTGACCATGACCGGCGCCACCATCACCGGCACCCCCACCACGAGCGGCCCCGTCACCAGCACCGTCACAGTCAGCGACAACGCAGGCGTCACCGCCACCAGCGGAACATTCAGCTGGACCGTCTTCGCGGCACCAACCATCACTGCCCCGGCCAACCAGACCACGACGGTCGGCGTGACGGTGAACGTCCCGTTCGGCTCGAGCTGCCCGAATATGTCCTGCACCTACAGCACCTCCGGCCTGCCCGCAGGCCTGTCTCTGAACGCCGGCTCCATCACCGGCACGCCGACCGCCACCGGCACCACGACGTCCACCATCACCGTCCGCGACGCCGCCGGCGTCACCGTCACCAGCTCACCGTTCACCTGGACCGTCAAGGCCGCACCCACCCTCACGTCTCCCGGCAACCAGACCACCACCGTGGGCGCAGTGGTGAACGTCAACCTCGTGTCGACCTGCGACAACGCACCCTGCACCTATAGCGCCGCCGCGCTGCCCGCCGGCCTGAGCCTGAACCCCGGCACCGGCGCGATCACCGGTACACCCACCACCGTGGGCGTCACCAACGTCACCATGACCATCCGAGATGCCGCCGGCGCCACCGCTACCGCCACCTTCACGTGGACCGTCTACGCCGCGCCCACGATCACGACCCCCGCCAACCAGATCGCCACCGTCGGCGTGGCGGTCAACCTCGCCGTCGTCGCGTCCTGCACGAACACGCCCTGCACCTACAGCGTCACAGCCCTGCCCGCCGGACTCACCATCAACGCAGCCACCGGCGCTGTAACAGGCTCACCGACCACAATCGGCACGACCAGCTCGATCATCACCGTCCGTGACAGCTCGGGCATCACCGCGAGCACGTCCGCGTTCACCTGGACCGTGAAGGCCCCCTCGACCATCACCTCGCCGGGCAACCAGGCGACTACAGCAGGTGTGGCGGTCAGCCTGACGGTGCCGTCGGTCTGCAACTACGGGCCGTGCACCTACGTGATCAACGGCCAGCCCGCCGGCCTGAGCGTGTCGAGCTCGGGTGTCATCACCGGCACACCGAGCACTCCGGGTATCTCCAGTGCAGTGACCGTGACGATCACCGACGGTGCAGGTACGAGTGCAACGACTGCCCCCTTCAGCTGGACGATCTACTCCCGACCGACGGTGACGTCCCCGGGAAATCAGACGAGCACGGTCAATACCGCGCTCATCCTGCCGATAAGTACAACGTGCTCGAACAGTCCGTGCAGTTACACGCTCAGCGGGGCACCGACCGGTCTGACGATCAGCAGCAGCACCGGGCGGATCACCGGGACGCCCACCGTCATCGGCACTTCGGCCTCGGTGCAGGTCACCGTGACTGACAAGGGCGGCGCCGTCGTGACCAGCGCGACCTTCAGCTGGACGATCACCGCCGGCCCATCCGTGACCTCGCCGGGCAACCAGAGCACCGTCAACAACGCCGCCGTCAACCTGGCGCTGACCAGGTCGTGCCCGAACGCACCCTGTGCCTATGCTTTGAACGGTGGCCCGGCGGGGCTGTCGATCAGCAGCGCCGGTGTCATCACCGGCACGGTCACCAGCGCGGCACAGACCTTCACCGGCGTCACGATCACCGTGACCGACAGCTCGGGCGTCACCGCCACCAGCGCGGCATTCACCTGGGCGGTGACCACCCCGCTTGCCGGCCGCTGGACGTTCGACGAGGCGAGCGGGGTGACCGCCGCGGACTCATCGGGGAACAACCGCCCCCTGACCTTGTACAGCGGAGTTGGCACCGTCGGCAGAACCACCACCGCGGCGCAGGGCGCAAACGCGCTCGCTCTGAACGGCGCCAACCAATCTGCCGCGACGACCATTAGCGTGCTGAACACGAGCACCAGCTTCACCGTGTCGGCGTGGGTCAAGCTGAGCAGTCTCTTGACCACCCAGACGTTCGTCAGCCAGGACGGCAGTCAGGTCAGCGCCTTCGCCCTGCAGTACCGGGCTGGCACCACCGGCAAGTTCGCGTTCACCCGTGTCGCCTCCGACTCCACGAGTGCTGGAACAGTGTTCGCTCCGTCGATCGCCGCACCGACGATCGGCCAGTGGTACCAGCTGACCGGCGCGTACGACTCCGTCGCGAACACCCTGACGCTCTATGTGAACGGCGTGCAGCAAGGCAGCCCAGTGGCCTACTCGAGCGGATGGAACGGCACTGGCACCTTCATCGTCGGCCGCGGGAAGTTCGGCACTATTGTCAACGGCGGGGGAACCGACTTCGTCACCGGCGCAGTCGACGACGTCCGCGCCTACAGCTCCGCGCTGTCCGACGACGCGGTCGCGCAGGTCTCCCAGGACGGGTACTGGCGCCTCAACGAGGGTTCCGGAACGACGGTGCAGGACAGCTCGCTCTACAACGCCACCGGCACGCTGAACAACGGCGTCAGCTGGACGACCGGCGTCAGCGGGGCGGCCGCCCAGTTCGACGGCGCGAGTGGGGCGATCACCACGACCTCGACCTCCCTCGACACCAGCCAGAGCTTCTCGGTCGTCGCCTGGGCGAAGGCCGACACCGCGACGGCCAGCGGCACCGTGGCCAGCGTCGATGGCACGAACGTCGGCGGCTTCAGCCTCGGACAGGCCGGCGGCAAATGGACACTCACCCGGCTGGCGAGCGACACCACCGGAGCGACGGCCACCTCGGTGTCGGCAACCTCGAACATCACGGCCGGCCAGTGGTACCGCCTTGCCGCCGTCTACGACAGCGTCGGCAAGACGCTCACGCTGTACGTCAACGGCGTCGCGCAGGGCTCGCCGGTGTCGTTCACGACGGGCTTCAAGGCAACCGGGTCGTTCGTCATCGGCCGTGCCAGGAGTGGCGGATCGGCGGCCGGCTGGTTCGGCGGCGCGATCGACGACGTGCAGGCCTTCCAGTTCCCGCTCGACCAGGCGGGCGTCACCGCGCTGACCCCGCTCGTCCCGCCGGTGCCGGCCGCGCCGACCGCGGTTGCCAGCGCTGCGTCGGTGACGGTGTCCTGGGCAGCCCCGGCAAACGTCGCCGGCAGCCCGATCACCGGCTACGTCGTCACGCCGTACCTCGACGGCGTCGCGCAGACACCGGTCACCTACAACTCGACCGCGACAACACAGACCGTCACGAACCTGGGCACGGGCAGTTCGTACACCTTCAGCGTGGCTGCGGAGAATGCGAACGGACTCTCCGGGACGAGCGCAGTGTCCGGTTCGGTGTTGGTGTCATGATGTCGTCACTCAAGGTTCTGCGGACCAGGGTCCGTCAGCTCTCCGCCGATGACCGGGGAACCTCGCTGGCCGAGCTGCTGGTGGGCATGGCGCTCATGAGCATCTTCATGTCGATCTTCCTCGTCTCGATGCTCCTGATCTTCAAGACCGCGAACAAGGTCGAGGCGACATCCATCTCGACGAGCCAGACGAACCAGGCCTATCTGAGGCTGGACAAGTCGATCCGGTACGCCACCGCCATCAGCACACCTGGCACCTCGACGACGTCGGGCGACTGGTATGTCGAGTTCGACTCACCGGTTGCTGCAGGTTCGAGCGGCGATGCATGCACCCAGCTGCGGGTGGATTCGAATCAGTTGCAGCAGCGCACCTGGACGGTTGTCGGCGGCACGAATTCCGCTGCCTCGGCGTGGTTGCCGATCGCCAACAATGTCAGCAACGGAACGGCCGTCGCCGGGTCGACCGACGTGCCGTTCACCCTGCTCACCGGCACCGGGACGGCCAGCACGGCATTCCAGCGACTCCAGCTCACTCTCGTGACAACCGCCGGCGCCAGTGGGGCCACGACGTCGAACCGGGCACAGATCACCTTCACCGCACTCAACAGCGACGTGACGCTGGCGGCCAATGCGACCACCTGCCAGCAATGGGGACGACCGTGAGAATCCGAACGAGGGACGTCCTGTGCGGGCGGCTTCCCCGCCCGAGCGACGACAGCGGCAACATCGCCATGCTGATGCTCGTGATCATCGTCAGCGCGACGATCGGCACGCTGCTGCTGGCAATCGTCCTCAACCAGACCAGTACCACCCGTTTCTCCTCAACCCGAGTCCGTTCGCTCGACGCTGCTCAGGCCGGCATCGACGTCATGCTCGGTCAGTTACGCAGTGCGACGACGACCGGGTCGGACGGCAAGACGGTCGGCGACGCCGACCGTCTGCCGTGTGCGCTGCAAGCCACGCCAATCAACGGCACCGCCAATGCAGCCGGGACGATGACGTACAGCGTCTGGGTCACGTACTACCGCACCGATCCGAGCAAGGGCAGCCAGCCGGCAATGACCTGCGCACCCAATTACGGACCATTCGACTCGACCTCAGGCAGCCATACCCCAAGGTATGCAGTCATCACTTCGTTCGGGCTCGACTCGTCGAACCCCAAGTCGGCGAGCAAAGGCCGCACGCTGACCACGACATACCTCTTCCAGAGCGACGACGTGAACATCCCCGGTGGTCAGATCCAGCTCTATTCAGACGCCTCGGCCGCAGTGAAATACTGCATGGACGCTGGATCGTCAGCACCACTGCCTGGAACCGCGGTGGTGCTGCAGACCTGCAGCAACGCGCAGCCCACACCCGCTCAGCAGGTCTGGTCCTACCGACGGGACCTCAGCATTCAACTGGTGTCCTCGGTAACGACGACGAATCCGAGTGGCCTCTGCCTGGACACCTCAACCCCATTGCACGCAGTGGACGACAAGATCGTGCTCACGAACTGCAGCGCCCTGGGTAGCGCACCGTACAACCAAATATGGAGCTTCAACGACCAAGGCCGGCTCGCGGGCTCGCTGGTCGACAAGTCTGGTACGAACCTAACCTGCATAACCGCATCGGCGCCGCAGAGCAATACGTATCTCACTTTGGCCGTGTGCAACGGCTCAATCAATGCCAGTGATGTCCAGCAGACCTGGGTGCCTTCTACTACTACTGGCGCCGGCGGGGCAGGTGCGGCAAACAACCAGATCGTCAACTATCAGAACTTCGCGACGTGTGTCGATGTCCCGGGCAAGGATCCCACTCTTGGTTACTTGATCCTGTTTCCATGTAAGCAGAACCCAAATGCGAGCAGTGTCTCGTGGAACGAGAAGTTTTCGGCGCCGCTCGGTCCTGCGTCGTCGACCGCGCCGCCACAGACGGGTTCTCTTACAACCACGTCCGGCGGCGTCGGCTACTGCTTGAAACCACCGCAGACCGTGGGCGGATTCGCCACCGTCTCGTCGACGGCATGCTCTACTACGTGGACGTGGAACCAGACGAAGGACAGCACCGGAAACCCGCTTCCCTACGCGAACATCTACACGATCACCACGACATTTCAGGGGGCGCAGTATTGCCTTGCTCCGGGTCCAAAGGTGACGCCCGCGATGAGGAGCTATAACTTGAACTATCTCTACTTCACTGTGATCATGACGGACTGTACCGGTGGCACCGAGCAGAAGTGGAACGCTGACCCCAGCGTGCTGCTCTCGCGCCTCACGAACACCGGCGAGAAGTGATCAGTCGGGGATCATGTCGAAGGTGTCCGGGTCGGGGCCGGTGCGTTCGCCCCGGTCTAGGCCGCTGATCATCGCGACGTCGACGTCGGAGAGCTCGAAGTCGAAGATCTCGAAGTTCTCCTCCATGCGCGCGGGTGTGACGGACTTCGGGAAGACGATGTCGCCGCGCTGGATGTGCCAGCGCAGGGTGACCTGAGCCGGCGACTTGCCGACCCGCTCGGCGATCTCGGTGATCGTCGGGTTGTCGAGAACCGCGCCCTGGGCGATGGGCGACCACGCCTCGACCGCGATCTCGTGATCGGCGCAGTAGGCGCGCAGCTCGCCCTGGGTCAGGAAGGGGTGCACCTCGATCTGGTTCACGGCCGGGCGCACGGTCGTCTCGGCCTGCAAGCGACCCAGGTGGTGCGCCTGGAAGTTCGAGACACCGATCGAGCGGGATCGCCCGTCGCGGTAGAACTCCTCGAGCGTCTGCCACGTCGAGACGAAATCGCCGTCGTAGCGCGTGGGCAGTGGCCAGTGGATCAGGAACAGGTCGACGTAATCGCCGCCGAGGGCCTCGATCGTGGCGTCGAACGCACGCCGAGCGTCGTCGGGACGGTGGAAGCTGTTGTTCAGCTTGCTGGTGACGAAGATGTCGGAACGGTCGAGGCTCGAGTTCGCGACCACCTCGCCGACCTCTTTCTCGTTGCCGTACATCTCGGCCGTGTCGATGTGCCGGTAGCCGATCTCGAGGGCACGGGTGACGGCCTCGACCGTGTCCGCGGGGTCGATCTGGAAGACGCCGAAGCCGAGCTGCGGGATCTTCTTGCCGTCGTTGAGCAGGATGTCAGGAACAGTCATGGTGACGAGATACCCGCGCGTGCCGGTCGGCTCACGCACCCGGGCCGGGGTAGGCCTGGCGCGAGCGACGCAGGTCGTCCTCCTCGATCAGCCGGTTGAGGGTCTGCTGCACCTGGTCGGAGTGCGGCACGTTCTTCAGCGATTCCTGGCCGTGTTCGCCGGCCGACTCGATGACCAGCGTGCCGGCGCCGACCATGCGGTCCCACAGCGACTGGGTGAACGCGACGTCGTTGATGCGCTGCAGGGCGATGTCGCGGCCGGTGTGGGTCAGCACGCCACGCCGGATCAGCACACGGTGCGTCGTGAGCACGAAATGCGTGGTGCGCCAACGGATCCAGGGGCGGAACGTCAGGACCGACAGCAGCACCACCGCGACCACCAGGATCACGAGCAGCACGACCGTGCGTGCGGTGCCGTCGTCGGGCGCGAAGTTGACGCCCACCCCGGCGGCCGCACAGATCACGATCAGCCACAGGGTCGCCGGTACGAGCGTGCTCCAGTGCGGGTGGAGGTGCTCGACGACCTCCTCGTCGGTGGCGAGCAGCTTCTCCGGGTACGGCATGAGGCAGAGGCTAGCGGCTGGGACGAAGATGTTCGACGTCTCCGGCGCCGACGGCACGGGGCCCGTCGGCGGTGGTGACGACGATGCGACCGGAGGCGTCGATATCGGTGGCCCGGCCGGCCAGCACGCGTCCGTCGCCGAGGGCGACGCGCACATCGGCGCCGAGCGTGCTGCAGACCTCGCGGTAGGCGCTCGCCAGGCCGCAGCCCGCGGCGTCGCCGTCGACCGCGTACCACCGGTCGAGCCGGGCGCCGAGGCGTGCGAGCACGGCGCCGAGCAGCGTGCTGCGATCGAGCGTGCCGGTCGCTCCCGCCAGCTGCAGGGAGGTCGCGGTCGGCACCGGCAGCTCGTCGCGGGTCAGGGAGACGTTGAGGCCGACGCCGACCACGACCACCCCGCCGGCACTCTGCGCCAGGATTCCGGCCACCTTGGCCCCGCCGATCAGCACGTCGTTCGGCCACTTCAGCGACGCGTCGACCCCGGCGACCTCTCGCACCGCCTCGAGCGTCGCCACTCCGCTGAGCAGCGGCAACCACCCCCAGTGCTGCACTGCGACGCCCGGCCGCAGCGCCACCGAGAAGGTCAGCCCGGCCCCGCGCGGTGACGACCACGCACGCTCGAGCCGTCCGCGACCTGCGGTCTGCTCCTCGGCCACGAGAACGGTGCGATCTGCGATCGACGGGTCGCCGAGCAGGTCGGCGTTCGTGGACGTCGTCCGCCCGACGATCCGTACCTCGGGCCAGCCCGCCCCGGCCGCGTCGCGGATGAGGCCGGGATCCAGGGGTGAGCGGTCGGGCACCGGCCCACCGTAGCGAGCGTCACCTGCGCACGCGCCGCGCGCGGGCGTCCGAATATGCTCACCGCCATGGCAGCCGATCCCGCGGACGCGACCGACAATCTCCTCGACCCGCACACCACTGCGGGCAAGCTGGCCGACCTCGAACGACGCTTCGACGAGGCCGTGCACGCGGGCTCCGCGCGGGCCGTCGAGAAGCAGCACGCCAAGGGCAAGATGACGGCCCGCGAGCGCATCGAGGCGCTGCTCGACGAGGGCTCGTTCACCGAGTTCGACGCCTTCGCCCGGCACCGCTCGACCAACTTCGGCATGGAGAACAACCGGCCGTTCGGCGACGGCGTGGTCACCGGTTACGGCACCGTCGACGGCCGGCCGGTGGCGGTGTTCAGCCAGGACGTCACCGTCTTCGGTGGGGCGCTCGGCCAGGTGTACGGCGAGAAGATCGTCAAGGTGCTGGACTTCGCCATGAAGACCGGTTGCCCGGTGATCGGCATCAACGAGGGCGGCGGCGCGCGCATCCAGGAGGGCGTCGTCTCGCTCGGCCTCTACGGCGACATCTTCCACCGCACGGTGCGGGCCTCGGGCGTCGTCCCGCAGATCTCGCTGATCATGGGCGCCGCCGCCGGCGGGCACGTCTACTCCCCCGCCCTCACCGACTTCGTCGTCATGGTCGACAAGACCTCGCAGATGTTCATCACCGGCCCGGA
>CAZZVT010000118.1:0-11284 GCA_964657545.1 uncultured Jatrophihabitantaceae bacterium
GACGTACGCATCACCTCGTCGCCCAAACGGACGGCCGTCGCACCGGCGCCTGCGAAGACAGCGAGCTCGTCCGGTGACACACCTCCCTCGGGACCGACGACCAGCACGATCTCGTCGGCCTCCGGCAGGTCGACCGACGACAGCGGCGTGGGCGCCTCCTCGTGCAGCACGAGCCCGCAACCCAGACGTCCGGCGACGTCAGCGGTCGAGGCGAGGTCGTGCACGATCGGCAGTCGCGGACGCCGCGACTGCTTGGCGGCCTCACGCGCCGTGCGGCGCCACTTGTCCAGCGCCTTGAGCCCGCGCTGACCTTCCCAGCGGGTGATCGACCGCGAGGCCACCCACGGCACGATCTCGTCGACGCCCAGCTCGGTGAGCACCTCGACCGCCAGCTCCGCGCGATCACCCTTGGGCAGGGCCTGCACGACGACGAGCCGCGGCCGCGGCAGTGGCACGGTCGACGCGGCGCGCACGGTCAGCTGCAACCCGTCCGACACCACGGACTCCACGACGCACTCGAGCAGGCCGCCGAGACCGTCGGACACCAGGACGTCCTCACCGACGGCCAGTCGTCGCACCTTCGCGGCGTGCCGGCCCTCGTCGCCGCCGAGCAGGAACGTCCCGGGACCGGGCAGCTCATCGACGAGGAACAGCGGCGGCGTCACGGACGGCTACTGGCGGAAAGCGTCGCGTACCTTGCCGAGCAGCCCGTTGTGCTTGCCGGCGACCGAGACGTCCTCCGAACGCAGCTCGGCGAGCTGGCGCAACAGCTGCTCCTGCTCCTCGTCGAGCCGGGTGGGTGTGCGGACCTCGACGTGGACGTAGAGGTCGCCCCGCACCGAGCTGCGCAACCGGGGTACGCCCTTGCCGCGCAGATGCAGCACCGAACCGCTCTGGCTGCCCGGTCGGATCTCGATCGTCTCCTCGCCGTCGAGCGTGGTCAGCAGGAGCTCACTGCCCAGCGCTGCGGAGGTCATCGGTACGCCGATGGTGCAGTGCAGGTCGGCGCCGTCGCGGGTGAAGGTCTCGTGCGGCGTCTCGGAGATCTCGATGTACAGATCACCGGCCGGTCCGCCGCCGGGACCGACCTCGCCCTGGCCGGCCAGGCGGATGCGCATGCCGTCCTCGATGCCGGACGGGACGTCGATCGTCTTGGTGCGCCGCGCGCGCACCCGGCCCTCGCCGCTGCACGTCTGGCACGGCGACGGGATCTGCTCGCCGGTGCCGCCGCAGGCCGAGCAGGCGCGGGTGGTCATGACCTGGCCGAGGAACGAGCGCTGCACCGACTGGATCTCGCCCGCACCGCCGCAGGTCGCGCAGGTCCGGGTCGAGGTACCCGGGGCGCACCCGTTGCCGGTGCAGGTCTCGCAGACCACCGCGGTATCGACGACGACCTCGCGACGCACCCCGAACGCCGTCTCGTCGAGCGTCAGTTGCAACTGCAGCAGCGCGTCGGCGCCGGGACGCACCCGGCTGCGCCGCCCGCGGCCACCGCCCGGACCATTGCCGCCGAAGAACGCCTCGAAGACGTCGCCGAAACCACCGAACCCGCCGCCGAAGCCGCCTGCCTGGCCACCGCTGCCACCCTGCGAGAGCGGGTCGCCGCCGAGGTCGACGATGCGTCGTTTCTCGGGATCGTTGAGGACCTCGTACGCCGCGGTGATGGCCTTGAACCGGTCCTGGGCGGCGGGGTCGGGGTTGACGTCCGGGTGCAGCTCGCGAGCGAGCTTGCGGTAGGCCCGCTTCAGCTCCTCGGGCGTCGCGTCCTTGCCGACGCCGAGCATGCCGTAGTAGTCGCGCGGGGTGTCAGCCACGTACCGAACCGTCCTCAAGAAGTTGTTGGCACCCAGGTTGCGCGAGTGCCAGTCAAGTGTACGAGCCGCTGAACCTCTACCGGTCCTCGAGCAACGTCCCCACGTACCGGGCGACGGCGGTCACCCGCGCCATCGTGTGCGCGTAGTCCATCCGCCGCGGGCCGAGTACACCGACCGCTCCGAGCGCCGACCCGCGGATGCCGTAGCCGGTCGACACGACCGCCGCACCGGCCAGCCCCTCGTGCTGCGTCTCGTTGCCGATCGCGACCATGATCTTGCTCGACGCGGTCGACTCGTCGAGCAGGCGCAGCAGCACCACCTGCTCCTCGAGCGCCTCGAGCACCGGACGGATCGCCGGGAAGTCCAGGGTGCGCTCGGTCAGGTTGGCGGTTCCGCCCAGCACGATCCGGTCGTTGCTGGGCTCGACCAGCACCTCGAGCAGCACCGACGTCAGGGTCGCGATCAGGCCGCGCAGTTGCGGCACGACCTGCCCGGGCAGCTCACTGACCACCTCGGGGGCCTCGGCCAGCAGCCGGTCGCGCAGCTGCAGGTTCAAGGTGGCCCGCAGCTCGTAGACGACCGGCTCGTCGACGTCGGCGGGCAATTCGACGATGCGCTGCTCGACGCGACCGGTGTCGGTGATCAGCACGAGCATCAGCCGGGACGCCGTGAGCATGACGAGCTCGAGATGGCGGATGCGGCTGCGCGACAGCGACGGATACTGCACGACGGCGACGTTGCGGGTCAGCTGGGCCAGCGTGCGCACGGCCCGGTGCAGCACGTCGTCGAGGTCGACCGCGCCGTCGAGGAACGTGTGGATCGCGCGCCGCTCGGCACCCGACAGCGGCTTGATCTCGGTCAGACTGTCGACGAAGAGCCGGTAACCGGCGTCGGTGGGCACCCGCCCGGCACTGGTGTGGGGCTGGTGGATCAGCCCGTCCTCCTCCAGCACCGCCATGTCGTTGCGGATGGTCGCCGGGGAGACGCCCAGGTTGTGCCGGTCGACCAACGCCTTGCTGCCCACCGGCTCGTTCGTGGCGATGAAGTCGGCGACGATGGCGCGCAGCACCTCGAGACGTCGATCGTCGGCTGCCATGTCGCCACCCCTTTCCTACCTCCCGTCCAGTTTAGGGCGAGCGCAGCGGAGTTCGTCCCGATAGGGTCACGGTCGGGGCATCGGGGCGATCTGCGGGGTAAGCGTGATTTTCAGAGCGGTGCGTGACGGTCGCCCGTACCCCGATCACGGCCTGTCCGCCCGAGACTGGGCGAAGGTGGCACCCCGCACCGTTCGCCTCGACGAGCTGACGACCACCAAGCGGCAGCTGGAACTCGATCACCTGCTCGACGAGGACTCCACATTCTTCGGCGACCTGTTCCCGCACGGCGTCCACTGGCACGGCGAGATCTACCTCGAGGACGGTCTGCACCGGGCACTGCGAGCCGCGCTGCAGGGACGCAACACCCTGCACGTCCGCATCCTGGACCTCGACGCGTTCCACAAGTCGAGCAGCTGATCAGCGGGCGACGAGCAGTTCCCGCACGACCGCATCGGCCATCAGGCGGCCGCGTTGCGTCAGCACGACGCGACCGGCGTCGACCGCGGCGGGGTCCAGCAGCCCCCACCTGAGCAATTGCGGCAGAACCTGGAGGGACGTCGCAGGCAACGTGTCGGCGGCCAGCCCGGCGCGCATGCGCACCGCCAACATGACCCGCTCGGTGAGCCGGGCCTCGTCGTCGAGGGTCTCGCGGCCGGCCGCCGGGCTGGCCCCGGCGTCGAGCAGCGCGCTGTAACGCACCGGGTGCTTGACGTTCCACCACCGCACGCCGCTGACGTGGCTGTGCGCGCCGGGGCCGAGACCCCACCAGTTCGCATCCGTCCAGTACAGCTCGTTGTGCCGGCAGCGGGCGGCGTCGGACGTGGCCCAGTTCGACACCTCGTACCAGTCGTAGCCCGCCGCGCGCAGCGTCTCGTCGGCCATGACGTACCGGTCGGCGAGGACGTCGTCGTCGGGGGCCGGCACCACGCCCTGGGCCACCTGCCGCGCCAGCGCGGTGCCCTGCTCGACGACGAGGGCGTAGGCGCTGACATGGTCGGGGCCGGCTGCGATGGCGGCGTCGAGCGAGGCCTGCCAGTCGGCGTCTGTCTCGTGCGGCGAGCCGTAGATCAGGTCGAGGTTGACGTGCTCGAAGCCGGCCGCCCGCGCCTCGGCGACCGCCTGCTCGGGACGACCCGGCCGGTGCGTGCGGTCGAGCACGGCCAGCACCTTCGGCACCGCCGACTGCATGCCGAGCGAGATGCGGGTGAATCCCGCCTCGCGCAACGCGGCGAGGTAACCCGGCGCGACCGTCTCGGGATTGGCCTCGGTCGTGATCTCGACGTCGGCGGCCAGCCCGAACCGCTCCTCGATCTCCCGGATGACGAGGCCCAGGTGCTCGGCCGGCAGCAGGGTCGGCGTGCCGCCGCCGAAGAAGATCGTCGACACCGGCGCCACGGCGCCCTCGAGGACCTGCGCGGCGAGCCGCAGTTCGCGCAGCACCGTGTCGGCGTAGCTGCCGCGGCTGACACCCGGCCCGAGCTCATCGGCGGTGTAGGTGTTGAAGTCGCAGTAACCGCAGCGCGACGCGCAGAACGGCACGTGCACGTACACGCCGAACGGCACGCCCGCCGCCTGCTGCAGCGTCGTCCGTTCGAGGCGACCGTCGGGCGGCGGCGGATCACCAACGGGCAGCGCGGACGGCACGTCGTCCAGTGTGCACGGCGGGCGGTTCGATCAGCCGAGAAGCCGGACCGGGCGCGCGGTGTCGGCGCTCGCCGTCTCTGCGTCGCTGAGCACCGCCAGCAGCCGGGAAGCGTCCGCCCCCGACCCCGCAGGCAGCCGGATCGGCACGGGGCCTGCGGGCAGCCAGGACAGATCGCGCAGCACGTCGGCCAGGCCGTCGAGGTTCGGCGCGGCCCAGGCCGGTGCCCGCACCTGCCGGTAGACGTCGAGGATCGCGTCAGTCATCGAGCTGCACCTTGCGGAACGTCCCGTAGTGATCGTCAGAGTAGAAGTACGCACCGTTGCGTCCGGTGATCAGCCGACGTGCCCCACGGTCGTCCGAGCCCGGGGTCGGCACCGTGTACTCGTGGTACCAGCCGTCGGGCTCGCGGGGCAGGACGTGCTCGTAGTTGTGGAAGACCACGCCGTCGTTGCGCGGCCAGGGATACGGCCCGTCGCTCCTGATCAGCCGCACCGTGTCCGCGACCTGTGCCGGCAGGGCCGACAGCTGGACGTCGGAGATCGCGGTCGGACGCGGCGGACCGGCACCGTCCGAGCGGGCGGCGCGCACCGAGTACCCGACCACCAGCGCCACCACGAGGACGACCAGGGCGAGCAGCGGCCGGCGGGTACGACGGACGCTGGGCACACCTCGACTCTAGGTGCCGCCACCTGCGGTGACCCGGGCCACAACCGGTCCGGCCACCCAGCGCAACGGTGACTCCGCATGGCTTACTCGGAACTCCGATTCCGCTTAGGAGCCCGCTTTGAGTCTCGACCACCGGCCGCGCCTGTCCGAGCACACGGGTGCTGCCGGCGACGAGGCCCGCACCCACTACAAGGTGACGTTCGCGGTCATCCTTGCGGCGATCACCGCGTATTCGATGCTGCAGTCGCTGGTGAACCCGGTGCTGCCGACCATCCAGGCCAGCCTGCACACCACACAGTCCACCGTCACCTGGGTGCTGACGGCGTACCTGCTCGCTGCCTCGGTGGCCACGCCGATCCTCGGTCGGCTGGGCGACATGATCGGCAAGAAGCGGGTGCTGGTCGGCGTGCTCGTCATGCTCGCCGTCGGCACGCTGCTCGCCGCAGTCGCGACGTCGATCGGCGTCATGATCGCCGCCCGCGTCGTGCAGGGTGCGGGCGGGGCGATCCTCCCGCTGGCCTTCGGCATCATCCGTGACGAGTTCCCCCGCGAGAAGGTGGCGGGCGCAGTGAGCACCTCAGCGGCACTGCTCGCCGTGGGTGGCGGGCTCGGCATCGTGCTGGCCGGCCCCATCGTCGACCTGCTCGACTACCACTTCCTGTTCTGGATCCCGCTGGTCTTCATCGTCGCGAGCGCGATCGCCGCGCACTTCGTCATCCCGGAATCCTCGGTGCGCACCAGCGGCCGGATCAGCGCGCTTCCTGCCCTGACCCTGACCGCCTGGCTGGTCGCGTTGCTCGTCGCGGTCAGTGAGGGCAACTCGTGGGGCTGGACGTCCGGGCGCACACTCGGCCTGCTCGCAGCGGCAGTCGTGTTCGCCGTGGTGTGGGTGGTCAGCGAGCTGCGGGCCGAGCAGCCGCTCGTCGATATGAAGATGATGCGCATCCCGGCGGTGTGGACGACCAACCTGGTGGCGCTGCTGTTCGGCGTCGGGATGTATTCGATCTTCGCGTTCCTGCCCGAGTTCCTGCAGACCCCGACGAGCGCCGGCTACGGTTTCGGCGCCTCGAT
Organism: uncultured Jatrophihabitantaceae bacterium; assembly: GCA_964657545.1. Taxonomy (GTDB): domain Bacteria; phylum Actinomycetota; class Actinomycetes; order Mycobacteriales; family Jatrophihabitantaceae; genus Jatrophihabitans. Next base: position 6,294 of record CAZZVT010000118.1, read on the forward strand.
CACGGCCAGTGGTCTGTTCCTGCTGCCGATGACCGTCACGATGTTCGCCGCCGGTCTGCTGGCCGCCCGGGTCGCGGCCCGATGGGGTTCGAAGTTCGCGTTGATCATCGGCTCGTCCATCAGCGTCGTCCCGTTCGCGCTGTTCGCCTTCGCCCATGACCAGAAGTGGGAGATATACCTGGCCTCCGCCGGTCTCGGTGTCGGGCTGGGCTTCGCCTTCGCGGCGATGTCGAACATCATCGTCGAGTCGGTCCCGGCATCGCAGACCGGCGTCGCCAGCGGCATGAACGCCAACATCCGCACCATCGGCGGCTCGATCGGCGCGGCCGTGACGGCCAGCATCGTCACCTCCGGCGCTGTGCAGGGCGGGCTGCCCGCGGAGTCCGGTTACACGAACGGCTACACCTTCCTGCTCGTCACGACGGTCCTGGCCACCCTGGCGGCGCTCGCCATCCCGTCGGCACGCAAGGTGGCCGAGCGGGCACGCACGCTCGCCGCCCCTTCGGCACAGCCGAACCTCGACCGACCGGAGTCGATCGTGGTCCACAACGCCGAGGCGGCGCTCGTGCCCGGCGCGACGTTGGTCGAGCGTGAGTAGCCCGCTCGCGACGCCGTTGCGGGCCGACGCCGCCCGCAACCGCGAACGGGTGCTGCGCGCCGCCACGCAGGTCTTCAACGACGACGGCATTGACGCCGGCGTCGAGCAGATCGCACACCGCGCGGGCGTCGGGATCGGCACGCTGTACCGCCGCTTCCCTACCAAGGAGGCACTGATCGAGCACCTCGTCGACGAGCTCATCGCGACGATGCAGGACGCGGCCACCGAGTCGCTGGCGCTGGCCGACGGGCGTGGGCTCGAGACGCACCTGCGCAGGATGGCCGAGCTGTTCGCCGCCAACCGTGGTTGCCTGCCGCGGCTGTGGGCGCGTCGCAACCCCGAGCAGCAGCGTGATCATCGCGCTCGCCTGCAGCGGCTGTTGACGGCCGCGATCGACGCCCGCGCCGTGCGACCCGACACGACGTTGCCCGACGTGCTGGCCGTGCTCTGGGCGCTGCGCGGGATCATCGACTCCGCCGGGGACGACGCCGCCGACCTCTGCCGTCGGCACCTCGATCTGGTGTTCATCGGGCTGCGTGCTTCGATGGCTCCATGAGCGATTCGCTGAGCGCGACGACGATCATGATCAAGGGTGCCGACGGGGACGAGATCGAGGCCTACCTCGCCACCCCCGACGCCGGTGACAAGCGAGGCGGGGTGGTCGTGATCCACCACATGCCCGGCTACGACCGCGCCAGCAAGGAGATCGTGCGTCGCTTCGCCGAGCTCGGCTACGACGCGATCTGCCCGAACCTGTACTGGCGCGACGCGCCCGGTGCCTCCCCCGACGACGCCGCCGCGGCCGGCCGGGCCAAGGGCGGCGTGCCCGACGAGCGGTTGATCGGCGACGTCACCGGGGCAGCGGCCTACCTGCGCGGGCTGCCCAGCAACAACGGCAAGGTCGGCTCCATCGGCTACTGCTCGGGCGGGCGTCAATCGGTTCTTGCGTCGACCGCTGTTGATCTCGATGCCGCCGTCGACTGCTACGGCGCCTTCGTCACGGGCACGCCACCCGAGGGCTTCCCGCTCAAGGTCGGCAACCTCGTCGAACGCATCCCCGAGGTCCGCTGCCCGATCCTGGGCCTGTTCGGCAACGACGACCAGTACCCGACACCGGCGCACGTCGACGAGTTCGAGCAGCTGCTCAAGGACAACGGCAAGACCTACGAGTTCCACCGCTACGACGGCGCCGGCCACGCGTTCTTCTCCGTCGACCGGCCGTCGTACCGGCCCGAGGCGGCGAACGACGGCTGGGAACAGATCGAGGCCTTCTACGGCACATATCTGGGCGCCTGAGCATGTGCACCTACGCCACCACGGCCACCCCCGTGACCGGCAGCGCAAAGGGTCCGAACGGATCGTGGTTCAGGGTCACCGACGCCACGGTCTACTTCGACCACCCCGTGCACGCGATGGCCGAGCACACACTCAACATCGACCTCGCCGCGCCGGCCAAGGGGCCGTCGGCCCGGGTGGCCGTCGGCCGAGTCGGCACGCGAGCTCGTCGTGGCAATCCAGGCTGCGCTGGCCAGCGCTCCGGCCGAACTCACCGTCTGACGTCAGGAGTCGTAATCATGCGTGCCGTCTATGCCCAGTCCATCGATCCCGACGAGCCGCTGAAAGGGCTAGTGGTCGGCGAGCGCCCCGACCCCGAGCCGCCGGCGGGCTGGACTCGGGTCGCGGTCAGGGCCGCGAGCCTGAACCACCACGATCTGTGGACGCTCAAGGGTGTCGGCATCAAGGCCGAGCAGCTGCCCATGATCCTGGGCTGCGACGCCGCGGGCATCGACGAATCCACCGGCGACGAGGTCGTCGTGCACGCGGTCGTCAACACCCCGGGTTGGACGGGCGACGACACCGTCGACCCCGGCCGGTCGCTGCTGTCGGAGAAGCACCAGGGCACGCTGGCCGAGTACGTCGTCGTACCTTCCCGCAACGTCGTGCCGAAGCCCGCCGACCTGTCGTTCGGCGAGGCGGCGTGCCTGTCGACCGCCTGGTTGACCGCCTACCGAATGCTGTTCACGAAGTCGGGGCTGCAGCCCGGGCAGTCGGTGCTCGTGCAGGGCGCGACCGGCGGCGTCGCCACCGCCTGCATCGCGATGGCCCGCGCCGCCGGGTTCCGCGTCTTCGCCACCGCCCGCACCGAGGCCAAGCAGGCGCGCGCCCTCGAGCTGGGTGCGCACGCCGCGTTCGCGTCGGGAGCCCGGTTGCCCGAGAAGGTCGACGCGGTCATGGAGACCGTCGGCGAGGCCACCTACGCGCACTCGGCCCGCGCGCTGAAGCCAGGCGGCCGGATCGTCATCTCCGGCGCGACGTCCGGGCCCAACCCGCCGGCCGACCTGAACCGGTTCTTCTTCCTCCAGCTCGAGCTCGTCGGCTCGACCATGGGCACGAAGACCGAGCTCCAGCAGCTCATCGCGTTCATCGACGCGACCGGTTTGCGGCCGACCATCGATCGCACGATCCCGCTCGAGAACGCCGCCGACGGAATCGCGGCCATCGCGTCCGGTGACCTCGTCGGCAAGATCGTGCTCGAGGTCTGAGCCCGGCCTGGCCGCACAGGAATCCCGAATGGTCACGCCGGGCGACCGCGCCGCCACCCCCGGGTCGCTGCCCGATTCGGCCCGCGCCCGCCTCGATCGGCTGCGCAGCGGTGCGCCTCTGCACACCTCGTACCTGACATCGGCCTCGGCTGCGGCGTTGCGCTCGGTCGGCTTCACCGCTGCGGGCGACGTCATGGGGTGCGCCACGAGCCAGATCAGTTCCACCTACGTGCCGACCTGCAGATCGAGCCGTGACACGCAGACCGCGGTGCGGACGGGCGGTTCGCCACCAGGCGGCGGCCCCGGGTACCTCGGCCTCGTGCGCGGGCTCTACGCCAAGACGCTGCGCCGGTTGGCCGATGAGGCCGTCGCGATGGGCGCGGACGGCGTTGTCGGCATCACGCTCACCTCGACCGAGCGCGACCAGGTCACCGAGGTCGTCGCGCTGGGCACCGGCGTGCGCGCCGGCACACGACAACGCGCGGCGCGTCCGTTCACCACCGATCTCGCCGCGACCGACGTCGCGAAGCTCCTGGGCGAGGGGTGGGCGCCGGTGTCGCTGCACGTCGCCGCGCAGATAGGCGTCCGGCACCTCGATCCGACCTCGGCGCAACTCATGCGCGCAAGCGGGTCGCGCTGGACGAAAAGCATGGTCTGGGCCGGCGGCAATGCCGAGGTGGCCGGGCCGTCGGAACTGGTGCACGAGACGAAGGCGGCCACCCGTTCGGTGCTCGCCGGCCAGATCGCCGCCGTGGGTGCCGACGGCTGTCTGCTCAGCAGGCTGGACGTCACGATCGAGGAGAAGGAGTGTCAGCGTGTCGCCGGCGCAGGCGGCGGCGGCGCGGGAGATCTCGTCGGCCTGGGCGTGGCGATCGGCACCTCAATCACGCGCATTGCCGACGCACCGGCGGCGCGCACACCGGGCCTGATGTACGTGCCGCTGAACATCCGAGGAGGGCGACGATGACCGACCCCGAGACGACGCTGTCCGAGACCGCGCTGCGGGCGTCTCGCTGCGCTGAGACCCGGCACCCGGAAGGCGATCTTCACCTCCGACCTCTCGGTGAACGAGTTCCTGCTCGTCCGCGAGGCGGGCTTCCGGCCGGTCGGGCTCGTCGTCGGCTCCAGCATCTATCACGTGGGTATCCAGATGGCCCGGTGGACGAAGAACATGGAGCTCGAGGTTCTGTCGCAGGCGATGTATCACGCCCGTGAGCTCGCGATGACGCGGATGGAGGCCGAGGCCGATGCCCTCGGCGCCGACGGCATCGTCGCGGTCCGCCTCGAGATCGACTTCAAGGAGTTCGGCGACAACCTCGCCGAGTTCGTCGCGATCGGGACCGCAGTGGTGGCCGACGAGGCCCACCGAAGGACCCCGGACGGTTTCATGTGGCGCAACAACCGCGATCAGCCCTTCACCTCGGATCTGTCCGGGCAGGACTTCTGGACGCTGCTGCAGGCCGGCTACGCGCCGCTGGGCATGGTGATGGGCAGCTGCGTCTATCACGTCGCCCACCAGAAGGTCATGCAGAAATTGGCGAACGTCGGCGCGAATACCGAGATCCCCCAGTTCACCGAGGCACTGTACGACGCCCGCGAGCGGGCCATGGCCCGGATGCAGGCCGAGGCCGAGGCGCTCGACGCCGAGGGGATCGTCGGTGTGGAGCTACGCGGACTGCCGCACCAGTGGGGCGGTCACACGACGGAGTTCTTCGCGATCGGCACGGCCATCCGCCCGATCCGCGACGACCACCACATCGCCACGCCGTCGCTGGTGCTGCCCCTGACCGACTGAGCGACGCTTGCGGAGCGAACAGTGTTACAGAGCGACGCTGGCGGAGCGAGCAGTG
>CAZZVT010000119.1:0-11219 GCA_964657545.1 uncultured Jatrophihabitantaceae bacterium
ACGGAAGGTACGGAGGAGGCGGTGCGACATGTGGAGGGTCCTCTGGTGAGCGATCGCTGGCGTGTCCCCCGCCGCGTGTCCCCGGACCGACCCTACCCAAAGTAAAGAGAATGTAAAACTGGCTGAGGCGGGCCCCCGGCTCGACCCTGACTCACACCAGTGCGCGCGCGATCCGGGCGGGCCAGGCCGGCCCGCCCCAGACGAGGCCGGTGTAGGACTGCACCAGATCGGCACCCGCGGCCATCCGGGCGCGGGCTGCGGCAGGCGTGTCGATCCCGCCCACTCCGATCAGCACCAGCCGGTCACCGACGTGCGCACGCAGCAACCGCAGTACCGCCTCGGCGCGCACCGCGAGTACCGGACCCGACAGCCCGCCGCCACCCGCCGCCTCGATCTGGGACGCCGGCGAGGTCAGCCCGGTGCGGCCGACGGTGGTGTTGGTCGCGATCAGCCCGTCGACGCCGAGTTCGAGCGCCAGATCGGCCACGGCCAGCAGGTCGGCGTCGGCGGCGTCGGGGCTCACCTTGACGAGCAGAGGCAGCCGGCCCCGACCGGGAACGTCGTCGCAGATCGCCCGCAGGGCGACGAGCAGCGGCCGCAGCGTGTCGACAGCGTGCAGGTCGCGCAACCCGGGCGTGTTCGGCGAGCTGATGTTCACGGCCAGGTAGTCGGCGTGCGGCGCGAGGGCCCGGGCGCTGTGGCTGTAGTCGACGACGACCTCGGCGGCGGTCGCCAGTTTCGAGCGGCCGATGTTGACGCCGATGACCACTCGCCGTCCGGCCGGGGTGCGGCGTAGCGCTGCGAGCCGGGCCGCGACGGCGTCGGCGCCGTCGTTGTTGAATCCCATCCGGTTGACGATCGCGCGATCGGCCGGCAGCCGGGCCAGGCGCGGCTTCGGGTTGCCCGGCTGCGACCGTGCCGTCACCGTCCCGATCTCGACGAACCCGAACCCGAGACAGCTCAACGCCACCACGCCCCGGGCGTTCTTGTCGAAGCCGGCGGCGACGCCGAGCGCCGAGGGAAAGTGCAGCCCCCACAGATCGACCGCAGCGCCGGCCGGCGGGGCGCAGCGACGGGCCACCACGGACCGCACGGGCGGCAGGGCGAGGGCGACGCGCAGCAGCAGAAAGCCCAGACGGTGGGCCACTTCGGCGTCGAGATGGCGACTGATGAACCTGTGGCTGACGACCCGCATCAGCACCGCGTACACGCCGCTCACCCTAACGGCCGCGAACGGTCAGTCCTCGGGTCGTTTGGACAGCGCCTCGCTGAGGGCCTGATCGGTCCTGGCCTGGCGGTCGAGGTCGGCGTTGCGTTCCTCGCGTTCGAGGCGTTGCGACTCGGCGAGGGCGGCGTCCAGTCTGGCCGCTCGATCGTCGCCGTCGTCGGTCGTGGCGTTGTCGGGCATGCTGGGGACAGTAAGGGACGAAGGTGAACAGATCGGCCCCCGACCGGGTCAGTCGCCGACGGCGGCGATTCCTCGTTGCACCAGCAGCGGGTCGGGCTTGCCGACGATCTCGTGGTTCTTGCCCTCGTAGTCGAACTGGTCGAGGAAGTAGCGCATGGCGTTCAGTCGGGCGCGCTTCTTGTCGTTGGACTTGATCGTCGTCCACGGCGCGAGGTCGGTGTCGGTGCGACGGAACATGTGCTCCTTCGCTGCGGTGTAGGCGTCCCACTTGTCCAACGACTCCAGGTCGATGGGCGACAGCTTCCACTGCCGGACCGGGTCGACCTGGCGGATGATGAAGCGGGTTCGCTGCTCGGAACGGGTGACCGAGAACCAGAACTTGGTCAGGTGCACACCGCTCTCGACGAGCATCTGTTCGAACAGCGGAGCCTGCGCGATGTACTGCTCATACTCCTCGTCGGTGGCAAAGCCCATCACCCGCTCGACGCCTGCGCGGTTGTACCAGCTGCGGTCGAACAGGACCGTCTCGCCGCCGGTCGGCAGATGCTGGACGTAGCGCTGGAAGTACCACTGGCGCTGCTCGCGGTCGGTCGGCTTGTTCAGCGCCACCACCCGCGCATACCGGGGGTTCAGGTGCTCCATGAACCGCTTGATCGTGCCGCCCTTGCCGGCGGCGTCGCGTCCCTCGAACAGGACGACGTGCCGGCCGCCCGTCTCGGTGGACCAGTTCTGGAACTTCAGCAGCTCGACCTGCAGCAGGTACTTCTGGTCGTCGTAGGTCTCGCGATCGAGGCGCTCGCTGTACGGGTAGTTCTCCCGCCAGGTGTCGACCGGGATTCCCTGCGCGTCGAGCAGTTCCGGGTCGTCGTCGTGATCGGAGCCCAGCCGGTGGCCGTCGATCTGCAGTTCCGCGACGTGCGCGCGCAGCTCGTCGCGCATCAGCCGGCACCAGGGTGCGCGAGCGGCCATCCGCCCGCAGCCAGGTGGGCCCGCACGCGCGCGACGTCGGCGTCGCTGGGCACCTCGTGGGTGACGAGTTCGATCGCGTCACGGACAGCCTGCTGCGAGCCGGGTTCGGCGCTGGTGACCAGTTCCTCGGCGATCTCGGTGACCTCGGCATCGGTGAGCTGGCTGGCCAACAGCGCGAACAGCGGCAGGTAGTCGTGCTGCGGGACGCCCTCGGGATACCCGGCACGCAGCCAGGTGACGATCGAGGACAGCATCGGGGGAAGTGGCATCGGGCAAGCCCCCTCAGGTGCCGTTGACGATGATGTAGATGCCCCACGCGATCGCGGCGACCACAACGGCGAAGCACACGGCCGCCAGCGCCACGCCCACCGGGTTGCGGGTGACGACGACGGTATCGGCTCCGCCGGCCTCGGCGTGCTCGCCGAAGGACAGGGCCTTCAACCCGATCGCGAACACGGCCGGCAACCCGGCACCGCAGATCAGGCCGACGACGATGATCTTCCACAGCGCGTGCAGGTCGATCCAGTTGCTCATGCCGACACCTCCTGCCGGTCCGCCTGTGTCGCAGGCTTGGAACCCGTCCACTCGTCGTTGACGTTGTCGTGGCTGACCTTGTTCGCCCGCGAGCGGATGAAGATCATTGCGCCGACGGCGACGAGCAGTGCGAAGACCACCAGGACACCGGCATTGCCGCCGATGCCGTTGGCCAGCCAGTAGCTCAACGCCCCGACGATCCCTGCCGAGGGCAGGGTGACCAACCAGGCGGTTGCCATCCGGCCGGCGACGCCCCAGCGGACCTCGGCACCCTTCCGGCCGATGCCCGTGCCCAGGATCGACCCGGTCGACACGTGCGTGGTCGACAGCGAGTACCCGAAGTGGCTGGACAGCAGGATGACGGCGGCCGAGGACGACTCGGCGGCCATGCCCTGCGGCGCCTCGATCTCGACGAGCCCCTTGCCGAGCGTGCGGATGACCCGCCACCCGCCGCTGTAGGTGCCGATGCTGATGGCCAGCGCGCAGGCCAGGATCACCCAGAACGGTGCTTGGGCGCCGGACTTCAGCGTGCCGTGGGCGATCAGGGCGAGCGTGATGATGCCCATCGTCTTCTGCGCGTCGTTGGTGCCGTGCGCCAGCGAGACCATCGATGCCGAACCGATCTGCCCGATCCGGAAGCCCTTGGTGCGGGTGCCCTCGGGCACTCCGCGGGTGATGCGATAGATCAGATAGGTGCCGACCGTGGCCACGAAGATCGCGATCACCGGCGACAGTCCGGCCGGGATGATCACCTTCTCGAACACGCCGTGCCACTGGACCGCCTTCGAGCCTGCAGCGGCGAGCGCGGCCCCGAGCACCCCACCGATCAGGGCGTGTGACGAGCTCGACGGGATGCCGAGGAACCACGTCAGCAGGTTCCAGATGATGCCGCCGCACAGCCCGGCGAAGACCACGAGCTCCAGGTGCGAGGCGAGTTCCTTGCCCGTGACGTCGACCAGCCCGCTGGCGATGGTGGCCGCCACGCTGAGCGACAGGAAGGCGCCGACCAGGTTCAGGACGCCGGACAGGGCCACCGCGACGCGCGGCTTGAGAGCACCGGTGGCGATCGAGGTGGCCATCGCATTGGCGGTGTCATGGAAACCGTTGGTGAAGTCGAACCCGAGGGCCACGACCACCACGAGAACGAGTACGAAGTCGCTGCCCACACCGTCGAGTCTCGGCGGGACACACAGCCGCCGGGCAACCGGCCGGTGAACGCTGTACGAACAGGTCTCAGGGGGTGACGAGCGGCCCGAGCGCCACGGCGCCACGCGAACCTTGTCGACGCCGGCCGTGCTGAAGGTTGTGAAGCCGCCGTATTAGCCGGTGCCCAGCAGCAGCCGGTCGCGGTCGGCCAGTTCCCGGTCGTAGCGGGCCGGGCTTCGGTGCGGAGGTCGCAGCGGCGGTACTCGCCGATTCAGCGTTGCCACCGCCGTTCTCGTCGCACGGGGTTCAGCGTTCAGAAACACGCCCGAAACTGGTTGGTCCGGACCCACGCGCGGGTAGGCAAGTCTGGAGCGCAGCCCGTGGCACACGATCGGGCGGGCTCGCGTCAGCCATTACTTCGACGGGAAGAGCCCTCATGTTCGCCGTCCTCTTCGGCTCGATCAGCACGATCGCCGACACCTCCGAACTCCAGCGTCAGGCCTTCAACGAGGCCTTCGCCGCCCACGACCTTGACTGGTCGTGGGACCGCGACGACTACCGCCGGCAGCTGCAGGGCAGTGGCGGCGCGCGGCGGATCGCCGAGTACGCAGCCTCCCGTGATCAGGAGGTCGACGCTGCTGCCGTGCACAAGACGAAGTCCGAGATCTTCCGGCGCAGCCTGGCCGGCTCCTCGATCAGTCCGCGGCCCGGCGTGGCCGAGACGATCCGGGTGGCCAAGGGCAGCGGCCACAAGGTGGGGCTGGTGACGACGACCTCGCCCGAGAACGTCGACGCGCTGCTCGCGGCCGTGCAGGGCGAGATCTCGCGCTCGGACTTCGACGTCGTCGTCGACGTCAACTCCGTCGATGCCCCCAAGCCCGACCGAGCGGCGTACTCCTTCGCCATGCGCAAGCTCGACGTCCAGGTCGACGACTGCGTGGCGATCGAGGACAACGTCGGTGGCGTTGCCTCGGCGGTGGCTGCGGGCCTGGTGTGCGTGGCGTTCCCGAACGAGAACACGGTCGGTCACGACTTCGCCAAGGCGGCCACGGTCGTCGAACGGATCGACTTCGAGCAACTCCGCAGCCTGGTGAAAGGCGCCTGAGCATGACCGTCCCCACGCTTCCCGAGTCCACCGTCACCGAGACCGACACCGAGTTCCACGTCGAGGCCTACGAGAAGGTCGACTACACGCTGCGCTACGTCGACGGTGTCTTCGACCCGGCGAACGTCCAACTCGCTGACAGCTACCGCTCCTGGGGTCGCTGCCTCGCTGTCGTCGACGCCACCGTCGACACGCTGTACGGCGCCCGTATGCGGGCCTACTTCGAGCACCACGGCATCGCCCTGACGGTCGTCCCGGTGACGATCAAGGAGGTCGACAAGTCGCTGCGGACGCTCGAGCGGATCGTCGACGCGTTCGGTGATTTCGGGCTCGTCCGCAAGGAGCCGGTGCTCGTGGTCGGCGGCGGCCTGATCACCGACGTGGCCGGCTTCGCGTGTGCCACCTACCGGCGTTCGACGAACTACATCCGCATCCCCACCACGCTGATCGGACTCATCGACGCCAGCGTGTCGATCAAGGTCGCGGTGAACCACGGCAAGGCGAAGAACCGGCTCGGCGCGTACCACAACTCCTCGACGGTGCTGCTCGACTTCTCGTTCCTCGAGACCCTGCCGACCGACCAGATCCGCAACGGCATGGCTGAGCTGATCAAGATCGCGGTGGTGTCGAACGCCGGCATCTTCGAGCTGCTCGAGAAGTACGGCGAAGATCTGCTGGCCACCCGCTTCGGCCACCTCGACGGCACCCCCGAGCTGCGCGAGATCGCGCATCGCATCACATACGACGCGATCTCGACGATGCTGCGCCTCGAGGTGCCGAACCTGCACGAGCTCGACCTCGACCGGGTCATCGCCTTCGGGCACACCTGGAGCCCGACGCTCGAGCTCGCGCCGGACCTGCCGTTCTTCCACGGGCACGCCATCGCCATCGACATGGCGTACTCGACGACGATCGCCGAGCAGCGCGGGTACATCACCGTGGCCGACCGAGACCGGATCTTCTGGTTGATGAGCCGCATCGGGCTCTCGATCGACAGCCCACACCTCACGGCCGAGCTGGTCACCAAGGCGACCGAGGCCATCCTGCAGACCCGCGACGGCCTGCTGCGAGCGGCGGTGCCGAACCCGGTGGGGACCTGCTTCTTCGTCAACGACCTCACGACGGCCGAGCTGGCCGAACTGCTCGAGGTGCACAAGCGCAACTGCAGCACCGTGTACCCGCGGCAGGGCCTGGGCGAGGACATGTTCATGTCCCTGGCCGACGTGTCCGACGACGCGCACTGAGGATGCCGACGGATCCGAGGCCGGTCACACCCCTGGGCATCCTGACCGCCACGCTCGCCGATCTGGTCGAGCGCGGCGGTGCGCCGGATGCGCGGTTCCAGGCTGATCTCGAGCGGGCGCACGCGCTCGCACAGGGCATCGACACCTACGTCGAGCGGTGCACGACGCCCGAGTCACCCGCGCTGGACAAGCTGGCACGGCGCACGCACGACGAGGACTGGGCCCAGCGCGGCGGCGACGGACCGGCCCTGGAGCAGGAGATGCTGTCCGGGCACGTCGAGGGTCAGGTGCTGAAGATGCTCGTGCACACCGCCCGGGCGCGGCGGGTGCTCGAGATCGGCATGTTCACCGGCTACTCCGCGCTGGCGATGGCCGAGGCGCTGCCTGCCGACGGCGTGGTGGTGGCCTGCGAGCTCGATCCGTACGCGGCCGAGTTCGCGCGCCGGTGCTTCGACGAGTCACCCGACGGAGCGAAGATCGAAATCCTGGTCGGGCCGGCGTCGGACACCCTCGCCGACCTCGGCACGTCCGCCGAGCCCTTCGACCTCGTTTTCATCGACGCCGACAAGTCCGGCTACCGCGAATACCTGGACATCCTGCTCCAGGCACACCTGTTGAACCCGCACGCACTGATCTGCGTCGACAACACGCTCATGCAGGGTCAGCCGTGGGGGGCGGGCGTGGTCACCGACAACGGCACGGCCATCGCCGAGTTCAACCGTACGGTGGCCGACGACACGCGCATCGAGCAGGTGCTGATCCCGGTCCGCGACGGGCTCACGCTCATCCGTCGCGTCGACTGACCATACCTGGAGGTATGTAATGCAGATCGCCGTGCACGAACCGCTCGGCGCCACCGTCAGAGGACTGTCACTCGGCGGCGCCGACGTCATCGAACTCAAGGGTCTGCTGGCGCAGCACGGCGTGCTGGTGCTGCCCGATCAGCAGGCCGACGACGACGAGTTCCTGGCGTTCCTGCAGCGCTTCGGTGAGTTGACCTTCACCACCGGCGAGACCCCGGTCGACGGTTTCCCCGACCTCAACGTGGTCAGCAACGTGGGGCGTACGACCCCGCCGCGCAGCACCTTCCACACCGACTCCAGCTATCTGCGCAAGCCGCCGACCTACACGGCGCTGCGGGCGGTGGCCATTCCGGCGCGGGGCGGGCAGACCGTGTTCAGCAACCAGTACCGCGCCTACGAGACGCTGCCGCCCGACACACGGGCCACCCTTCAGGGACGCACCGTGACCCATGTCGTCACCGGCCTCGAACTCGGCGACGACGACGAGACATCGGCCGAGCACCCGCTTCTGCGCACGCACCCGCTGTCCGGGCGTACCGCGCTCTACCTGTCGACCCCGAAACGGTGCGCGGCCATCAGCGGCATGTCCGATGCCGAGGCCGCCGAACTGGTGCAGTTCCTGTTCGACCACTCCACCCGCGACGACAACGTCTTCGAGCACGCCTGGTCGCCGGGTGACGTCGTGATCTGGGACAACGGCTGCGTGCTGCACCGCGCCGATCACTCGGACGTCGCGGGCGACCGGGTCATGCACCGCGGCATGGTGGTCGGCTACGAGCTCGCCAGGGCCTGATCGATCGCGCTCGCGAACAACTCCGGCAGTGCGATACCGGCCGCCGCGGCCATCATCGACACGACGCTCTGTTCGGCGAACGAGCAGTACAGCCCGGCCTCGAGGAACCATGGCTCGCCGTCGGGGTCGATGCGGAAGTCGAACAGGCTGTAGTGACGGCAGCCGAGGGCTCTGTGGGCGCGCATGGCGGCGGCCCATACCCGTTCGGTGATCGGATCGTCGAGGTCGACCATCCAGGCGTGCACGGCGTCCTTGGCCACCAGGTTGAGCTGACCGTTGCCGCTCCGGTTGATCTTGTCGGCGTGGTCGCGGATCGGCTTGCGATCGGTGTCGACGTCGTACTCCTCGAGCGGCAGCGGTACCAGCTCGCCCTCGCGTTCGATCACCCCGCAGCGGACCTCGCGACCCAGCTCGATGTACCGCTCGACGAGCACGGCGTCGGAGTGCTCGAACGCGGACGCCAGAGCGTGCTCGTAGTCGGCGTCGTCGCGCACCAGGGCCAGCCCGAGCGAGTTGTCGGTGTCGACCGGCTTGATGACGGTCGGCGGGGCGAGCGTCGGCACGTCGCCGCGACGCAGCACCTCTGCCACGGGGACGCGGACGCCCGCTGCGGCCACGATGGCTCGCGCGCGCGCCTTGTCCGCTGCAACGGCCATGACGTCGGGCCGGTTGCCGACGTACGGGATACCGAGCACGTCGAACAGTGCGCGATACTGCGTCATGCCGGGCAGGCAGAACATCTGCGGGATCACGACGTCGATCCGCAAGTGCGAGATGTGCGCGATCGCATCGTCGATGTCGAGCGGCTCGGCGGCAGCGATCGTGTCGGCACCGAGGTCGGCCGGGAAGCGCCAGCGCCGGTCGGGTGTCACGTAGGCGACCACCGGCTCGTAGCGCTGAGGGTCGGCGGTGGCAGCGAGGCAGTCGACGGCGTACAGCCGCGACAGGTCGGCGTAGAAGTCGCTCACGGCGGAACCGACCAGGTGCAGTACCCGCAGCATCAGTCCCCCGCCGGCTCGACGAGTTTGCCGATGTTCACGTCGACCCGGATCCAGTCCTTGAGATGGCGCAGGTTGTACCAGAGCAGGCTCGGGATCTGCAGGTGGTGCACCGCGAGGAACGGCAGCGGGTCGGTCCAGTCGAAGATGGCTTCCTTGCCGTGCACGACGATGCCGACCCGCTCACGCGCGGTGCCGGGGTGCCGCACGAGGCGCCACAGTTCCTGGTAGAGCCAGTACGTCGGACGGCTCGACGCCAGCGGTCGGATCGACGGACCGTCCGCGTCGAGATAGGCGGCGGCGAGGTCGGGATGGTTGTAGAACATCGTGATCGCCGAGTGCGTGCGCGGGTTGCACTCGATCGCGTACACCCGCCCGTCGGGCGTCGCCATGAAGTCGAAGGACACCTGGCCGGTGAGCTTGAGCTCGCGCACGAAGGTGCGTACCCAGTTCTCGATCTCGGGCTTGTCGACCATCGCGTAGTTCAGCTGGAACGCCGAGGACTCGCAGCAGCAGTAAACGGTGAGTTCACCGTCGCGCGCGGTGCCGTGGGTGCAGTACTCCTGCCCGGCGACGAACTCCTGCAGGATCCACGGGTTGTCGGTCGTGATCGGCTTCGCGCGGGCAAACCGTTCGGTGGCCGCCGGGCTGTCGGCCGGCAGCGGTGTGAGGTCCAGCCGGTGGACGGGGTCGTAGGCGATGCTCTTGAGGATGTACGGCCCAGGGTGTCGGTCGTCGAAGTCGAACGCGGCCACCTCGTCCGGGTCGGTGAGGCGGTGCGTGTCGGGCACGGGCAGGCCGAGCGACGCCGCGGTCGTGGCGAAGCGGTACTTGTCGTCGAGCAACTCGATGGTGTCCGGGTCGCAGTGCAATACCTCGCAGTACGGTTCGAGCAGCGGCTTGGCCAGTGCGTCGTAGTAGCTCGCCGCCGGGCTGCACACCGGTACGTACACGTCGACGTTCTCGCGACGGACGATGTCGAGCAGCGCCTGCGCGTACGTGGGGTCCTGGGGTTTGGGCACGGTGTAGAAGCGGTCGACGGCGTTGGAGAACCGGTGCCCGGTGAGCCGGTACTTCGCCGTCTCGACGAGCACCACCCGGTGCCCGGCGCGATGGAACGAGCGCGCCAGCTGCAGCGCCTTGGACATCTTGCCGCCGCTGATCAGGATCGTCCGTGGCTCGGCGGCCACCTGGCGCCGGGCGGGCGCGATCGTGGAGCGGACGAGCGCCGCCCCGGTGAGCGCGAGGTTGACGGGCAGCATCGACAGCAGCAGGGCCTGCATCCCCAGCGTCTTGGGGATCATGACCAGCCGGTCGGGGTGTGGCACGAACCCACGTTACGGCTCGGTCGCGGCCCGCGGCCGCTGGGTGCCCACGGTGCCGCTTGGCACCGATCACCCATGATCCAGCGACGCAAGCTGCGCTACCGGGTCCCAGCCTTCCGGCGGCGGATGAATGCCCTCCGAATCCCACGGCATCCCTCTGGCGATCCAACGCTCTCGCCACTGCTCGTAGGTGAATCCCTCGTCGTCGTCCGTCACGCCGTACTCGAACCCGCACGACCAACAGATCTCGTAAGAACCACCCCCGCCGGGTAACCGAGGCGGTTCGAACAATTCGGAATAACCACACGCCGGACATCGGAATCGCTGCGTCATCTCAGTTCTCCCGGTTGCCGAAGCCAGTACGCACATCCAGCTTTCGGTTTGTAGAAGGTACGCGTGAGCCCATCTGGCGTGTACACGCCAAAAGTATTCGAGGCGTCGTCGTACACGCGAATGGTGTCGTCGACCTTGTCAACCTTGACCTCGACGCTGCCATCCCCGTGCTTGCGGAAGAAAGCTCGGGCTTTCGCGGTGTAGTCGTCTACGGACTTACAGGCAAAATCCGAACCGTGCCGGTCGTAATGGTCACTGAGCGTCTCTTCGTTCGCCCAAGAGGAAGGTTTCTCGGCTGCAACGACGTCACTGGCCAAACCCTCGAGGGCAGCGTTCTCTCCGGTGGCCACCTCGGCTGTTGCGCCGGCGTTCTCGATACCCACGACCTGGTAGGCGCGGAGGCCGGGGACGGCAGCGACCTCGGCCTCGACGATGCGGAGATCCGTGAGCCAGGCGACGGCGGCCCTGACGTCGGTAACCGCGGCGGCAGCGGTTCGAGTTCGGCAAGGACGGTTCTCACGCTGAGGACGAAGTCGCGCAGGATGGCGACGATCTTCGCGG
>CAZZVT010000120.1:0-6764 GCA_964657545.1 uncultured Jatrophihabitantaceae bacterium
GCGGCGACGTACGGGTGCACCGCCGGCAGCGGCTCCCCGATCAGCGACCGACGGGAACCGGCCGCCCGCGCGGCCCGGACCCGGGCGTTGCCCTCCTCGATGTCGACCTTCACCGTCGCCCGCAACCAGCCACCCGTCCCCCCGGACAGCGCACGGGCGGGGATCCCCCGCTGCTCAACCTCCAGAACAAGCACGTGGTCGACCGGTTCCAACATCCGCCGCACCCGCTCATTCGCCTGCACCGCCGCCACCACCTCCCCATCACTGCACGAGGTGAGATCAACGGTCTGCAGCTCGGCGAGGATCTGCTCCGCGGCGCCGAGCAGCAGGAACACCCGCAACTCCTGCACCGTCTCGCCCATACGTCCAATTATAGCGCACACGAGCGAATCAGAACACCTCGAGCCCAGCAAAAACGGGCCCTGGAAGCAGTTACGCGAACAGCGAAACCGCCACCCGGAAGCGGCGCGAAATATGATCAGAACAACCTTTTCGCTGAGCCTTTGCCTCAGTGAAACGCGTTCTGCGCAGCCTCAAGACCATCGGTGAGCAAAGCCTCGACCGCGTCGGCGGCCCGGTCGACCTCGAAGCCCAGATCTTTTCGTTCCACGGCCGAGAAATCACGCAGTACGTAGTCGGCTGGATCCTGGCGACCCGGTGGTCGCCCGATGCCGAAACGCACCCGCGCGTACTCCTTCGAGCCGAGCGCGGAGCTCGTGGACCGCAGGCCGTTGTGCCCACCCTCGCCGCCACCACGCTTGAGGCGCACCGACCCGAACGGCAGGTCGAGCTCGTCGTGCACGACGACAATCCGCTCGACGGGGATCTTGTAGAACCGCGCGATCGACGCGATCGGGCCGCCGGACTCGTTCATGAACGCCTTGGGTTTGGCGAGTACGACCGGGAGACCGCGCAGCCGTCCCTCGACGATGTCGGCCCGCCCCTTGTGCGCCTTAAAGCGCCCGCCGACACGTTCGGCGAGCAGGTCGGCGACCAGGAAGCCGGCGTTGTGGCGATTGCCGGCGTAGGCGGGTCCTGGATTGCCGAGGCCGACGACCAGGAAACGGTCGTCGGCCACGGCGAAATCGTTGTCGGTGAGTGCGCGTTACTCGGCGCTGTCGCCGGCCGGCTTGTCGGCGTCGTCGCTGCCCTCGGACTCGCTGTCCGGGGCGTCCTCGACGATGCCGAGCTCCTCGACAGCCTCGGCGACCTCGGCCTCGAGGTCTTCGGCGGTCGGCGCCTCGGCGATGGCCAGGACGAGCGACTCGGGGTCGGTGATGAGGGTGACGCCGGTGGGCAGCGTGACGTCGCCGGCCGTGATCTGGCCACCGATCTCGAGACCGTCGATGCTGACCTCGAACTCGGTGGGGATGTCGGTGGCGTCGGCCTCGACGCTGATGCTGGTGTTCTCCTGGTTGAGCAGTCCACCGGGAGCGACCTCACCCACGACGCTGATCGAGACGTCGACGGTGACCTTCTCACCGCGGCGGACGGCCAGCAGGTCGACGTGCTCGAAGTAGCCCTTGATCGGGTGGCGCTGCACCGACTTCGGGATGACGAGCTGCTCGCCGTCCTCGATGTCGAGGGTCAGCAGCACGTTGCTGCCGCCCTTGCGCAGTGCGTGCGCCAGGTCGTGGGCGACGAGGGCGACGTGCCGCGGGTCGGCGCCGTGGCCGTAGATGACGGCCGGCACCTTGCCGGCGCGGCGGGTGCGGCGCGCGCCGCCCTTGCCGAACTCGGTGCGGGTCTCAGCGGTAAGTCGAACCTCGGACACGGTGGAACTCCCTGGAGCTGTCGGTGCGTGAAAGCGGAATTGTCTGCGGCTGCCGGTGGAACGCGATGCGGTGCCTCGGACGTGGAACGCGCGTCGACGAGCGACACCGCGTCGATCACGGATCCGCACGGAAACGGTCCCTCGCCGGGCAACCCCGTCAGACTACCGGCTGGCCCGGGAACGCCCGACCATCGGGTCCGTAGAGTTCGGCGGGTGCCTGCTCACCCCGAACGCTGCGTTCGCGTGCGCGTCCCGGCGAAGGTGAACCTGACGCTCGGGGTCGGTGAGGTCCGCCCCGACGGCTATCACGAGCTGCGCACGGTGTTCCACGCCGTCGACCTCTACGACGAGGTCTCGGCCGGTACCGCCGACCATCTGTCGCTGACCGTCTCGGGTGACGACGTCCGCGATGTCCCGCTCGACTCGTCGAACACGGCCCTGCGGGCGGCGGCGCTGCTCGCCGCGTCGGCCGGCATCGCGCCGGACGTCCGGTTGCACCTGGACAAGGCGATCCCGGTCGCCGGTGGCATGGCCGGTGGCAGCGCCGACGGTGCTGCCGCCCTGCTCGCCTGCGCCCGGCTCTGGAACCTCGACGACTCCCCCGCAGCGCTGCTGCCGTTGGCTGCCCAGCTCGGCAGCGACGTCGCGTTCCCGCTGCTCGGGGGTACCGCCATCGGCACCGGGCGGGGCGAGCTGCTGGCCCCCGTCCCGACCTCGACCCCGCTGCACTGGGTCTTCGCCCTCGCCGACCACGGCCTGTCGACGGTCGCCGCCTACAAAGCCCTCGACGCGCTGCGGGCCGAGGGGTCTGCACCGCCGCCAATCGCAGGACCCGAGCGCCTGGTCGCCGCGCTTGCCACGGGTGACATCGAAGCCGTCGCCGCAGCCCTCGGCAACGACATGCAGCCGGCGTCGCTGCAGATCGCGCCGGCCCTGCAGGCCACCCTCGACGCCGGGGCGGCCCGCGGAGCACTCGCCGGGATCATCTCGGGATCGGGACCCACCTGCGCGTTCCTCTGTGCCGACGCGGTGTCCGCCCGCGCCCTTGCCACCGCGCTCGAGGCCGACGGCGTGTGCCGCCGGGCCCGGGTGGCGCAGGGTCCGGTCGCCGGCGCCGCAGTGGTATTCGACTCCGGCACCTACGACTCGGGTCGCTGAGCCATGGCCAACCTCGTCAACCTCGAGAACGTCGGCAAGGCCTTCGGCACCACCCTCGTGCTCGACGGCGTCTCGCTCGGCGTGGCTGACGGCGAGCGCATCGGAGTGGTCGGACGCAACGGCGGCGGCAAGTCGACGCTGCTGCGCCTGATCATCGGCGACGAGACCCCCGACACCGGCAGGGTCACCCGCACCGGCGACGCCCGCATCGCCACCGTCGACCAACGCGGGCAGCTACCTGCCGGCTCGTCGGTGCGCACGGTGGTCGTCGGCGACGGCGCCGAGCACGAGTGGGCCGGCGATTCCGGTGTGCGCGAGGTGCTCGTCGGCCTGGGCCTGGCCGCGGTGGGCCTCGACGCCGACGTCGCCCGGCTCTCCGGCGGCGAGCGTCGCCGCGTCGCCCTGGCCGCCGCACTGGTGCAGCAGGCCGACCTGCTGGTGCTCGACGAGCCCACCAACCACCTCGACGTCGAGGGCATCACCTGGCTCGCCGACTACCTGCGCGCCCGCCGCGGCGCCCTGCTCGTCGTCACCCACGACCGGTGGTTCCTCGACGCGGTGTGCGAGCGGATGTGGGAGGTCGGCGACGCGACCGTCCGCCCCTTCGACGGCGGGTACGCCGCGTACGTCCTGGCGCGGGCGGAACGCATGCGCCAGTCCGAGGCCAGCGAGGCACGGCGGCAGAATCTGCTGCGCAAGGAGCTCGCCTGGCTGCGCCGTGGCGCCCCGGCGCGGACGTCCAAACCGAAGTTCCGCATCGACGCTGCAGAGGCGCTCATCGCCGACGTCCCCGAACCGCGCAGCGGCGTCGAGCTGCGCGCGCTCGCCCAGCGGCGGCTGGGGCGCAGCGTCGTCGACGTCGAGAACGTCACGGTGACGGTGGGCGGCGGCGACGGTGACCCCGCGCGCACCCTGCTCGAGGACATCACCTGGCATGTCGGGCCGGGCGACCGGATCGGCATCATCGGCGTCAACGGGTCGGGCAAGTCGCACCTGTTGCGGTTGCTCGCCGGTGAGCTCGCCCCCGACTCGGGGACGGTGAAGATCGGCCAGACCGTGCACACCGGTCACCTGAGCCAGGAGATCGTCGAGCTGCCCGACAAGCTGCGGGTGCTCGAGGCCGTCAACGAGGTGCGCACCACCGCCGAGCTCGACGGCGTCGAACTCAGCGCCGGGCAGCTGGCCGAGAGTTTCGGGTTCCCCAACGAGCGGCAGTGGACGCCGGTGTCCGACCTGTCCGGTGGCGAACGGCGCCGGTTGCAGCTGCTGCGGCTGCTGCTCGTCCAGCCCAACCTGCTGCTTCTCGACGAACCCACTAACGATCTCGACACCGACACGCTGGCCGCGCTCGAGGACCTGCTCGACCGGTGGGCCGGATCGATCGTCATCGTCAGCCACGACCGCTACCTGCTCGAACGGGTCTGCGACACCACCGTCGCCCTGCTGGGCGACGGGTCGTTGGCCGCGCTGCCCGGCGGGGTCGACGAGTACCTCGCCCGGCGGTCCGCCTCGCGGGCGAGCAACGAGGCGACGATCGGCTACGAGCGCCGCGAGAAGCGCGGCGGCGACACCCGGACCGCCCGCAAGGAGCTCACCCGCCTCGAACGGCGGGTCGGCACCTTGGACAAGCAGGAGCGGGCGCTGCACGATCAGCTCGCCACCCACGCCACCGATCACGTGCGGGTGGCCGAGCTGAACGCCCAGCTCAAGACCCTCGTCGAGGAGCGGGAGCAGGCCGAGCAGGCCTGGCTCGAGCTCGCCGACGAGGGCTGAGGCCGCGGGCGGGGCTACTCGGCGTTCTGCTCGACGTCCTCGTCGGTGTGCGCAGCGGCCGTGGTGCCCGACAGGGTGGCCAGCATCTGACGGACGTTGGACAGCTGGGCGTTGATGGCGTTGCGGCGCTGGACGTGCGCCGCGAGCTCGCGCTCGGACTCGTCGCGGATGCGGTCGGCCCGGGCCACTGCCTCGGCGACGATGTGCTCGGCCTTCTGCTCGGACTCGGTGGCGAGCTGCGCAGCGCGCCGGGATGCCTCGGCCTGGATCTGATCGGCCTGCGAACGCATGTTGGTGACGCGGTCACGAGCGTCGTTGAGTGCCTGCTCGGCCTCGTCGGTGCGCGCCTGGAAGATCTCCTCGGCCTTGTCGCGACGCTCGGCGAGCGTCTTCTCGAAGTCGGCCGCGGCCTTCGCCGAGCGGGCCCGCTGCTCCTCGTACACCGCCTCGGCCTCGTTGCGACGGGCGATGGCGCGGCGCTCGGCCTCGTCGACCATCTGGTCGGCGCTGCGCTTGGCCTCCTCGATGATGCGGGAGGCCTCCTGGTCGGCGCCCTCGCGGGTCTCGCGGGCGTACTTGTCCGCGTCCTCGCGGCTGGTCGTCGCGGTGGCTTCGGCCTCGGCCAGACTGCGGTGCACCTCGGAGACCGCGGCCGAGCGCATCTCCTCGGCCTCTTCCTCGGCCATGGCCAGGATGCGTCCGACTCGCTTACCGAAGTCGTGATAGGTGGGCTCGGCCGGCGGCTGGGGCTTGTCGTCGAGCTTGCGGGCCTCGGCCTGCTGCTCGCTGGCCTCCTCGGCACGGCGGCTGAGAGCCCCGACCTGGCCCTCGAGCTGGTCGGCCCGGGCCTGCGCCTCGGCGGCCGCGCGGGACAGCTCGGCCACATGGCGGTCGACCTCAGCCGGGTCGTAACCGCGCATCACGGTCCGGTAGGTGCTCGTGGTGTGATCGCTCATGACAGGCCAACACTCTTTTCATCACTACGTCGGGAAACGGAGACTACCGGTCCTACGTGCTGCCGGACCGGTCAGCCGGTACTGCTGCGTGCTGGCCGCCCGACTGACCGGCGGCGCCGTTCCTGGTCGCCGCCTCCACGCGGTCGGCGACCGCCAGAGCGTTGATCACGCCCGAGAGATCGCCCAGCTGCTTGGTGATCTCGTCGCGATGCGCCCCCAGGACGGCGACCTCGGCCCGGGCCTCGGCCAGCAGCGAGCGGGCTGCCGAGCGCATGTCGTCGGCCTCGCTGCGCGCGTCGGCGACGATGCGGCTGGCCTCGTCCTTCGACGTCCGACGCAGCTCGCGGGCCTCGTTCTGCATCCGTTCGAGATCGTCGGTGGCCTGCTCGCGCACCGCCCGCGCACCGGCCTCGGCCTCGGCCTCGCGGCGGCGTGCGCGCTCGAGCGCCTCGGCGGCCTGCAGCTCGGACACCGAGATGATCTGCTCGGCGTCGTCGCCGGCCTGCTGGCGAATCTCGGCGGCGTCGCGCAGGGCGGACTCGAGCTGGGCCGCGTGCTCCTCCTGGACCTCGGCGCGCTGCGCGGCGAGCAGCTCGTCGCAGGCGCGCCGCCGCTGTTCGACCCCGGCGTCGCTGAGCTCGGCGCGCCGGTGGGCGTCGGCGAGCACCGCCGCTGCCTCGGAATGCGCCTGGTCGCGGACCTTCTCGGCGTCCGCCTCCGCGGCGGCGAGCAGATCGGACATCGTCTGCTTGGTCCACGCCGTCTGCTCGGCTGCGTCGGCTGTCTCGGCAGCCACTGCCTTCCTGGTGTCGTCGAGCAGTCTCGCGCCGGCCGTGCGGGCCTCCGCGCGGATCGCGTCGGCCTCGGCCCGCGCCGCAGCGACGATCGAGCTCGCTTCGTCGCGGATGGCGCGCACCTCGATCTCGGCCTCGGCCAGCAGCCGGGCACGCTGACCCGAACTCTCGAGTGCGAGCCGCTCCTGCTCGGCATCGAAGTCGGCCCGCGCCTGCGCGAGCTGTGCCTGCTGCTCCGCGCGCGCCCGGAGCAGGGCGGCCTCGTGCTCCTCGTCGGCCCGGGCTGCGCGGGCCTCGATGTCGGCGGCG
>CAZZVT010000120.1:6774-11186 GCA_964657545.1 uncultured Jatrophihabitantaceae bacterium
GCTGGCGCGCCGCCGCGACGATCGCCTCGGCCTGGTCGCGCAGGACCTTGGCCGAGGCGCGGCCGTCCTGGGCCAGCCGTTCGGCGTCCTCACGGGCGTCGGCGAGCAGCGCGTCGGCCAGCTGCTCGGCCCGCGCGGTCACCAGCCGGGACTGCTCGAGGGCATCGGAGATGATCGCTTCGGATTGCTCACCGGCCGGCTCGGCGGACTCGACGACCGGTGCCGGTGGTTCCCCGGCCGGGGCCGCGTGCCGGCCGGCGATCAGCTCGGCGTCGGCACTGCTACTGGTACCGGCACTGGCATCGGCACGGCGAAACGGCGTCGGGCGAGCGCGTACGGCCTTCCCGACCAAGCCGTCATCGGACCCTGCGTCGACCCGCGGTTCTGCCGGGGTCTCGCCGTGGGGAGCGACGTCGTCCTGCATGGCCCCATCGTGTCACGGCTCGCCGCCGAAACACACGACCGGTCGAAGCGGACGCACCGCGGGCGCGGGTCTGCGGCACGGCTCAGGACGGCGGTCGCGAGCGCAGCGGACGCGGCGCCGCCTGCAGGTGTTTGAGGCCGTTCCACCCGAGGTTCACCAGGTGCGCGGCCACCTGCTCGCGGCCGGGCTCGCGTTCCTCGAGCCACCACATCCCGGTGAACGCGACCATGCCGACCAGCATCTGGGCGTACATGGGGGCAAGGTCGACCGAGACACCGGTGCGCGCGAACTCCCGTCCGAGGATGTGCTCGACCTGGCTCGCGACGTCGTTGAGGAGCGAGGAGAAGCCGCCGCCGGCGCCCGACGTCTCGTCCGACACCGAGGTCACCGGCGAGTCCCGCGCGAGGATCCGGAAACCGTCGGTCTCCTCCTCGATGTAGGTCAGCAGCGCCAACGCGGCCTGCTCGACCAGCTCGTAGGCGTGGCCGTCGGCCATGGACGCCGTCAACCGCTGCAGCAGGTCGGCCATCTCACGGTCGACCACGACGGCGTAGAGCCCCTCCTTGCCCCCGAAGTGCTCGTAGACGACCGGCTTGCTGACGCCCGCGCGGGCCGAGACCTCCTCGATGGAGGCGCCGTCGTAGCCCTTCTCGGCGAACAGCGCGCGGCCGATGGCGATCAGTTGCTCGCGGCGCTCCCGGCCGGTCATCCTGACCCTGGGTCGCCGCTCGGACTCTGTCATCGCCGAGAATGGTCCCATGAGCAGTGTGCCGGCGCCGGATCCCCTCACCTATACCAGCTACCTGCGTCTGGACGACCTGCTCGCGGCGCAGTCGCCCCGCACCGAACAGCACGACGAACTGCTGTTCGTGATCATCCATCAGGTCTACGAACTGTGGTTCAAGCAGATCCTGCACGAGGCGGCATGGCTGCAGGAGCGTCTCGAGGACGGCGACGCCGCGGGCGCGCTGCTCACCGCCCGGCGCATCGCCAAGATCCTGAAGACGATCGTCGGGCAGCTCGACGTCCTCGAGACCATGACGCCACGCCAGTTCGCGTCGTTCCGTCCCGAGCTCGGCGGCTCGAGCGGGTTCCAGTCCGAGCAGTTCCGCGAGCTCGAAGCGGTGCTCGGACGGCGCGACCTCGACCCTTCCCGCGATTCCCGCACGGCGGCGGCCATGGCCCGGCGCTCGGTGTTCGACTCGCTGCTGCGTCAGCTGGACCGCGCCGGCTACGACGTGCCGCCGCCGGCCCTCGAGCACGACCCGGCGCAGCAGTGGCCGGCCGGCGACCCGTCGATCATCGCGCTGCTCGCCACGGTCTACGCCGACGAGCAGGGCAGCTCGGCCCAGCTGTGCGAGGCGCTGGTCGACATCGACGAGGGCATGCAGGAATGGCGCTACCGGCACGTGAAGATGGTCGAGCGCACCATCGGCGCGCAGCCGGGCACCGGCGGCTCGGCCGGCGCGGCGTACCTGCGCTCGACGCTGTTCCGTCCCGCTTTCCCCGACCTCTGGCAGGTGCGCGGTGCCTGAGCCGATCCGTTCCCGCGCCGCGGCGCTCGACGCGGACGCGGCCGACCCGCTGGCCTACCTGCAGGCGCAGTTCACGCTGCCCGAGGGCGTCGTCTACCTAGACGGCAACTCCCTCGGCGCGCTGCCCGTCGCGGTCGCCTCGACCGTCAGCGACTCGATCGCGCGGGAGTGGGGCACCGACCTCATCGGGTCGTGGAACGACAACGGCTGGTGGACGCTGCCCACCCGGGTCGGCGACCGGATCGGAGCGCTGGTCGGGGCCGCGCCGGGTCAGGTGCTGTGCGGCGACTCGACGACGATCCAGCTGTTCCAGGCGATGGTGGCGCTGGCGCGACTCAAGCCGCGGCGCTCGGTGATCGTCACCGACGGTGCGAACTTCCCCACCGACCAGTACGTCGCCGAGTCCGTGGCCCGGCTGCTGGGGCTCGAGCTGGTGCGCGTGCGTCCCGACGAGCTGGCCTCGGTCCTCGACACCCGCACCGCGCTCGTCGCCTTCAGCGCCGTCGACTACCGCACCGGCGAGCTGTGGGACGCCGAGCGCATCACCGCGATGACGCACGGGGCGGGCGCGTTGATGCTCTGGGACCTCGCGCACGCAGCAGGTGCCGTGCCCTTCGACCTCGACGGCCTGGGCGCCGACGCCGCCGTCGGCTGCTCGTACAAGTACCTCAACGGCGGTCCCGGCGCGCCGGCGTGGATCTACCTGCCGACGCGTCACCACGGCGTGGCCGACCTGCCCCTGACCGGCTGGCAGGGACACGCCACGCCGTTCGACCTGGCCGCGACGTACGCGCCCGCTCCGGGCATCGAGCGGGCTCGGATCGGGACGCCGCCCGTGCTGTCGATGCGCGCACTCGACGCGGCCCTCGACGTCTTCGACGGGGTGGCGCTCGCCGACCTGCGCGAGAAGTCGCTGCGGCTCACCGAGCTGGTGATCGACTACGCCGACGAGTTCCTGCCCGAGGTCGAGGTGGTGACCCCGCGCGATCCCGAGCGACGCGGGTCGCAGGTGGCGCTGGCCGTCGAGTCTGCCTACGCCGTGACGCAAGCACTGATTGCCCGGGGCGTCGTCGGGGACTTCCGCGCCCCCGACCTCGTCCGGCTCGGCTGCACCCCGCTCTACCTGTCGTTCACGCAGGTCTGGGACGCCCTCGAGATCCTGCGCGACGTGCTGGCCGGCGGCGAGTGGCGCGACCCGCGGTTCTCGGTGCGCGCCGCCGTCACCTGAGCGCTCAGACGCCGACCCCGGTCTTGTCCACGCGCAGCTTGGCGAGGCGCTCGGGCTTGGGCCAGCGGACCTCGGTGGCCCAGCCCAGCTTCTCGAGCAGCCAGATGACCCGGGCGGACTCGTCGATCTGACCACGCAGGACGCCGTGCCGGGCGGCCGTCGGGTCGGCATGGTGCAGGTTGTGCCAGCTCTCGCCGAAGCTCAGGATCGCGAGCGGCCAGAAGTTGGCGCTCTTGTCGCGCGAGGTGAACGGCCGGTCGCCGATCATGTGGCAGACCGAGTTGATCGACCACGTGACGTGGTGCAGCAGGAAGATGCGCACCATCGACGCCCAGAAGAACGCCGTCAGCGCACCGGTCCAGGACATCGTGATCAAACCACCCAGCAGAGCCGGCAGGAACACCGACACGAGCACCCAGACGGGGAACAGCTTGTCGACGAGCCGAATGTCGGCGTCGGCCATCAGGTCGGGCGTGTACTTCTCGCGATTGGTGTGCTCGACGTCGAACAGCCAGCCGAGGTGGGCGAACCAGAATCCCTTGGCCAGGGCGGGCAGCGTCTCACCGAAGCGCCACGGCGAGTGCGGGTCGCCCGCACGGTCGCTGAAGGCGTGGTGGCGGCGGTGGTCGGCCACCCAGCGGATGACCGGTCCCTCGATCGCGAGTGAGCCGGCGATCGCCAGCCCGAGCCGCAGCCCGCGATTGGCCTTGAACGAGCCGTGCGTGAAGTAGCGGTGGAACCCGACGGTGATGCCGAAGCCGGTGCCGAAGTAGAAGATCACCAGCAATGCGGCGTCCAGCCAGCTCATCCCCCAGCCCCAGGCGACCGGGACGATGGCGGCGAACGCCACGAACGGCACGATGACGAAGACGTAGAGCATGAACTGCTCGCCGCGCTTCTTCGTCCCCTCGAAGACCGGTTTGGGGCCCTCGGTGGCGGGGGTGCGTTCGTCGAGAAGCGTCATCAGGCCTGCTTTCGGAAAAAGGGGGTACGCGGGACGGCGCACGGCGAGGCAGAGGCCGCGGCCGGCAAACCTGGGTTAGATCGGGGCCGGCGCGTCGGGGTTACGGAAGCGTAACTTACGTCGACGTACATCTCGACCCCCTCACCCCGATCCACATGCCATAACCTGGTCGGCGGTGGAGGGGAAGTGGGGGATGGGGTAATCGGCAGCCCGCCGGCCTTTGGAGCCGTGCAGTCTCGGTTCGAGTCCGAGTCCCCCAGC
>CAZZVT010000121.1:0-11143 GCA_964657545.1 uncultured Jatrophihabitantaceae bacterium
TGGCCGGCGTCGTGAATTCCGACGCCCGTGCGGTGTTGCTGCAGGCCGAGGGCCGTGCGGTGTCCGGCGGGGTCGACGTCAACTTCTTCACCACGCTCGACGCCGTCACGGGCGCCCAGGTGTGGCGCGACTGGTTCGAGTTCATCCACGCGCTCGAGGACCTCGCTGTCCCGACGGTCTTCGCCGTGCACGCACTGTGCCTGACCGCGGCCTTCGAGATCTCACTGGCGTGCGACCTCATCCTCGCCGCCGAGTCGGCGCGCTTCGGGCTCGTCGAGATCGTGGTCGGCCTGACACCGTCGATGGGCGGCCCGCAACGCCTCGTCGAACGGGCGGGCCTGGCGCGCGCCCGGGAATTGATCTACACCGGCGAGCTGTTCGGCGCGGCCACGCTCGAGCGGTGGAACGTCGTCAACCGGGTGCTGCCCGACGAGGGTTTCCGCGAGGCGGCGCACGCGTTCGCGCTGCGCCTGGCCAACGGGCCCACCCGCGCGCACGCCGCCACCAAGCTGATCACCGCGGCGGCGGCGCGCCACGGAAGCCGCGCGGCCGACGACCTGACGCCCCTCGTCAGCGGCGCGCTGTTCGCCAGCGAGGACCTGCAGAATGCGACCGCGTCCTTCCTGACCGACGGTCCGGGCAAGGCGACCTACACGGGACGCTAACGATCAGCCCGACGCGATCAGCGCGATCTCTATCAACCACCCGGGCTGGGCGAGAGCGGGCACGGTGACGAGCGTGCTGGCCACCCGTCGGCCGCCGAGGAATGCGTCACGTGCGGCCATCGCCTGCCCGAGGCCGTCGGTCGCCGAGACCACGACGTAGGTCGTGACGCTGACGACGTCGGCGGGCCCCATCCCGGCCTCGGCGAGGATCGCGGCCAGATTGGCCCAGACGACGTCGGCCTGGGCTGCGATGCCGTCGGGCACGTGCCCGTCGGGTGCCACCGGCACCACTCCGGACGTGTGCAGCCAGCGTCCGGCGCCCTCGGTCAGCACCGCGTGCGCGTACTGCGCCGCCGGTGGAGCGATCGACTCGGGCATCACGGGTCGCTGCATGCCCCAACCGTAGGGCCCCGCTGACGGGAAACCCGCAGAGGCGGGAAACGCAGTGTTCATGGCTGGGTAATGCCCCGTAGACGTCCAGGACAGAGGTTGTACCCGTGCAGCGGGACGGGTCGACGGCATGGGCGCAAGCCGTGCGGCGGTGCCCGAAAACAATGCTGCACGGGCCGTGCGCCGGGGTCACGGCGCGCGGTTCCTGCGAGGTGCCGCAGGCCGGGCGCTGTGCGTTCGTCGACCTCGAACCCGGCGACTGGCCGTACGCACCTGTCACCGCGACAACGGTGGCGACGCCGATCCGGCGGGCGTCCACATCGCCGGTGGTGATCGCCGATGTCCCCGCGGCTGCGCTGGACGCCAACTCGTTGCGCACGGTCGGCGGCATCCTGGGCGGCAGCGTCGACGGCGGCCTGACCGGTGATCACGGGCTGGCTCGCGTGCAGTTCCCGCCGTCGTACCGGGTGCGGGTGCTCACCGACGCCGGTCTGGCGACCTGGGCCGGCCTCAACTGCCGCGACCGCAACCGGGTCGCGCTCGAGGGCGAGATCGCGGCGTGCGTCGACGCCGGCGCGGTCGGCCTGCACTGTGTCACCGGCGACCACCCGGCCGGCGGCGGACGCGCGGACGCGCAGGCTGTCTTCGACCTCGACGCGCTGGGCCTGGTTCGGCTCGCGGCCCGACGGGGCGTCGTGGTGTCGGTCGCGCACGCCCCGGTCGCGGAGCCGACGTCGATCCGGCTGCCCCGGTTGCTGGCGAAGGCGTCCGCGGGCGCCGACACGGTGTTCGTCGATCACTGCGGCGGTGCGGCGCAGGTGGCAGCGGCGACGACGGCGCTGCGTGACGCCGGGTTCGGCGGCGTCGTCATCGCGTGCGTCCCGGTCGTCACCGACGCCGAGTCCGCGCAGGTGCTGCGATCGTTCGCTGCCGGTCGCGTGCCGAGCGGTTACGTCGAGTCGGTCCTGGACGCGACCGACCGGGCGGCGGCGGGTGTGTCCGCCGCCGTCGAACTGTGCCGCGAGATGCTCGCGCTGCCCGGCGTCGACGGCGTCGATCTGTCCGGTGGCACGCGAGCGGGCCACGAGCTCGCGTCCGCCGAGGCGCTCGCCGAGATCGGCCGGCTCGTCCGCACCCCCGTTCGCGAGCTCACCGCGTGAGGACGCTGCTGCACGGTGCTCGCCTCGTGGACGGCACGATCACCGACGTGCTGCTCAAGGGCGGACGCATCGCCGCGGTCGGGCCGGAGCCGTCCGCCGACACCACCGTCGAGCTCGCCGGGTACGTGCTGCTGCCGTCCTTCGTCGAGCCGCACGCCCACCTGGACAAGGCGCTCACCGTGTCCCGATCGGTGAATCGCACCGGCGACCTGCTCGGCGCGATCCGTGCCATGAACGAGATCGCCGACGGCTTCACGCACACCGACTTCGTCCGCCGGGCCGACGCCGCCCTGCGCATCCACCTCGCCTACGGGACGACGGTGGTGCGCAGCCACGTCAACATCGGTTCGACGTTCGGCCTGCGGGCCCTGGCCGCGCTCGTCGAGGTGCGCGAGGCGTGGCGCGGCATCGTCGACCTCGAGCTCGTGGCCTTGATCGGGCACCCGATCCTCGGATCCGCGGGCACCGACCTGAAGATCGCCCTGGCCGAGGGTGCGGACGTCGCCGGCGGCTGCCCGCACCTCGATCCCGAGCCGATCGGCGCGGTCGGCGCCTGCCTCGACATCGCCGGTGAGGCCGGCGTGCCCCTGGACCTGCACACCGACGAGACGCTGAACCCCGCCATGCTCACGCTCGAGCACCTCGCCGACCTTGTGCTGCGCACCGGGTTCGAGCACGGAGTCACGGCCAGCCACTGCGTCAGCCTCGGCGTCCAGCCCGAGGACGTGCAGCGCCGCGTCGCCGAGAAGGTCGCTGCGGCCGGAGTCGCGATCGTCGCACTGCCGCAGACGAACCTGTACCTGCAGGGCCGCGAGCACCCGCAGTCGACGCCGCGCGGCCTCACCGCCGTACGGCCGCTGCTGGCCGCCGGGGCCACGGTCGCCGCCGGCGGTGACAACCTGCGCGATGCCTTCCACCCCGTCGGACGTGGGGACGCGCTCGAGGTCGGCGCGCTCATGGTCACCGATGGGCACCTGTCCGTGCTCGACGCGCTGCGCACGCTCACCGTCGGTGGACGTGCCGCGCTGGGGCGTCCGGCCGTCGCGATCGAGCCCGGCGCGCCCGCCGACCTCGTGGCTGTTCGGGCATGCGACGCCAATGAGGCGCTGGGCGCCGCGAGCCCCGACCGTTTCGTCTGGAGCAGCGGAAACCTCGTGGCGCGCACCCGCATCGACACCCAACTGGCCACCACCCTCGACGGAGAGGTCACACCATGACCACAACGATGCCGAAGACGACGGCGGCCGTGCGGTTCGCCGGAGTCCGCAAGCAGTTCCCGGACGGGACGGTGGCCCTCACCGACGCCGACCTCGTCGTGCACCCCGGCGAGTTCGTGTCGGTGGTCGGGCCGTCGGGCTGCGGCAAGAGCACGCTGCTGCGCATCGCGTCCGGCCTGGACACCGCCTCCGCCGGCAAGGTCGAGGTGAACGGGCGCAACGTCGGTTACGTCTTCCAGGACGCGACGTTGCTGCCGTGGCGCAGCGTCCAGGCCAACATCGAACTGTTCTGCGAGCTCGAGGGCGTACCCCGGTCCGAACGCGGCAAGCGGGCCGCCGAGGCGATCGAGCTGGTCGGGCTCAGCGGCTTCGAGAAGCACCTGCCGCACGAGCTGTCGGGGGGCATGCGGATGCGCACCTCGCTGGCCCGCTCGCTCACGCTCGAGCCCGAGCTCTTCCTGTTCGACGAGCCGTTCGGGGCGCTCGACGAGATCACCCGTGAGCGTCTGAACGACGAGCTGCTCAAGCTGTTCAAGGCCCGCAACTTCGCGGGGCTGTTCATCACGCACTCGGTCGCCGAGGCGGTCTTCCTGTCCACGCGCGTCGTGGTGATGTCGGGCCGGCCGGGACGCATCGTGGCCGAGATCGACGTCCCCTTCGACTACCCGCGATCTCCCGAGCTGCGTTACACCCCCGAGTTCGCCGAACTCGCCGGCAAGGTCTCACACCACCTGCGGAGCGTCTCGTGACGATCATGAAGGATTCCGTCGACGTGAACCCGGGCGCAGGGACGGCGGTCGGACCGCTAGCCGCGGCGCCGACGAGACCCCGCCCGGAGCGCCGCGGCGCTACGGGCCGCCTCAAGGCGATGATCGGTCCCGTCGTGGTGTTCGGCCTCGTCATCGGCCTCTGGTACTTCGTCACGTACGTGGTGCTCGAGCCGGACCTGCGATACGAGTTCCCGGCACCGCACCAGGTGATCCACGACGGGTTCGTCAACAGCTACAACCGCGGGCAACTGCTGCACGCCCTGCTGCGCACCGCCGAGGTCACGTTCGCCGGGCTGCTCATCTCGATGGTGCTCGGCACGCTGTCGGCGGTGCTCATGGTGCAGGCGAAGTGGCTCGAGAACTCGCTCTACCCCTGGGCGATCATGCTGCAGACGGTGCCGGTGCTGGCCATCATCCCGCTGATCAGCTTCTGGTTCGGCTACGGGCTCGAGAGCCGCATCATCGTCTGCGTCCTGATCTCGTTCTTCCCGATCGTGTCCAACACGGTGTTCGGGCTGCAGGCCGCCGACCGTGGTTCGCACGAGCTGTTCACCCTGCACAAGGCGAGTCGGCTGACGCGGTTGATCAAGCTGCAGCTGCCGGCGGCGCTGCCGGCCATGTTCACCGGCTACCGAGTGTCCGCCGGGCTGTCCGTGATCGGCGCAATCGTCGGCGAGATCTATTTCAAGCAGGGCGTCGCCGGGCTCGGCACCCTGTTCTCCGGCTACCTCGCCCAGCTCGACTTCGCGCCGCTGTTCGCCGGCGTCCTGCTCTCGAGCCTGCTCGGCATCGCCGTCTTCCTGCTCTTCAGCTGGCTGAACACCCTCGTCGTCGGACGTTGGTACCGGGCCAACCGCGGCTGAATCCCATGACCTCCCCATCACATCCATCGAAGGAGCACGAGTGACCCGATCACGAAGCATGCGTCGTCGCGGCGCCGTCCTGGTGAGCATCGGCGCCGTCGCCATGCTCGCTGCAGGCTGCGCCAGCTCGGCGACCAAGGCCAAGGCACCGGCAAAGACGGCGGCCGACTCCGCGATCGATCTCAAGGCGGCGGGCTGCCCGTCGACCGTCGTGATCCAGACCGACTGGAACCCCGAGAGCGAGCACGGCGGGCAGTACCAACTGCTCGGGCCGAACCCGACGATCAACGCCCAGCAGAAGTCGGTGACGGGTGACCTCTACGCCAAGGGCAAGCCCACCGGCGTGAAGGTGCAGATCCGCTCGGGCGGCCCGGCCATCGGCTACCAGACGGTGACGTCGCAGATGTACAAGGACAAGTCGATCACCCTGGGCTACCTCGGCACCGACGAGCAGGTGTCGCAGTCGGCGGTGAACCCGACGGTGGCCGTGCTGGCGGGGTTGCAGAAGAGCCCGCAGATCATCCAATGGTCGCCGCAGCAGCACCCGGACTGGAAGACCATCGCCGACATCGGCAAGACGAACACCAAGGTCCTCTACTTCGAGGGCGCCTCCTACATGGACTACCTCACCGGCAAGGGCATCCTGAAGAAGAGCCAGGTCGACGGCAGCTACGACGGCACACCGACGGAGTTCGTCGGGTCGAAGGGCAAGTTCGCGGTGCAGGGCTTCGCGACGTCCGAGCCGTACACCTACTCCCACGAGGTCAAGGCCTGGGACAAGCCGATGAAGTACCAGCTCATCGCCGATGCGGGCTTCAACTTCTACCAGCAGGCGCTCGCCGTCCGGAAGGACGCGCTGTCGGGTCTGACGAAGTGCCTCACCAAACTGGTGCCGATCATGCAGCAGGCGATCGTCGACTTCGTCCAGACGCCGGCTGCCACGAACGCGCTCATCCTGAAGTTGGTCAAGGCCTACAACAACGGCTGGGTCTACACCCCGGGCGTCGCGTCGTATGCGGTGGCCACCGAGAAGAAGCTCGGGATCGTGGCCAACGACCCGGCCACCGGCTACCTCGGCTCGTTCGACACGGCGCGGGTGCAGAACCTGATCAACATCCTGAAACCGATCTACAGCAAGACGGGCAAGAAGCTGGCGTCGGACCTGACACCGTCGTCGCTCACCACGAACCAGTTCCTGGACAAGAGCATCAAGCTGCCGTAGCCGCTGGAGCTGCTGTGGTCACCGTGGCCGCCGTCCGCGCCGTCACCCGGCGAGGACGGTGGCCGCGGCGTTGCGTCCGCTGACCCCCCAGACGCCGGCGCCGGGGAACGTCCCGGCGCCGGTGAGGTAGAGCCCGTCGACGGCGGTGTGGTAGCGCGACAGCTCACGGCGACGGCCGAGCAGGGTCGCCACGACACTGCCGCCGTAGGACGGCGCGTACCCGCGCGCCAGGCCGAAATCGCGCTCGTAGTCCGGCGGGGTGACGGCCCGCCAGTCGCGGACGGACGTCGCCAACCCTGGCTCGCACAACCCGGCCAGCCGTTCGAACCAGCTCCACGGCTGCGTCGAACCGGGCCAGCCGCCGGCGAGCGAGTACGGCGTCCACAGCACCTCGAGGCTCAGCAGGTGGCTGTCGGCGTCGGGCCGCATGCTCGGATCGAGCACCGACGGCGTGTTGACCATGAACATCGGCGGGTCCGACACCTCGCCGCGGGCCCGTGCCGCGGCGGCCGCGATCTGCTGCCCGGGCGTCGGACACACGAGCGTGGTCGCGACGTTGCGGGCCGATGCCGGCAGTACGTCCTCGGGCAGCTCGGCCAGCGCGCGCAGCCGGGGAAGCTGCGTCACGACGGCGTCGAGCTTCGACTCGTAACCCTCACCGGGCGGCTGCCGGTAGGCGTCGTCGACAGCACTGTCCGGCAACCAGTCGAGCAGCACCGTGCGCGGGTCCAGCGCGCCGACGACGACGGGGGCGGCGATCGATCGCCCGTCGTCGAGCCGCACCCCCAACACCCGTCCGCCGCGCACGGTCAGCCCGCCGACCCGGGCGCTGGTGATCAACTTCGCGCCGTGCGCCTGCGCGGCGGAGGCCAGAGCATCCGTCAGCGCACCGCTGCCACCGATCGGACGCCCGACGCCGACGAGATGGCGCACTGCCGGCCCGAGCGCGGCCAGGCCGGTACCCGGCGCGTCGGGAGGCAGGCCCCAGACGGCCGGGCCCGACGTCGCGACCGCAGCGATCATCCAGGGCGGCAGGTCGAAGCCGGTCATGACGTCCAGGACGCTCGAACGGGCCCAGCGCAGCAGCGTGGTGCTGCCCCGCAGACCGCGACGTGCGGCCGCCGCACCGATCGTGGGCAGCCCCGGACGCGAGCGTTGCACGTCGAGCATCAGACGTGCGGCGGGCAACGCGACGTCGAGGTAGCGCCGATAGGCGATCGCCGCTGCGGGGTCGGTGCGCGCCAGCCCGTCGATCGTGCGCTCGATGCTGCGCCACTGGACGAACGGCGGAGACGCGGTGTCCCAGCTGATCGCCGTCGACATCGGGTCGACGTCGAGATAGGTCAGGCCGTGGCTCGCGAGGTCGAGATCGTCGACGATGCCGCCGGCCAGCACCATGGTGTGGTCGCAGTTGCAGATGTTCACCCGAGCGCCGATCGCGTCGACCGTCGACGCGCACCCGCCCATCGTGTCGCGGGCCTCGAGCACGACGACCTCGCGCCCGCCGCGAGCCAGGTAGGCCGCACACGCCAGGCCGTTGTGGCCGCCACCGATGATCACGACGTCGGCGGACTCGGGGAGGTCAGGTGCGATCACCACCCGCGCAGTTCAGCACGGGGGTGTTTCCGCTGCGCAAAATCGCCCGTTTGCCGTCCGGCGCGGCGGGTAAGACCTCTTGCGCGCTCGCCACCTGCCGGGGCGGGCGACCACCCAACGAAGGGTTTCCTCATGATCGTGCTCGGCATCGTCCTGCTCATCATCGGCTTCATCGCCGCTGTCCACATCATCTGGATCCTGGGAATCATCGCGCTGGTCGTCGGCGCCGTCGTCGCCATCGCAGGCTTCGCCGGACACGAGATCGGTGGACGCAAACACATCTACTGAGCCGGCTCCGGGCACCGGCCGGCACTCGTCATTCGGCAGAAACATCGCCCGATTAGCGTCGGCGGCGTGACGGTCGCCGCGGACACCATTGCCGACTTCGTGAGCCGTGTGGGTGCCGATCTGGGCTCCGGCGCGGTCAGCCTCGACGAGCAGCGGCGCGAGCGGCTGTCGGTCGACTGGGCGCACATGTCGCCGATCCTCACCGCCCGGTTGCCGGCCGGACTCGCCGATGTCGTGGTCACTCCGCGCACCGCGGAGGAAATCGCCGTCGTCGTCCAGCACGCCTACGACCTCGATGTCCCGATCACCGCACGCGGCACCGGCCTGGGTAACTACGGCCAGGCGATCCCGCTGCACGGCGGCGTGCTGATCGACGTCAGCGAATGCCGGCGCGTCGTGGTGGTCGACGAGCAGACTGTCACGGCCGAGGCCGGTGTGCGGATGCGCGACCTCGAGGACGTGCTGGCCGAGCACGGCCGCGAGCTGTGGATGTATCCGTCCACGAAGGGCTCGACGCTCGGCGGCTTCCTGGCCGGCGGCAGCGGCGGCACCGGCTCGCTGCGGCACGGCACGAATGCCGACGGCTTCGTGGCCGCGCTCGACATCGCCGCCGCCGACGGGCTGCCCGGACTGCGCCACGTCGAGGGTGCGGCCACGCTGCCCTTCGTGCATGCCTACGGCACCACCGGCGTGATCGCCCGAGCCACTGTCGGTATCGACCCGGTGCACGAATGGACTGCGTTGTTCGCC
Source organism: uncultured Jatrophihabitantaceae bacterium (assembly GCA_964657545.1). Classification (GTDB taxonomy): domain Bacteria; phylum Actinomycetota; class Actinomycetes; order Mycobacteriales; family Jatrophihabitantaceae; genus Jatrophihabitans. The sequence goes on from CAZZVT010000121.1 coordinate 8,922, forward strand.
GCTTTCGACCGCTTCGAGGACCTGGTGGCCGCGATGCGGGCGCTGGCCGACGACCTGCCCGAGACGCCCCGGCTGATCTCCGGCGACGAGGCGCTCATCGCGTCGTTCCTGCCGCGCGACAAGGCCATCGACCCCGGCCGGCTCTCGTTGCGGGCGATCCTCGAGGTCTCGACCGTCGACGCGGCCCGGGCGCTCGTCGCGGCGCACCGCGGCGAGGTGCTCGACGTCCGACCGGGCATGAAGGGCTCCGACCGGGTGACGTCGCTGTCCTACAACCACACGACGTTCCACATGCAGAAGAAGAAGCCGGACTACTGGTTCCACCTCGAGGTAGGCGGAAACGTCCTGGGCGACGACGCCGACGCCGTGCGCGCCGTCTACGCCGACAGCACGCTGCACCTGGAGAAGATGCCCGGCACGCTCGGCGGCATGCTCATGGCGCCGTTCGTCAGCGAGGACGACGTCTACCGAGGGATGGACGACCTGCGTGCGCTCGGAGTCGGGATCCACAGCCCGCACACCTGGACGCTCGACCGGCGCATCGACGGCATCCGGGCCGTTCTCGACAGTTACGACCCGAAGGGCCTGCTCAACCCGGGCAAGCTCGCGGCGGCCTGAGCGGAGCGCCCGTGCCCGAGTACATCGATCTCACCGGCCCGGCGTCTGCCGACGTGCTCGGACCCGATTCGGTGATCCTGTTGGGAATGGGCGCGATCGAGCAGCACGGTGCTCACCTGCCGGTGTCGACCGACTACACGGTGGCCGACGCCTACACCCACGCCGTCACGGACGAGGCCGAGGGCCAGGTCGACGTGTGGCGCCTGCCCACGCTTGCGTTCACCAAGTCCGACGAGCACGCGTGGTCCTCCGGCACGGTCTGGCTGTCGTGGGACACGCTGATGCGCGTGCTGGTCGACATCGGTCGTTCGGTCGCTGCGTCGCCCGCACGTCGGCTGGTGTTCCTGAACGGCCACGGCGGAAACAGCGCGCTGCTGCAGGTGGCGTGTCGCGAGCTGCGCCGCGAGTTCGGGTTGCGGACCTTCCTGATGCACCCGTCGGTGCCGCCCGATCAGGGCGGCCGCAGCACCGCCGCCCCCCAGGACGAGCTCGGGCTGGGTATCCACGGCGGTTTCAGCGAGACGTCGGTGATGCTGCACCTGCGCCCCGACCTCGTGCACATGGAGCACGCCGTCCGTGCCGTACCGGAGGGTATGGCGGGCTACCAGCACGTGGGTTTCGGCAAGCGCGTCAGCTTCGGCTGGTTGTCGAACGATTTCGGCACCGACGGCACGATCGGCGACCCCACCGGCGCGACGGCCGAGGCCGGCAAGGTCCAGTTCGAGGCCGCCGTCGCCGGGTGCGTCGACGCGCTGCGCGAGATCGCGACGTTCCTACCCAGCTGACCCGGATCGCTCGCCGGAGGGGCAGGCTGACTCACCAGCCCGACGAGCGCCAAGCGCCCGGGCCCGGGTTCAGCGGTCGGAGGTGCTGACGGGCCGGGTCGCTCCAGCCGCCGCGCAGGACGGGCGGCTCGGGCTCGACGTCGCCGCCCGACGCGGAAAGCAGTGCGGTGAGCACGGCGACGTCCTCGGGTGACGCGTCCCCGCGGACGATTCGCAGCGCCGGCCGGGGAGCTTCGTCGCTCACAGCGGGATGTTCCCGTGCTTCTTCGGCGGCATCGACTCGCGCTTGTTGCGCAGCATCCGCAGCGCCCGGATGACGTAGGCCCGGGTCTGCGCCGGGCGGATGACCGCGTCGAGGTAACCGCGGTCGGCGGCGACGTAGGGGTTGACGAGGGTGTCCTCGTACTCCTGCACGAGTTCGGCGCGCAGTGCCTCCGGGTCGTCGGCGGCCGCGAGTCGCTTGCGGTGCAGGATGTTGGTGGCTCCCTGCGCACCGACGACCGCGATCTGTGCCGTCGGCCAGGCGACGTTGATGTCGGCGCCGAGGTGCTTCGAGCCCATGACGTCGTACGCGCCGCCGAAGGCCTTGCGGGTGATCACCGTGACCTTGGGTACGGTGGCCTCCGAATAGGCGTAGATCAACTTCGCGCCGCGTCGGATGATGCCCTGGTGTTCCTGCGCGACGCCGGGCAGGAAGCCGGGCACGTCGACGAGGGTCACCACCGGCACGTTGAACGCGTCGCACGTACGCACGAAGCGGGCGGCCTTCTCGGAGGCGTCGATGTCCAGGCAGCCGGCGAAGTGCATCGGCTGGTTGGC
>CAZZVT010000122.1:0-11079 GCA_964657545.1 uncultured Jatrophihabitantaceae bacterium
AGAGCAAACGGCTCATAATCGTTGTGTCGCGGGTTCAAGTCCCGCCCTCGCTACACGTACTGACATCGCATACATCGCGTTACTGACTGGGAAGGGCTCCGACCGTGGCAGCCACCGACGTTCGTCCGAAGATCACCCTGGCATGCCAGGTGTGTAAGCACCGCAACTACATCACCGTCAAGAACCGCCGCAACGACCCCGACCGGCTGGCGATGAACAAGTTCTGCCCGAACTGCAGCAAGCACACCGAGCACCGCGAGACGCGCTAGCCCACTCCACCGCGCAGGCCGGGCCGCGCGAGGTGTCGAGACATGATGTGACGGTAAAACTGCGTCGTAGACTCGCTCTTGTCACACATATCCGACGGGGTTCGCAGCCGGTGCGCACCGCTCGTCGGGGAGGAGGCGTGTCATGGCCCGAGCTCTCACTGCACCGTCGTCGTCCGAGTTGCGGCCCGTCGACGGTCGAAGGCTGCGGTGGACGCAGCACCGCGCCGAACGGCGAGCCGCCTTCGTCCAGGCCGGTGTCGACGCGATCGACCTGTACGGCGCCGCCGCATCGGCGGAGCAGATAGCCGAGGAAGCCGGCGTCAGCCGTACCGTGCTTTACCGCTACTTCCGCGACCGCGACGATCTGCGCCAGGCCATCGCCGACAGTGCGGTGCAGCAGGTGCTCGACAGCGTGATGCCCAAGCTGCAGCTCACGCCGCAGAGCACCCCGCACGAGATCATCCATGCTGCGATCGGCGTCATCGTCGGCTGGCTCGACGAGCACCCGAACCTCTATTACTTCCTGCGCAACCGCACCGACGCCTCGTCGCTGGAGTCGGTCGAGAAGACCCTCGCCGACACCATTGCCGCCTTGCTCAAGATGGTGATGGTGTTCTTCGGGATGTCCGGCGATGTCGCGGAGCCCGGCGCCTACGGCATCGTCGGCTTCGTCGAGGCCAGCGGCGGCTGGTGGCTGCAGCACCGCACGATGCCCCGCGCAGCGTTCACCGAGATCGTGTGCACCGGCGTCTGGCACATGATCGAGGGCGCCGCGCGCGATGCGGGCATCCGGCTCGAATACGACGAGGCGTTGCCGCTCGGCGCGCCGAACCTCGGTGCCGTGGAGGTCTGACGCGATGAACGACCCAGCGACCGGCGACGACGGATACCGCGGACCCGCCGAGCTGATCGCCGGTGCGGACGTCATCGCGGTCGACGTCACGTTGGCCGGGCACTTCGACCCGATCAGCGGGCACTACAGCTGGTACGGGCGGGTCGCCGCCTCGCCCGAGGTCGCCGCGCTGCTCGAACGCGGCGCACGCACCGTGGCTCTGCGCACCCCGCACGCCACCGTGCAGACCAAGCTGTCCGACGTCGACCCGTGGGGACGCCCCCGGGTCGAGGGTTTCGGTGACACGCCGTTCGACGTGCTCGACACCGTCCCGTCCGGCGAGCACTGAGCTGCCCGCGCCCGTCGATCCTCTAGCCTCTCGCGTATGCCCGTCGACCAGTCCTTCGTCGGTCGGACCTACCCGGCGACCGAGTCCTACCGGGTGAGCCGGGAGAAGATCCGCGAGTTCGCGGACGCGATCGGCGACCCGAACCCCGCATACCGCTCGGTGGAGGCGGCCCGTGCCCTTGGCCACCCCGACGTCGTCGCGCCGCCGACCTTCGCCATCGTGCTGACCCTGCCGGCCGGCAATGCGTTCCTGCTCGATCCAGCCGCGGGCGTCGACTACAGCCGGGTCGTGCACGGCGATCAACGCTTCGAGCACGTCCGCCCGCTCATCGCGGGCGACGAGGTCACCGCGTCGCTGACCATCGACACGATCCGGGTCGCGGGCGGCAACGAGATCATCGGCAACCGCACCGAGGTGCGCACCACCGCGGGTGAACTGGTCAGCACGGCCTACGCCACCATCGTCGTCCGGGGAGCAGCGTCATGAACCACGGCGATGCCGTCCGGGTCGGCGACACCTTGCCCGCCCAGGACTTCCCGATCCACCGGGCCGACCTCGTCCGCTACGCCGGCGCGTCCGGCGACTTCAACGTCATCCACTGGAACGAGCGTGTCGCGACCTCGGTGGGGCTGCCGAACGTCATCGCCCACGGCATGTTCACGATGGCCACCGCGATCCGCGTCGTCACCGACTGGACCGGCGATCCGGCCGGCGTCGTCGAGTACGGCGTGCGCTTCACCCGACCGGTCGCCGTCCCGGATCCCGAGGGCGCGCTGCTGCACGTCGAGGGCGCCGTACGCAACGTCCGCGACGACGGCCTGATCGAGATCGACCTCACCGCCACGGTCGACGGCCAGACCGTCATGGCCAAGGCCCGCGCTGTCACCCGCCCGCCCACCGCACACGGAGTCGCATGAAGATCGAACGCACGTTGACCTACGACGTCTCGACCGACGCCGCCGTCGCGATGTCCTGCGAGCCGGCCTTCCAGGAACGCAAGTGCCAGGATGCCGGGGCGCTGAGCTGGACGGTGCGGGTGACGCCGCTCGAGGACGGCACGACGGAGATCAGCACGCGGCGCAAGCTGCCGACCACCGGCTTCCCGTCGCTGCTACGCAAGATGCTGCCCGAGGGCATGACCTCGACCGAGCTGATCCGCTGGGCTCCGGCCGGCGGCACGGACGGCGTGCGCACGGCCACGCTGTCCGTCGACTTCCACGGGGCCCCGACCTCGCTGAACGGGCGCATCGAGGTCACTCCTACGGCCACCGGCGGGTCGATCGTCCGGATCACCGCAGACTTCAAGGCATCCGTACCGCTGATCGGCGGCAAGGTCGAGAAGGCAGCATCGCCGATCATCATCGACATCATCGACTCCGAGCAGAAGACCGGGACGGAGTGGCTGGCCACTGGCGTGTGAGCCGCTCTCAGCGCCTCCGCGCACTCGTCGTGGGTGTGGCGGCGCTCGGCGTGCTCACCGCGTGCATTGCGTGCACCGCCAGCACGAACGGACGGGGTGCGGCCACCGGGCCGGGTTCCGCGCGGCCTTCCGACCCGATCGTCGCGGTGCCGTCGTCTTCGGCAAAGCCGTCGTCGCCGGGCGCGTCGACCTGTCCGGCGAGCTACCTCCCCCCCGACCCGGAGCGGCCGCGAATGACCGTGACCTTCGCCGTCTCGGCCGATCTGCACACCGTCACCGGCGACGAGCGGATCGCGTTCACCCCCGACGAGGTGATCACCGAGCTGGTGTTCCGACTGACGGCCAACACCAGGCCGACGGTGCAGCAGGGCAACAAGATCGTGGTCCGGTCGGCCACCGCCGACCATGGCGGCGAACGCTTCACGGAGTCCGCGGCCAATGCCGACCCCTCGACGCAGGGCGGGCTGCTGCACATCCCGTTCGCTCGGCCGATCGCCGCCGGCACGACGGTGAACGCCGCGATCACCTTCACCGTGACCTTGGGCAAGCGGTCCTTCGACCGTTTCGGCCGCACCGACACCTACGCCTGGTTCGCGTCGGCCCAGCCGCTGCTCGCCTGGCAGCGGGGCTACGGCTGGCACGACGAGGACCTCATCGACGTCACGGCCGAGAGCGCCACCAGCGAGGCGATGGACGTCGACCTGACCGTCGTCGCGCCGAGCAGGGACACCGTGATCGCGTCGGGCGACCCGGCCGTGTCCAGGTCCTCGGGCAGCACCCGCACCTGGCATTCGCACCTCGACGCGGCACGCGACGTCAGCGTGTCGGTGGGTCCGTTCGCGGTGTCGGACACCGTCGTCGACGGCGTGACGCTGCGCCTGGGCGCCGCCCGTACGAGCGTCCGCGACTCGCTGGTACCCGAATTCGCGCGAGCCATCCGATCGCTGGTGACGCTGCTGGGCCCGTTCCCCTTCCCCTCGCTGTCAGTGGCCCGCCTGCCCGCCGGCGGCGGCGGGATCGAGTACCCGAGCTCGATCCTGATGCTCGACGGCTCGCGCCTGGTGGCCGTGCACGAGACGGCGCACCAGTACTTCTACGCGATGGTCGGCGACTCGCAGGCCCAGCACCCGTGGCTGGACGAGGCGTTCGCCCAGTACACCGAGGAGCGCATCGACCACGACGCACCGCAGGACGACGCAATCGACGCCCCGGGCCGGGTCGACAGCAGCGTCGAGTCCTACGGCAGCAACTCCGACAGCTACTACTACACGACCTACGACAAGGGTGCCGCCGCACTGCACGCCGCGGAACGCGCTGCCGGAACATCACGCTGGGACGCAGCGCTGCGCTGTTATGTGGCTGCCAATGCTTAGCGGATAGTGGTGCCCACGGACTTCCGGCGTGCCATCAGCGCCTTCCCCGCGTCCGTCGCCGTCCTGCGCAAGGCAGGCGCCCTGCCGTAACCGGTTGGATTGACTCAGGCCGGACCCGTAGACTGGCGCGTCGGGGTCCTAGGTGGCCTTGCGTCAGCATGCTCACCGAGCAGCCGGGGCGAGGCCTGCACGACGATTCCAGCCTTTTACGGGCGTGGCTCAATTGGTAGAGCACCGGTCTCCAAAACCGGCGGTTGCAGGTTCGAGTCCTGCCGCCCGTGCGCACGACGTCAGCAGTATCCGACGATGGCCGTCCGGTCATCACGAAGCAGGAGGTAGCTCGTGACCGCCACGCGCACCGAGTCAACCCCCGCCGGCCGACCTGCGCGCAGCCGCGGCGGGAAGCCGGCTCGTTTCGTCCGCGAGAGCGTGTCCGAGATGCGCAAGGTCCTGTGGCCCTCGCGCAGCGAGCTCATCACCTACTCGGCCGTCGTCATCGTCTTCGTCGTGATCATGGTCGCGCTCGTGTCGGGCCTGGACATCGGCTTCACCAAGCTGGTGGTCTCGCTGTTCGGCTAGTCCACACCCGCACCAGCAGCATCACCACCACGTAGCAGAGAAGAGAGACTGAGACCCACTGTGACCTCCCCGTCGTCCACCTCCCCGTCCGACGAGACCTCCCCCGAGGAGGCCTCGTTCACCAGCGAAGCGGCCGAGTCCGCGGATTCCGGCCCCGCCGACCTGTCCGCGGCTGCCCGCATGCTGGGTGCCGACGACGACGAGCCGACCGAGAACGCCGCTGACGACGAGCCCGCGCTGGCCGACCTCGGCACCGCCGAGGCTGCCGACAGCGTCGAGGCCTCCGCCGAGGAAGCAGCTCTGGCCACCGACGCCGGCGACGCGGTCGTCGAGGAGTCCGACACCCCCGACAGTGCCGCGGACGATGAGGTAGCCGAGGACGAGGACCCGGTCGAGACGCTGCGTCGCGAGCTGTCGACGCAGTTCGGCGACTGGTACGTCGTGCACTCCTACGCGGGCTACGAGAACAAGGTCAAGACCAACCTCGAGAGCCGCATCCAGAGCCTCGACATGGAGGACTACATCTACCAGGTCGAGGTCCCCACCGAGGACGTCGTCGAGATCAAGAACGGCAAGCGCCAGCAGGTCCAGCGCAAGGTCTTCCCCGGCTACATCCTCGTCCGCATGGACCTCAACGACGAGTCGTGGGGCGCGGTGCGCAACACCCCCGGCGTCACCGGCTTCGTCGGGGCGACCTCCCGCCCGTCGCCGCTGACTCTCACCGAGGTGTTGAAGATCCTCGCCCCCGAGACCCAGCGCGCCGAGAAGCTGGCCCAGCCCGGCAAGGCGGGCGCCACAGCGGCGGACAAGCCCGAGATCCTGGTCGACTTCTCGGTCGGCGAATCGGTCACCGTCATGGACGGCCCCTTCGCCACGCTGCCGGCCACCATCAGCGAGATCGACGCCATGCACCAGAAGCTGCACGTCCTGGTATCGATCTTCGGCCGCGAGACCCCGGTCGAGCTGTCGTTCAGCCAGGTCACCAAGATCTGATCCCGTCCCACCACCGATAACGAGAAGAAGTCATGCCACCCAAGAAGAAGCTCACCGCGATCATCAAGCTGCAGATCAAGGCCGGTGCCGCCAACCCGGCGCCGCCTGTCGGCCCTGCGCTCGGCCAGCACGGCGTCAACATCATGGAGTTCTGCAAGGCCTACAACGCGGCCACCGAGAGCCAGCGTGGGCAGATCGTCCCCGTCGAGATCTCGGTCTACGAGGACCGCTCGTTCACCTTCGTCACCAAGACCCCGCCGGCCGCGCGGCTGCTGCTGGCTGCCGCGGGCGTCGAGAAGGGCAGCGGCGAGCCGCACACCAAGAAGGTCGCCAAGGTGTCGATGAAGCAGGTCCGCGAGATCGCCGAGTCGAAGATGGAAGACCTCAACGCCAACGACGTCGACCAGGCCGCGAAGATCATCGCCGGCACGGCCCGCTCGATGGGTATCACCGTCGAGGGCTGATCGGCCCCCGAACGCAGTCGTGGGAGGACGTCCGACACGGACGCCCGCCTGACCACCGAACGAAGGAAGAACAGCTATGGCACAGCGCAGCAAGGCCTACCGCAAGGCCGCCGAGCTCCTCGAAGAGGGCAAGATCTACTCGCCGCTCGAGGCCGCCGGCCTCGCCAAGCAGGCGTCCCCGACGAAGTTCGACGGCACGGTCGAGGTCGCCATGCGACTCGGCGTCGATCCCCGCAAGGCCGACCAGATGGTGCGTGGCACGGTCAGCCTGCCCAACGGCACCGGCAAGACCGCCCGTGTCATCGTCTTCGCCACCGGCGACAAGGCCGAGGCCGCCCTCGCCGCCGGCGCCGACCGGGTCGGCAGCGACGACCTGATCCAGGAGATCACCGACGGGTTCCTGGACTTCGACGCCGCGATCGCCACCCCGGACCAGATGGCCAAGGTCGGTCGGATCGCCCGCGTTCTGGGCCCCCGCGGTCTCATGCCCAACCCGAAGACCGGCACGGTGACGCCCGACGTCGCCAAGGCCGTCAACGACATCAAGGGCGGCAAGATCAGCTTCCGCGTCGACAAGCAGGCCAACCTGCACCTCGTCATCGGCAAGGCGTCCTTCACGACCGAGCAGCTGGTCGAGAACTACGCCGCGGCGCTCGACGAGATCCTGCGGGCCAAGCCGTCCTCGGCCAAGGGCAAGTACCTCAAGAAGGTCACCTTCGCCACGACGATGGGACCGGGCATCCCGGTCGACTCGAACCGCACCCGCAACCTGCTCGAGACGGCGGAAGCCTCCGCCTGACCCACCGCGTGCGTCCGGACGTCGGCCGGCATTTGGTCGGCGCCCGGATCGCCGCGTAGTGTCATATCCAGATCCACCCGAAGACCGCTGGTTGTCGCGTGCGCACATGCGATGCAATGCTCCGAAGCGTCGGAGCGGCCCGCGCAGGATGGCATCGGTTCGGCTGAAGCATCATGCCGCCCCGTGCGCCCTGCGCCGGGGCGTTTCTCGTTTCGTGGCCGCCCCGTGCACACGCACGGCAACCGGCTCGATGCAGAGAGAGGAGGCAGCAGATGCCGAGTACCGAGAAGTTCAGTGCCGTCGAGGAGATCACCGAGCACTTCACCAGCTCGTCGGCCGCCGTGGTCACCGAGTACCGCGGGCTCACCGTCAAGCAGCTCAGCGACCTTCGTCGCGCACTGGGTCGCGAGACCACCTATGCGGTCGTCAAGAACACCTTGACCAAGCGCGCGGCCGCCGACGCGGGCATCCCGCTCGACGACACGCTGCTCACCGGCCCGACGGCCATCGCCTTCGTCAAGGGCGACGCCGTGGAGGCCGCGAAGGGGCTGCGTGACTTCGCCAAGGCGAATCCGCTGCTGGTGATCAAGGGCGGTGTGCTCGACGGCAAGCGGCTCGACGCCGGCGAGATCGCCAAGATCGCCGACCTCGAGTCCCGTGAGGTCCTGCTGGCGAAGGTCGCCGGTGGCCTGAAGGCCCTGCCGACCCGCGCGGCCGGCCTGTTCCAGGCGCCGCTGTCGCAGATGGCCCGCCTGGCCAAGGCACTCGAGGAGAAGAAGCCTGCCGACGCCGCTCCCGCGGCCGAAACTGCCGACGCCGCTCCCGCGGCCGAGGCACCTGCTGTCACAGCCGACGCCGAGTCGACCGAGACAGCACCCGAAGCCTCCGCCGAGCCGGCGGAGTAATCGCGCTCGCCTTCCGCGAGCGCAACCACCTCACGCCGGCTCATCCGGCACGACAGAAAGGACGCCATCATGGCGAAGCTCAGCACCGACGAGCTGCTCGACAGCTTCAAGGAGATGACCCTCCTGGAGCTCAGCGAGTTCGTGAAGCAGTTCGAGGAGACCTTCGACGTCACGGCGGCCGCGCCCGTCGCAGCCGCAGGCCCCGCAGGTCCGGCCGCCCCGGCCGAGGCCGAGGCCGAGCAGGACGAGTTCGACGTCATCCTCGAGGCTGCCGGCGACAAGAAGATCCAGGTCATCAAGGAGGTGCGCACGCTCACGAGCCTCGGTCTGAAGGAGGCCAAGGACCTCGTCGACGGCGCGCCGAAGCCGGTCCTGGAGAAGGTCAACAAGGAGACCGCAGAGAAGGCAGCGGAGGCCCTCAAGGGCGCCGGTGCCTCGGTCACCGTCAAGTAACTCAGCTAGCTCAGCTAACCAAGCAACATCCGCCGAGGGGCGGTCCGCATCCGTGCGGGCCGCCCCTTCGCGATGCACACCGATCTTGTTGCTGTGAGCCTGCTAGGGCGCCGTGAGCGCAACAAGATCGCAACGAATCGCGGCGGAGTGCGGCCGGTCAGAGCGCCGGCAGGCCGAGCTGGTCCAGCAGCGCCGGCGACGCACCGACGGTGCCCACCGGACGTCCGCCGCCGAGCACCGGCACGGCGGCCCACCGGCGCACCGCCGGGCCGTCGAAGCCCCAGAATCGTAGCGCCGTCGCGAGCAGCGGGCCCAGCGCCCGGGCCGAGCCGTCGTCGATCTTGGCCGCGAACGCGCGCCCGTCGGGCAGGGCGGCCGCCCACACACCCTCGGCGCCGTTCTTGGCCAGCAGCCCGGGAACCTCGGTGCACAGCTCGGTGACGGGGGTGCCCGTGCCGCTGACCAGCATCGGTTGAGCGCGCATCGCGTCGGCGGTGATGCGTTCCGGTGAGCCGCTCGGTGCCGTCGTCAACCGGGCGAACGACCGGGCCAGTGCCAGCAGCGGTATCGAGTGCGCGGGCGCCCCGCAGCCGTCGATCGACGTGGCCGAGAGCGACGACCCGCCGAGGCGCTCGACATGCGAGATCACCGCCCGCTGCAGCGGGTGTGCCGGCTCGAGATAGCTGCCTGTGTCCCAGCCGGCGGCGACACAGGTGGCCAGCATCGCCGCATGCTTGCCCGAGCAGTTGTGGCAGATCGCAGCCGGACCGCGACCGGCCCGTACCCACTCGACCAACGCCGGCGGATGCCCGGGCAGGTCGGGCGGGCAGAGCAGGGCGCTCTCGGCGACACCGGCAGCAGCCAGGGTCGCGCGCGCGCCCGCGATGTGCACGGGCTCGCCCAGATGACTGCCCGACGCGAGCGCAATCGTCTGCCTCGACCCGATCAGGCCGGCGTCGAGCATGGCCACCGTCTGCAGGGGCTTGAGCGCCGAGCGCGGGAAGACCGGGGACTCGACGTCCCCGATCGCGATCTGGACGGCGCCGGCGGCATTCAGCAGGACCAGCGAGCCGCGGTGCCGGGACTCGACCGCGCCGCCGCGGGTGACGTCGAGCAGCCGGGCGTCGTCCGGCGCGGGCGTCACCCGGTGAGCCGCGCGAACGCGGCCCGCTCGAGCTCCCCCGATGCGACAGCGGCTTCGAACGCAGGATGCAGCTCGACCGCAGCGGCATACCGGGCCGACATCCGGGTGACCCGCGGGGCCGAGAGGCACCTGATCATCCCGCCGAGCTCGACCCAGAGGTGCCGGTTCGACGCAGCCGCGAGGACGTCGTCGACCTGTGCGTCGGTCAGCAGTTGCCCGATCGTGTCGACGAGCGCGCTGTCGTCGAGCACGAAGCCGATCCGCAGCAGCTGCTCGCCGTCGTAGCGCGCGATGGACAGCCGCAGCGCCTCCGGGTTGATGTGCGAGACGAAGGCGCCCATCGCCACCCACTCACCGCGCCGCGCCAGCTCGAGACCCACGACGGCCACCCGCTCCGGCGGGATCGCAGCCACGACGCGAGGCGCGCGGGCCGGGTCCATGACCGCCGACACGTCGGCGAGGTACCGCTCGCCGAGGCGGGAGATCATGTCGGCCGCGCGCGACGGCTCGAGCAGCTCGGCCGTGCGGGCCGCGAGCAGGGGTGGCAGCGTCGCTTCGGCGATCCTGGCGGTCACCGCGACAGGCACCGACCCGGTCAGCGACGCGATGCGGGTGAAGTGATGCTTGTCGGCCTGGAACAGCGCCTCCCCGATCTGCACCCGCAGCGTCCGAAGATCACCGGCCGGCACCGGCGCCAGCATGTCCAGCGACGCCTCGTCGACATCGAGGGTGTGGGCCAGCTTGCGCAGCTCGGCCTGCACGTCGGCGGAGCTCATCCCTTCAGCACCCTCTTGACGATGCCCCGCACCGGGAACGGCACGTGTTTCAGGGTTGCGACGAAGGCCTGTTCCAGGCTCTCGGACTGGCGGCGACGGGAGTCCTCGAGCAGGTCGGCCAGGGTCGTTCGGGTCGCCGCGGACAGACCGAGGACCGAGTCCGGCGGCTCGGCGCCGAGCAGCGCACGCAGGCGTGCGTCGGGATCGGCGGACGGGTGTTGCGGCATGCGCGAACTTTATCCGCACACCCTGTCGCACAGCGCGCTCACCGGTGGCGTCCGGCGCTCACCCGGCTGCCCCTGAGGCGCTGAGATCGGACCCACCTCGACCACCTTTCGTGAGGAGCGCTTAGGCGTGAAATATGCGAAGCTAGGCCGCCGCCGTCGTTACCAGTGAGTAGCGCTCCGGTTACATTGGCTTTCCGTCACACTGTGGTGCACGTCGCAGCTGGACGAGGACGAGTCTGGGCCGCACGAAAGGGGACGTCGCTGTGGGTGTCGAAGTCGCAGTCCACGAGCTGACGAAGTCCTTCGGCCGTCAGACGATCTGGGGCGACGTCACCCTCACGCTGCCGCCCGGCGAGGTCTCGGCCCTGCTCGGTCCGTCCGGCACGGGCAAGTCGGTCTTCCTGAAATCGCTCATCGGGCTCCTCAAGCCCGACAAGGGTTCGATCGTCATCCGCGACGTCGACATCGCCCGCTGCAGCGAGTCCAAGCTCTACGA
>CAZZVT010000123.1:0-10869 GCA_964657545.1 uncultured Jatrophihabitantaceae bacterium
TCGATGCTCACGGCGCGAGGCTACCGAGCGGCGATCTGCACCCCGTCCACCGCGCCCTCAGCCGGCCAGCATGCGCAGGCCACCGGGCGAACCGACGACCTCGTGGCGCAGCATCAGAAGGCGTCCCCAGATGGCGGCGAAGATGACGCCGACGACGAACATCGTCGGGATCAGGAAGCCGGTGGCGGTGAAGATCACCTGCATGCCCGAGCCCACCGCGATACCCCAGGGTCGGCGCAACAGTCCGCCGACGACGACGAGCAGGACCGCGAGCACGACCAGGATGACGGTGCGGGTGGTGCCCAGGCCGGTGGTGAACGCGATCGCGCGGGGCACCAGCAGCACGACCACGGCCTCGAGGCACAGCACGCCGGCCAGCGCACCGCGCGTGGCCCGGTTGGCCCGCCGGGCGCGCGCCTCGATCTGCTCCGGGGTCGGCTCGACGGGTTGCCCGTCCGGCTCGATCACGAGGGCTCGCCACCCAGCAGCATGCGGGCCTCGCCCACCGCCAGGACAGAACCGGTGACCAGCACGCCGGCCCCGGACACGATCTCGTCGGGGGTGTCCTCGGCGAGCCGGACGGCCGTCTCCAGCGCGTCGTCCAGGCGTGGTTCGACGGTGACCCGATCGGCACCGAACACCGGCACGGCGATGGCGGCCAGCGAGTCGACGTCGAGGCTGCGGGTCGTCGACGCCTCCGTGACCACGATCTCGTCGAGTGCGGGTTCGAGCAGTTCGACGATGGACGTCGCGTCCTTGTCGGCCATGACGGCCAGCACCCCGACGAGCCGGCGGAACTGGAAGGACTCCCCCACCGCGGCGAGCGTCGCGGTCATGCCGGCCGGGTTGTGCGCGGCGTCGAGCAGGATCGTCGGCGCCGAGCGCACCGGCTCGAGCCGCCCCGGCGAGCGCACCGCGGCGAAGGCCGCGCGCACGACGTCGATGTCGAGCGACCCGGTCTGGCCGCCGGCTCCGAAGAACGCCTCCACAGCAGCCAGTGCGACCGCCGCGTTCTGGGCCTGGTGGGCACCGAACAGCGGCAGGAAGACCTGGTCGTACTGACCGCCGAGGCCCTGCAGGCTCAGCATCTGGCCGCCGACGGCGATCTCGCGCCCGAGCACGCCGAACTCCATGCCCTCACGGGCGATGGTCGCGCCGACCTCGACGGCCCGCTGCACCAGCACCGGCGCGGCGTCGTTGGGTTGCGCGGCCAGGATCGCGATCGAGTCGGGCTTGATGATGCCCGCCTTCTCGCTCGCGATCTGGTCGACCGTGTTGCCCAGGTACTGCGTGTGGTCGATGCCGATGGGCGTGACGACCGCGATCTCGGCGTCGATCACGTTCGTGTTGTCCCACGAGCCGCCCATGCCGACCTCGACCACGGCGACGTCGACGGGGGCGTCGGCGAAGATCGCGTACGCCAGTGCGGTGACGATCTCGAAGAACGACAGCGGGGTGTCGAAGCGGGCGTCCAGCATGTCGATGTACGGCTCGATCTCGCGGAACCCCTCGACGAAGACGCGATCGCTGACCGGTTCGCCGTCGATGACGATGCGCTCGGTGACACGCTCGAGGTGGGGGCTGGTGTAGCGCCCGCTGCGGATGCCGAACGCGCGCAGCAGCTCGTCGATCATCCGGGCAGTCGTGGTCTTGCCGTTGGTGCCTGTGAGGTGGATCGACCGGTACGCCTTCTGCGGATCGCCGAGCAGATCGACCAGCGCTTCCATGCGCTCGTTGGTCGGGTTGACATGTCCCTCGCCGCGACGGTTGAAGATCTCCGCCTCGACCTCACGCAGGGCCTGCGCGTACATCTGTTTCTCGGTCACCGCCACAACGTGCCAGTCTACGGACGGACCCGCCGTCAGGCGGTGGGCGGAAGCGCGGCCAGCGCAGCGTCGATCCGCACGAGCTCGGCCTCGGCGGCGGCAAGCCGGTCGCGGACCTTGGCGACCACCGCGTCGGGGGCCTTGCCGGTGAACGCCTCGTTGCCCAGCTTGCCCGCGTTGACGGCGCGCTCCTTCTCGGCGGCCGTGCGGTCCTTCGTCAGCCGCGACCGCTCGGCGGCGACGTCGATCGTGCCGGACAGGTCGAAGTCGACGGTGATCCCGCGCGCGGTGGTGAGCGACGCCGTTGCCGCGAACCCGTCACCCGGCTCGTCCAGGCGAAGCAGTGCGCGGATCGCCGGCTCGGTGGACGGCGAGGCGCCGGTCAACGTCGCCGGCACCCGTTGGGATGGCCTCACTCCCTGGTCGGAGCGGAACCGACGCACCTCGGTGACGACGGCCTGGATCACGGCGACATCCGCCGTGGCCGCCGGCGCCGCGCGCGCGGTGTCAGCGACCGGCCACGGGGCGATCACCAACGACTCGCCGCCGGTGAGCGCCGTCCACAGCTGCTCGGTGACGAACGGGACGAACGGGTGCAGCAGCCGCAGCAGCGCGTCGAGGACCTCGCCGAGCACCCGCCGGGTGGAGTCGCCACCGGGTCCGTGCAGCGACAGCTTCGCCAGCTCGATGTACCAGTCGCAGACCTCGTCCCACGCGAAGTGGTAGAGCACATCGACGATCTTGGCGAACTCGTAGCACTCGTAGTACGCGTCGACCTCGGTGATCACCTCGGCCAGCCGCGACAGGATCCAGGCATCGGGCCCGGACACGACGTCGGGCACCGCGCCGGTGACCGTCGCGCCGCTGATCATCGCGAAGCGGGTGGCGTTCCAGAGCTTCGTGCAGAAGTTGCGGGCGCCCACCACCCACTCCTCGTTGACGGCCTGGTCCGCGCCCGGGTTCGCGCCCTGCAGCAGCGAGAGGCGCACCGCGTCGGCGCCGTAGGTGTCCATCCACACGATCGGGTCGATGACGTTGCCCTTGGACTTCGACATCTTCTTGCCCGACGGATCGCGGACCAGCCCGTGCAGCAGCACCGTCTGAAAGGGCACCTCGCCGTCCATCGCGTACAGCCCGAACAGCATCATCCGCACGACCCAGAAGAAGAGGATGTCGTAGCCGGTGACGAGCACGGTGGTCGGGTAGTAGGCGCGCAGATCCGCGGTGTCGTCGGGCCAGCCGAGCGTCGAGAACGGCCACAGGGCGGACGAGAACCAGGTGTCCAGGACGTCGGTGTCCTGCGTCCAGCCGGCCGGCGGCTGCTCGTCCGGGCCGACGCAGATGTCGTCGCCGTCGGGTGAGTACCAGACCGGGATGCGGTGGCCCCACCACAGCTGGCGGCTGATGTTCCAGTCGCGCAGGCCGTCGACCCACTGGAAGTACCGGCCGGCCAGCGACGGCGGCTCGACGACGACCCGGCCGTCGCGCACCGCGTCGCCGGCTGCCTGGGCCAGCGTCTCGACGCGCACCCACCACTGCAGCGACAGGCGCGGCTCAACGACCGTGTCGCAGCGCGAGCAGTGTCCGACCGAGTGCACGTACGGCCGCTTCTCGGCGACGATCCGACCGTCCTCGCGCAACGCAGCGACGATCGCGACCCGTGCCTCGAGCCGGTTCAACCCGGCGAACGGTCCCGGTGCGGTGATCGTCGCGCGCTCGTCCATGATCGTCGGCATCGGGAGGTCGTGGCGACGGCCGATCTCGAAGTCGTTGGGGTCGTGGGCGGGCGTCACCTTCACCGCGCCGGTGCCGAACGCGGGGTCGACGTGGTCGTCGGCGATGATCGGGATGCGCCGGTCGGTCAGGGGCAGCGGCACGTCGGTACCGATCAGGTGGCGGTAGCGCTCGTCGTCGGGGTGCACGGCCACCGCGGTGTCGCCGAGGATCGTCTCGGCGCGGGTCGTGGCCACCACGATCGACGCATCGCCGTCGCCGTAACGGATCGAGACCAGCTCGCCGTCCTCGTCCTCGTGGTCGACCTCGATGTCGCTCAGCGCGGTGAGGTCGCGCGGGCACCAGTTGATGATCCGTTCGGCGCGGTAGATCAGGTCGTCGTCGTAAAGCCGTTTGAAGATCGTCTGGACGGCCCGCGACAGGCCGTCGTCCATGGTGAAGCGCTCGCGCGACCAGTCGACGCCGTCGCCGAGGCGGCGCATCTGGCCCAGGATCTGCCCGCCGTAGCGGGCCTTCCACTCCCACGCCTTGCCGACGAACTCCTCGCGCGTGTAGTCGAAGCGGCCCTTGCCCTCGGTCTCGGCAAGGTGCCGCTCGACCAGGTTGTTCACCGCGATGCTGGCGTGATCCATGCCCGGCAGCCACAGGGTGTCGAAGCCTCGCATGCGGGCCCGGCGGGTGACCGCGTCCATCATCGACTGCTCCAGCGCGTGCCCCAGGTGCAGGCTGCCCGTGACGTTCGGCGGCGGGATCACCAGCGAGAAGTGCGGCTTGCCGCTCGCCGGATCGGCGGTGAAGTACCCGCGTTCGACCCATCGCTCGTAGAGCGGGCCCTCGACGTCGGCCGGCACGAAATGCGTCGGCAGACTCGGAGCGCTGGGGCGGGGGGTGTCGGTCACCGCGCAATCCTACGAAGCCGCCTGCGCCGATTGTCGTTGGCGGTCCGCGCGATGATCGACGCGTGCCCCTCACCGTCACCACCGACCACGCGCGGATCCGTGCTCTGGTCGGACCCCTGCTCGCAGCCGACCCGGTGCGCAACACCGTGCTCGGGACGATCTCGATCACACTCGAGGATTCCGCGTGGGCCGCGAGCGGCGGCGATCACGTCGCCATTCGTTCGGCGGCCGAGTTCCCGCTGGTGCTCGTCGGTAGCTGGCCGGTCGACGACCGCGACGAGCTGCTCGCCCTGCTGCTCGGGCTTCCCGAGCTGGCCGGGATCTCGGGTCCCGCTCCGCAGGTGCGGCCGCTGCTGGACGTCGTCGGCCCGGACGCACGCCTCGAGCACCAGCGGCTGTTCCGCCTGGACCGCCTCGTCGAGCCGGTGGCCGAGGGCCGCGCGGTGATCGCCGGCGGGGAGCATCGCGAGTTCGGGCGCGCGTGCGTCGCAGCGTTCGTCCGCGAGGCGAACGACACCATGCGCAGCACCGACGCGATGGCCGACCGCGCCATCGACACCGGCCAGATGCACCTGTGGCTCGACCCGTCGGGCGAGCCGGCGTCGATGGCCTGCCGTCGCCCGGTGCTGGCCGGCAGCGCCCGCATCGGCCCGGTCTACACACCACCCGAGAAGCGGGGCCACGGCTGCGGGTCGGGCGTCACCGCGAGCGCCACCCGCTCGATCCTCGACGAGGGCGGCATCCCGACGCTGTTCACCGACCTGGCCAACCCGACGTCGAACAAGATCTACCAGGCCCTCGGCTACTACGCCGTCGAGGACCGCATCGTCGCCTCCCGGTCGAGCCACGCGGCGTAGGCATCGAAGCTGAACGGTCGGCCGAGGAACGTCTCGACGAGGTCGGCAGCGTCGCGCGAGCCGCCGGGCACGAGGACGTCGTCCCGGTAGCGATGCGCCACCTGCGGGTGCAGCAGGTTCGCCGGGTCGAAGGACGAGAACAGGTCCTTCGCGATGACCAGCGACCACATGTAGGTGTAGTAGCCCGACGAGTACCCGGCCAGGTGCCCGAACGCGGCGTGGAAGTGCGTGTCGTCGACGTAGGCGAGCATGTCGTACCTGGCCTGCAGCTCACGCAGCCGCTCGGTGAAATCAGTCGGACGGTCGCGGTGGAACTCGTAGGACACGGCCGTGTAGAACAGCTGCGTCCGCACGAACAGGCCCTTGCCGAAGTCCTTCGCGGCACGCATCCGGTCGACGAGCTCGCGCGGGATCGGATTGCCGTCGGCGTCCTTGGCGAAGGTGCGCAGGATGTCGGCGTCCCAGGCCCATTCCTCGAGCATCTGCGACGGTGCCTCGACGAAGTCCCACTCGGTCGCGACGCCGGAGAAGCGGGCCCAGCGCTGCTGGCCGCCGAGCACGTGGTGCACCAGGTGGCCGAACTCGTGGAACAGCGTGACGACGTCGCTGTGCTCCATCAGGGTGCGCGAGAAGTTGCACACCAGCACCCCTTCGGGCAGCTGACGGTCGGTCACTCCCGCGACCAGGTCGAACTGCGCCGCGTGCTTGAACTTGTTCTCGCGCGGGTGCAGATCGAGGTAGATGCGTCCCTGGCAGGTGCCGGCCTCGATCACGTCGTAGGCCGCGACGTCCTCGTGCCACACCGGAGCGTCGGCGATGCGGTGGTACTCGACGCCGAACAGTGCTCCGGTGACGTTCAGCAGCCCCTGGCGGACCCGCTCGAAGTCGAAGTAGCGACGGGTGTGCTGGGCGTCGACGTCGAACTGCTCCCGCCGGACCAGTTCGCTGTAGTAGCCGCTGCAGGTGGCGTCCATGACCGTGGCGTCGGGCTCGTCCTGACGCCGGCGTTCGAGCAGCGTGTCGACGTCGCGGCGGCCGGCATCGGCCGCGGCGTCCGCGACCTTGGCGATGAAGTCGGCGATGTTCTGCGACGAGCCGACCATCTTGACCTCGGCGTCGTAGCTCGGCCAGTCGGGATAGCCGAGCAGCGTCGCCTGCTCGTGGCGCAGGTCGAGCATCTCGTGCAGCACTGCATCGTTCACCGGCCAGCCCAGGTTCAGGAAGGCGGTGGCCAGCTCGCGACGGGCCGCGGCATCGGCGGCGAACGAGCGGAACGGCAGGTAGTCGGGGTAGTCGGTGGTGACGGTGACCAGGCCGTCGTCGCCGACCGGGTGCGCGTCGATCCAGTCCTGCGGCAAGCCGGCCAACCGCTCGGGCGTCACCTGGATCGAGCGGACGTCGTCACGGATGTTGCGAGCGAAATCCTGATCGACGACGGTGAGCCGCTCCGCGATCTCGCGCAACCGGGCCCGCTCGTCCTCGGAGCGATCGACGCCGCCGCGACGGAAATCGCGCAGGATCTCCTCCCGCAGCCGGGTCGCCTGCTCGTCGAGACCCTCGGGTTCGGTGGCGTTCAGGACCTCGAACAGCTCGCGGTCGAGGTCGCGGTCGGTGGCGATCTTGCTGACCTGCTGGGCGCGTTCCTCGGCGAGCGTCCGAACCTCGAGTTGAGGGTGCACCTCGTTGAGCAGCCCGCTGACCGAACTCGCCCCGCGCAGGGCGATGTCCGCGTCGTTCCACAGCTCGAGCACCTCCGCGGCGCTGCGCCCGGTGCCGTCCTTCAACTGGGCGAGCAGCTCCTGGGCGGTGGCCAGCAGGGCGTCGACCCGACCGGCCAGCCAGTCGTGCCACCCGTCGTTCGGCAGGGCGAGAGCCTCGAGTTGTGTCATGGTTTCGACACTACGACCACGGTTTCAGTCAAACTGCGTCGGTGCCACGACCCGCATCAAACGCACGCGACGCGCTCCGGCGGGGTGGTCGGCCGTCGTACGGCTCTTGCGCGTCGCCAGGAAATCGTCGTAGAGCGACTGCAGCTCATTGGCCTCATCGACAGTGAGCCACATGTGTCGGTTGTCGAGAATCGCCGCATCGCGCCAATCGTCGGGTTGCTCGCGTTCGCGGGCAAACCAGCGCTCAAGATCATCCGCGGCTCGCTGCAGGGACACCCGGGTCACCGCGCTCGTCGCCGCAGCCGTCGCCGCGTCGGGCATGGCCTTGACGCTCCAGTTCGTCACGACCCGGCGCCACGGCCGCTCTCGTCCATCCGCGCTCTCGGCGCGTTGGACGAAGCCCCATTTCTCGAGCGCCCGCAGGTGATAGCTCATCGCGCTCGGGGTGATGTCCGTCAGGGCCGCGAGCGAGGTGGCCGTCAGCTCCTCGTCCTCGCCCAGGATCTCCAGGACGGTCAGTCGCGCCGGATGGGCAAGCGCGCGGATGGCCCGGGGATCAGTGAGGACGCGACCGTCGACGTCGATGCGTGAAGGACCGGGATCAGGCACACAACGCAGACTATCTTGACCGTCCGATTATGAAGCATTAGCTTCGAAGTATGTATTTCATATCTTCTGACACGCGCGACCTTCGAATCGCGATCACGGCGCGATCGGTGTCGCTGCTGGGTGACGAGGTGGCCACGTTCGCGCTCGTCCTGAGGGTCCGGCCAGCGGGTGCCTGGGCCGTGGCCGCGGTACTCATGGCGAACCTGGTCCCGATCGTGGTGCTGAGCGGCGTCGTCGGAAGGTGTGCGGATCGGATCGACAATCGACGACTGCTGACAGGCGCCGGCGTGGCGCAGGTACCGATCTGTATCGCGCTCGGGATTGTCCACTCGCCGGTAACCTCGATCTTGCTCGTCGGTGCGCTCGGGGTCGGGCAGGCCGTCACGGGCGCTACCTGGCAGGCGTTGCTGCCCTCGCTGGTGGCGCCGGACGAGGTCGGACGGGCGCTCGGACTCTCCCAGGCGGGCTCGACCGTCGCTCTGCTGACGGCACCCGGCAGCGCTGGGCTGTTGGTGGCCCGGTTCGGAACGCATCTGCCGGTGCTCGTCGACGCGGCGACCTTCGCCGTAATGGCCCTCGCCGCCCGCGCGGTGTCGACCGGACGGGTGACGGATGGAGCCGCCCGCGCCACGACCCGAGATGGCGGATGGTCGATCGTGCGGCACGATCCCGTGTTGCGCGCAGTCATCACGTTGCTCGGGTTGTCGGTGCTGCTGGGCTGCATGGTCAACGTGGTCGAGGTGTTCCTCGTGCGCGACGTCCTGCACGCCGGTGTCGTGTGGTTCGGTCTCGCCGGGACCACGTACGCGGCGGGGATGTTCGGTGGAGCGGTCGCGACCGGCCGGTTACGCCGGCACCGGCGGGCCTTCGTGGGTTCGATACTCGCGCTGAGCATCGGGCTGGCGCTGATGGGCCTCGCGCCGGGAATCGGTTGGTTGATGGCCGCGGGACTACTCACCGGTGTGTGCAACGGCGCGGCCAACGTCAGCTCATCGGCGCTGATCGCCGGCGCGACGTCCGAAGATGCTCGGGGCCGGGTTGCCGGAGTGCTGTCCGGCGTCATCGCGAGTTCGCAGTTGGCGGCCTACGCGGTCGGTGGGGCGTTGTCGTCGCAGCTCGGGCCGCGGACGGTGTTCGTCCTTGCCGGTGTGATCGGGCTGCTGGCTCCGACCCTTCTGGGCCGCGCAGTGCTGCGGTCGGAGCGCGAGCGCGACCCAGTTGCATCCACCGGTGCTTTGTCGGCGAGTCCGCCGGTAGGCGCCACATCGTTTTCGCTGTCCACAGGCGGGAGCGGGTTGCGCCGACGTTCGGCAGGCTCAGCCTGTGCGCGCCGCCGTCGATGAGGTATTGAAGCGCTACGGCGGCGTCGCGTCGCGCCGTCGGTTGCTGGAGCACCTGCCGGTAGCCGAATTGGACGACGAGATAAGGCGCGGGCGGCTGGTCCGGGTCTTCCGGCGCGCCTACTGCCGCCCCTGGGACGCAGACCTCACCGAGACGCAGGTCCGGGGCGCGCTGGCCAGCGTCGGGTCGCCGGTGGCCCTGAGCCATGTCACCGCGCTGCACCGATCAGGCCTGCTCGACGAACAGCCCGACCGCATCCACCTCAGCGTCCCGGCACAGCGTGTCCTGCGCCCGCAACAGGGCATCGCGGTCCACCGGGTCGCCAGGTTCCCGACCCTGCACCGGGTCGACGGTCTCGTGACCACCTGCGTCGCGGCGAGCGTGATCGACTCGTGGCCGCTGCTGCGGGGCCGCGACCAACGTGCGTCAGCGATCGCGGCCGTCCGCACCGGAGCCGTCACCCCCGCGTCGTTGGCCGCCGAGCTGGACCGTCACCCTCGGCTGCCCGGCCGCCGCCAGCTGGCCGAACTGGTGCGCCAGCTCTCCGACGGGTGCGAGAGCGAACTCGAGATCTGGGGGCATGCCTCGGTCTTCCGTGGCCCCGGGCTCGAGCACGGGGTGCGCCAGCACCGGCTCAGCGTCCACGGCGCTCGTTACCGGCTCGACCTCGCGTTCATCGCGGAACGGGTCGCGGTGGAGATGGACGGTGAGCGCTGGCACTCCACCCGCGAGCAGCGCGAACGCGACCGCCGCCGGGACGCCGCGCTGGCGTCGGCCGGCTGGGTGACGCTGCGGTTCTCACACCGCCGGCTGCACGACGACCCGGCGGGTTGCCGGAGAGACACCCTCGCCACCCTGGCGCGCCGACACTGATGCACGAACAGGTGGTTTGCCGGCGTGTCCGCCGGGAGGCGCTACATCGTCGAGGCTAGGCGGACTTCTCGCGGCGCTCCCGCTTGACGGGCTCGCGCGGGACCAGCGTCGGGTAGACGTGATCGAGCACCGTCTCGCGGGTGATGACGACCCGGGCGACGTCCTCGCGGGACGGCACCTCGTACATCACCGACAGCAGGACTTCCTCCATGATCGCCCGCAGGCCACGCGCGCCTGTGCCACGCAGCACCGCCTGGTCGGCGATTGCCTCCAGGGCGTCGTCGGAGAACTCGAGTTCGACGTTGTCGAGCTCGAAGAGCTTGGCGTACTGGCGCACGAGCGCGTTCTTGGGCTCGGTGAGGATCTCGACGAGCGCGTCGCGATCGAGCGGACGCACGGACGTGATGACCGGCAACCGACCGATGAACTCCGGAATGAGCCCGAACTTGATGAGGTCCTCGGGCATGACGTCGCCGAAGACGTCCTTGGACTCCTTCTCGAACTTGGTGTTCAGCTCAGCACCGAAGCCGAGACCCTTCTTGCCGACCCGGCTCTCGATCAGCGTGTCGAGCCCGGCGAAGGCGCCGCCGACGATGAACAGCACGTTGGTGGTGTCGATCTGGATGAACTCCTGGTGCGGGTGCTTGCGCCCGCCCTGCGGCGGCACCGAGGCCGCCGTCCCCTCCAGGATCTTCAGCAGTGCCTGCTGCACGCCCTCGCCGGACACGTCTCGGGTGATCGACGGGTTCTCGGCCTTGCGGGCGATCTTGTCGACCTCGTCGATGTAGATGATGCCGGTCTCGGCGCGCTTGACGTCGTAGTCGGCGGCCTGGATCAGCTT
>CAZZVT010000124.1:0-10866 GCA_964657545.1 uncultured Jatrophihabitantaceae bacterium
TGATGGTCTGCCACCACCTCAAGCCGTCGATCCCCGAGGACCTCGCGTTCGCCGAATCACGCATCCGGCCCTCGACGATGGCGGCCGAGGACGTGCTGCACGACCTCGGCGCGATCTCGATGATCGGCTCCGACAGTCAGGCCATGGGACGCATCGGCGAGACGATCATCCGCACCTGGCAGACCGCGCACGCCATGAAGAAACGCCGCGGCTCGCTGCCGGGCGACTCGATGTCACCGGGCGGAGGCGCGGACAACCATCGCGCGCGGCGCTACGTCGCGAAGTACACGATCGCACCCGCGGTGACGCACGGGCTGGCGGCCGAGATCGGGTCGGTCGAGGTCGGCAAACTGGCCGACCTCGTGCTGTGGGAGCCCGCATTCTTCGGCGTCCGGCCGCACGTCGTGCTGAAGTCGGGCGTCATCGCGTGGGGCAACATGGGCGACGCCAACGCCTCGATCCCGACGCCGCAGCCGCAGTTGCCGCGGCCGATGTTCGGCGCGTTCGGGTCGCTGCCCGCGCTGCTGGGTCGCTCGTTCGTGTCGCCCGCCGCGCTCGAGGCCGGGCTCGGCGAGCGGTGGGAGTCCGAGCGTCCGCTCGTCGCGACGTCCGACGTCTCGCGGCTGACCAAGGCCGACCTGCCCGAGAACGACGCGCTGCCCACGATCGACGTCGACAGCGAGACCTTCGCCGTGCACGTCGACGGCGAGTTGATCGAGCAGCAGCCGGCCGTCGAGCTGCCGATGGCCCAGCGCTACTTCCTGTTCTGATGAACGCGCTGCTGCTGCTGCTGCTCGACTCCCGCTCGCCGGCGGGAGGCCACAACCACTCGGCCGGCATGGAGGCCGCGATCGAGGCGGATCTGGTGCGCAGCGCGGCGGACGTCGAGGCGTACTGCCGCACCCGGCTGCTGACGTCAGGACGGGTGAGCGCTGCGTTCGCCGCGGCGTCCTGCCGGCGCGCGGACGGTGATCTTGTTGCCGCACCGACGCCAGGACGCCCTGACGGCAACAAGATCGCGGAGCGGACGCGGTGGCACGACTGGGACGGCTGGGACTGCTGGGACTACCTCGACGCCGAGTTCGACGCTCGCACGCCGTCGGCCGCCACCCGGGCCGCGAGCCGGCAGCTCGGCCGCGGGCTGATGCGCCTCGTGCGGGCGACGCTGCCGGACTTCGCGCCGGCCTGGACGACCAGCGCGCCGCACCAGCCGATCGTGCTCGGCGCTGCGGTGTCCGCCGCCGGCGGCGACGCCGAGCTGGCCGCACGAGCCGCGGCGCTGGCCGCGGTCAGCGTGCCGGCCAGCGGCGCGGTGCGGCTCCTCGGGCTCGACCCGTTCGCCGTGCACGGCGTGCTGGCCCGGCTCGCCCCGGACATCGACGCGCTGGCGGCCGAGGTCGCGGCGTCCGACGTCCTGCCTGCGCACAGTGCGCCCGCCCTCGACCTGCTCGCCGATGTCCATCTCACCGCGGAGGTGCGTCTCTTTGCGTCCTGACCGGCTGCGTCCACCACACCACAACAGCGACGACCATGACGAACCACCCGGCGGTGCTCCGACCGGCGCCCGCGCGCCACGCATCGGCATCGGCGGGCCGGTCGGCAGCGGCAAGACCGCGCTCGTCGCCGCGCTGTGCCGCGCGCTGAGCACCGAGCTGACGATCGGCGTCGTCACCAACGACATCTACACGACCGAGGACGCCGACTTCCTGCGTCGCGCCGGGGTGCTGCCCGACGACCGCATCCGGGCCGTCCAGACCGGCGCCTGCCCGCACACGGCGATCCGCGACGACATCACGCCCAACCTCGACGCCGTCGAGCAGCTCGAGGCCGACCACCCCGACCTCGACCTCGTCCTCGTCGAGAGCGGCGGCGACAACCTGACCGCGACGTTCTCCTACGGCCTCGTACACCGGCAGATCTTCGTCATCGACGTCGCCGGCGGCGACAAGGTACCCCGCAAGGGCGGCCCGGGCGTCACCCGCAGCGACCTGCTGGTGATCAACAAGATCGACCTCGCCCCGTTCGTGGGCGCCGACCTCGAGGTCATGCGCCGCGACGCCGCCGCCGGCCGCGGAACCCGCCCGACGCTGTTCACCAGCCTCGCGCAGGACCCGGCCGCCACCGACGTCGCCGGCTGGGTTCGTCAGGTTCGGGCCGCGCTGACACCGGCATGAAGGCCCACACCCGCGCGGTCGTCCACCCCGGCGGGCGGCTCGGCGAACTGCGTTGCACCCCGCCGCTGACCCTGCGCCGGGTGCGCGCCGACCGCCCGGACGAGTGCGCGCTGTGCCTCGTCGGCAGCGCCGCCGGACCGTTGGCCGGCGACGAACTGATCGCCGACCTGAGTATCGAGGCAGGTGCCCGGGCCACCCTCACCGCCACCGGCGCCTCGATCGCGCAGGGTCGCGGCGGGCCGGCGGCGAGCCTGGCCTGGCACGTCGAGGTCGGCGCTGGCGCACATCTGCGCGCCGACCCCGGGCCGCTGATCGTCTGCGTGGGCAGCCGCGTCGACGTCGACCTCGAGCTGACCATCGCCGCCGACAGTCACCTCGAATGGCGCGAGCTGGTGGTGCTCGGCCGCAGCACCGACCCCGACCCGGGTGCGGCGACGATCGGCTGGGACGTCGCCCGGGCCGGCCGCCCGCTGCTGCGCCAGAGCATCGACCTGAGCGGTCCGACGTGGGCCCGGCTCACCGGCGGTCACCGGGTGCTGGCCACCGCCCTGCTCACCGGCCCGCAGGTGGCGGCGCGCACGGTCGTGCGCACCCGCACCGCCGTCGCGCAGGAGGTCGACGAGCACACGGTGCTGATCACCGTCCTGGGTGACAGCGCCGCCGCGGTCACCCGCGACCTCGTCGCGCTCCGCGCCGAGTTCTGATCTTCGCCCGGGAGCGCACCCACAGGCGAAGTCGGGGAAGATGCGGGCTCACCCGATCGGAAGGCACTCCACATGTCCACTACGTCCACGCCCGCAGCGCAGCCGGTACCCACCGCCACCGGCCGCAGGCCCATGCACCCGGCCTACGTCGCGGTCGCCGAGAAGCGCGCGGCCGACATCCAGCTGAAGGTGGCCGACGGCATCACCCGTTTCGCCGGGTCGATGATGTTCGTCTACGTGCACATCGTCATCTTCGCCGCCTGGATGCTGCTGTTCGAGAAGAGCCCGTGGCCGACGCTGACGCTCGTGGTGTCCCTCGAGGCGATCTTCCTGTCGACGTTCGTGATGATCGGCCAGAACCGGCAGGCCACCTTCCAGCAGGCCAAGGCCGATCACGACTTCACCACCAGCGAGCAGGAACTGCACAGCAACACCGAGCTGACGCAGCAGATCCATGTCCTGACCCAGGAGCTGCACCGCCAGATCTGCAATCCCAACGCTTAGGTGGGCACCTCGGCGTCGGTCTGCGCGACCACGGCGTTGGCCCCGAGCGCCGTGCCGACCAGGCCGCTCTGCTTGCGCGGGAACGCCCCGAACTCGTTGAACAGCAGGTTCAGCACGAAGACGGCGATGACGGTCGAGGTGATGGCCGAGCCGAAGATGATCTGGAAGTTCTTCGGGAACTGGACGTAGAAGTTCGGCGAGATCGTCGGGATCATGCCCATCGACAGCGACACGGCGACGATCAGCAGGTTGTGGTTGTCCTCGAACTCGACCTTGTGCAGCGTGCGGATGCCGATCGAGGTCACCATCGCGAACATGACCGTGGCCGCGCCGCCGATCACCGGCCCGGGCAGGTCGGAGACGATCGCCCCGACCTTGGGGATCAGGCCCAGCAGTAGCAGGAACGCGCCGCAGACCGACACCACCCACCGGCTCTTGACCTTCGTCATGCCGATCAGGCCGACGTTCTCGGCGTACGCGGTGTCGGGGAAGGAGTTGAAGAACCCGGCCAGCAGGGCCGAGAGCCCGTCGGTGGCCAGCCCGCGCGCGAGGTCGTTGGGCGGGAGGTCCTTGTCGACCATCTCGGCCACGGCGAGCATGTCCGCCGTCGACTCGGTGTAGGTCACGAGCACGACGATGCACATCGAGATGATCGCCGCTGCCGCGAACTTCGGGTGCCCGAAGTGGAACGGTGACGGGAAGCCGACCCACTTCGCCGTCGACACGTCGGGGAAGTGCAGCAGGCCCATCGGCCAGGCGACGAGGCTGCCCAGCACGATCGCGATGAGGACCGCCGTCTGGCCGATGAAGCCGCGGAAGAACCGGCTGATCAGGACGATGAACAGGATCACCAGCGCCGCGAGCCCGATGTGCGACGGCTGCCCGAAGCCCTTCTTCGTCGAGTCGCCGGCGATGAGGCTGACGTCGGCACCGATCAGGGACAACCCGATGATCGTGATCACCACGCC
The DNA here is from genome assembly GCA_964657545.1 of uncultured Jatrophihabitantaceae bacterium. Taxonomy (GTDB): domain Bacteria; phylum Actinomycetota; class Actinomycetes; order Mycobacteriales; family Jatrophihabitantaceae; genus Jatrophihabitans. Next base: position 4,351 of record CAZZVT010000124.1, read on the forward strand.
GGTGACGAGCGGCGGGAAGAACCGCAGCACCATCGAGAACGGCTTGGCGATCAGCAGGCCGAAGACGCCCGAGACGAGCAACGCGCCGTAGACGTAGGGCAGGCCCGCGCGGCCGCCGTAGGAGTTCGCGATGATGATCATCGGGTTCAGCACCGTGAACGTCGCGCCGGCCACGACCGGCAGCCGGACGCCCATGATCTTGCCGATGCCGACGGACTGGATCAGCGAGGCGACGCCCGACACCACCAGGTCGGCGCTGACGAGCAGCGCGATGTCGGAGCCGTTCAGCCCGACGGCAGGACCGACGATCAGCGGCACGGCGACGGCCCCGGCGTACATGATGAACAGGTGCTGGATGCCGAGCACCAGCAGCCTCGGGACGGGCAGCACCTCGTCGACGGGGTGCACGGTGCCGGTCGTCGGTCGGTCCTTCATGGTCGTCATGCGGTCCCCCAGCGGTGGTCGGGTGCTTCAGGTCCAGGCCAGGCCCTCGGGGCCGGCGTCGTCGGCGAGCACGGTGCCCTCGATGAGTCCGTACGGCCGGTCGGCGGCGTAGTAGACCTCGTTGTCGTTCTCGAGCCCGAACGGGTCGAGGTCGACGAGGAAGTGGTGCTTGTTCGGCATCACCAGACGCACCTCGCAGATGTCCGGGATGCTGTCGATGATGCGGGTGCCGATCGCGTACAGCGTCTGCTGCAGCGAGTAGCTGTAGGTCTCGGCGAACGTCGTCAGCAGCGCTGCCTTGGCCTGGGCGAACGCGTCGCCCCAGTCGATGTCGGGGGCGTCCGAGCGGTAACGCCACGACGCCTCGACCGACGTCGCCAGCATGCGGTCCTTCGTCTCGGCCAGGGTCGTGTACTCGTCGCGCGGGAAGCCGTGGAACTCGCTGTTCGTGGTGTTCAGGACGACCAGGTCCCGCAGCCCCGACACCACGCTGACGCCCTGGGCCTCGTCGTGGATCACCGTGGTGGTGCGTACGCAGTCGCCGCTGCGGTGGAAGGAGTTCGGCCGGGACTCGATGCGCGTCCAGCCGTACTGCTCGATCGCGACCCGGGCGCGGGTGATCGGCTCCTGTGTGCCGACGAAGTGCGCCGCGAGCTCGAGGCCCAACCGCTCGGGCTCGACGTGACCGAGCTTCTTGCTGAACGCGTAGACGGTGTTCTTCTGGGTGTCGGTGGCCAGCACGTTCGCGTTGTCGCCGGTGAGATAGCAGCCGGCGACGTCACCCGACAGGCTGCTGGAGACGTTGCGGTCCGTGATGACGTCGCCGCCGCCCGGCGCTGCCCCGCGTGCGACGTGCACGACCCGCACCTCGGCCTTGCCGTAGCGATTCACTCCGAGCTGCACCATCACATGCCTCCTGCGGCGATTCGTGCCAGGGTTGTCCTGCCGTGTTACACCGACGATCCGCGTGGGTTCAATCGGTGTTTCCGCCGCCGAGCAGGGCCCACAGGCGATCGCGGCTCATCGGCAGCGCAGTGGGCCGCACGCCGGTGGCGTCGCGGATGGCGTTGGCCAGGGCGGGGGCGACGGGGTTGAACGGCGCCTCGCTCATGGGTTTGGCCCCGAGCGGCCCGAGCGGGTCGGACGTCGCGGCGAAGTAGACCTCGGTGTGCGGGACGTCGGCCATGGTCGGCAGGTGGTACTCACGCAGCGCCGCGGTGGTGACCCGCCCGCAGGCGTCGAGGTCGACGTGCTCGAACAGTGCGGCGCCGAGCGCCTGCGCCGTGCCGCCCTCGATCTGCCCGCGGCACTGGACGGGGTTGATCACCGTGCCCGCGTCGGCGGCCTGGACGCTCTGCAGGATCCGGATCTCGCCCGTGGCGGCATGCACCGCGACCCGGAAACCGTGCACGTTGAACGTCACCGAACGCGGCGAGCCGTCGCTGAACCCCTCGGCGTGCAGCCCGCCTGCTGATGGGTTCGCGCGTTCCAGGTCGGCCAGCGCTGTGGCTGCACGCAGCGTGGCCATGCCTGCGACGACGGTGCCCGTCGAGCCGTAGGCACCCGTGTCGTGGACGAGCTGCGCGGTGTCGGACTGCGCGAGCTCGATGTCGTCGACGTCGCACCCGAGAGCCTGCGCGGCAAGCTGGCGGTGCACGGTCGACGTCCCGTTGCCGAACTCCGACGTGCCGACAGTCAGCAGGTATCCGCCACCCGGACGCTGCGCGATCGTCGCGTGCCCGTGGTGCCCGTTCGGGGGGACGGTGTCGAGCATGCTGACGGCGAGGCCCTGCCCGACCTGCCAGCCGGGACCGTCGGGCACCGGTTCGCCCCGGCCGGAGCGCAGCGCGTCCTGCACGAGGTCGAGGCACTGGTCCAGGCCGTAGCTGGCGATGGACACGTCGTCGGCCTCGTCGCTGATCGACACCAGTTGATCACCCGGACGCACCACGTTGGCCCGCCGGAACTCGACCGGGTCGAGGCCCGCGCGGCGGGCGAGTTCGTCGAGCGCCGACTCCAACGCGAAGGCCACCTGCGACAGCCCGTAGCCGCGGAACGCGCCGGCCGGGACGGTGTGCGTGTAGACCGACCACGCGTCGACGCGCTTGTTCGCGCAGCGGTAGAGCGCGACCGCCTCGCCGCAACTGTGGAACAGCACGCCGGCCGCATGGTTGCCGTACGCGCCGGTGTTCGCGACCGTGCGCAGCCGGATGGCGCTCAACGCACCCGCGCTGTCGGCAGCGACCGTCACCGTCACGGACATCGGGTGCCGCGTGGTGGCCCCGACGAACTGCTCGGCGCGGGTGTACTCGAGCTGCACGGGTCGACCGAGCCGCAGCACCGCGAGCATCACGACGTCCTCGGTGATCATCTCCTGCTTGCCGCCGAACCCGCCGCCCACGCGTGCGGCGAACACCCGCACCTGCTCGCGATCGAGGTCGAAGATCCGGCACAGCGCGTCGCGGGTCAGGAACGGCGTCTGGCTGCCGGTGCGCAGGTGCACGCGGCCGTCCTGCACCCAGCCGATCGTCGCGTGCGTCTCGAGGTGCGCGTGCTGGACACGCTGGACCTCGAAGGTCTGCTCGTAGACGTGCGCCGCCGCGCTCAGTGCCGCCTCGACGTCGCCGACGTCGCCGTGCACCTCGGCCGCGACGTTGCGTGCGGAGTCGGCGATGCGGTGCTCGACACCCTTCTCGCCGTGCACCAGCGGGGCGCCGGGGGCCATCGCCTGCGCCGGGTCGAGCACCGCGGGCCGCACCTCGTAGTCGACGCGCACCAGCGCGGCACCGCGCTCGGCCGCGGTGACCGTCTCGCCCACCACGACGGCCACCCGCTGGCCGACGAAACGCACGACGTCGTCGAGCAGCCTGGTGTCGTAGGCGTCGTCGAGCGGGTTCTCGTGACGGGCGGTGGAGTACAGGACGTCCGGGACGTCGGCGTGCGTGAACACCGCGACCACGCCCGGCTCGGCGAGCGCGGCGGTCGTGTCGATGCCGCAGATCCGGGCGTGCGCGTGCGGCGAGCGCACGAGCTTGAGGTGCAGCAGGCCGGGGACGTCGAGGTCGAGGGTGAACGGCGCGGTGCCGCGCACGACCTGCGCGCCGGCCGGCGCCGGATGCCCGCCGCTGTCCGGGTCGATGCGCGTCACCCCGGCAATGGCGTCGCGGATTGCGCGGTAGCCGGTGCAGCGACACAGGCTGCCCTTCATCGCGCGCGGCAGGTCGGCACGCTGGTCGTCGGTGAGCGCTGCCGCGGTCATGATCATGCCCGGCGTGCAGAACCCGCACTGGAAACCCTGCGCGGCCTCGAACGCCGCAGGCACGGCCGGGTGCACGCCGTGGACGGTCGTGACCGACCGGCCCGCTGCCCGCGCGGCCGGGTAGATGCAGCTGTGCACGGCTGCCCCGTCGACGTGCACAGTGCACGCGCCGCAATCACCGGCGTCGCAACCCTTCTTGACGCCGAAGCGGCCCTGCTCACGCAGGAAGGTCCGCAGGCACTGCCCGGGGCGCGGCACGGCGTCGACCGGGCAGCCGTCGACGTTCATGCGCGTAGCTCCTCGACGACCTCGACCACCAGCTGCCGGGTGATCGCCGCGCGCCAGGCCGGGGCCCCGTGGACGTCGTCGTGCCAGGCGGGCACCGCCGCCTCGACCACGGTCCACGCATCGTCGACGTCGAGCCCGACGCTCACCTGCACCGGGCGCGGGGTCGACGCCGTCACCGTGATCACCACCTCGCCGCCCGGGGTCAGCAACCCGATCACCAGCGCGGCCGAGCGGCCGAGCGCGGTCAGCGAAAGCTGCCGGAACGCCGCCCGTTCGGTCAGCGCGGCCGCGGGCAGCAGCACCGAGCGCAGCAACTCACCCGGCCGCAACGCGGTCTGCCGCACACCGGTGACCAGGTCGGCCACGAGCAGCTCACGAGTCGTGCCGTCGACCGACCACAGCGTGGCCACCCCGCCCAGCGCGGCGGCCAGCGAGGTCATCGGCCCGGCAGGTAGTGCGAGGCAGATGTTGCCGCCGACGGTCGCGGTGTTCTGCACCTTGAACGAGCCGAGCAGGGCCTCGCAGCACAGCCCGGCCAGCTGCCCCGCCGGCCACGACAGCGGAGGCTCCCACGCGGCGAGCGTCGACAGCGTGCAGGTCGCTGCGATCTCGAGGCCGGCCGCGGACTCGACGAGTGGCGGCCAGTCGAACGACTCGAGGTCCAGCAGGCGCGTCACCCCGGGCTGCGGCTCGGAGAACAGCCAGCTGCCGCCGGCCAGGAACGCATCCCCCGCCTGCCACGTGGCGTTGCGCGCGGGCACGAGTGCCTCGACGGTCGACAGATCCACCAGGTCCCCGTCCCCGTCAACGACGCGCGATGCGCGCGCTCGCCGCCGCGGCCCGGACCGCCAGCTCGTCGACGTCGACGGTGGTGAGCGACCCGCCGGACACGACCGAGCGGCCGCCGACGAACAGGTGCTCGAGCGTCGGCGCGCCGAAGACCAGGGTGGTGAGCGGGTCTTCGATCCCGGCGCCGGGCAGTTCACCCACCCGCCACAGCGCGAGGTCGGCCTGCTTGCCGACCTCGATCGAGCCCAGCTCCGCGTCGCGGCCGAGACACCGTGCGCCGCCCATCGTCGCCATCCGCAGCGCGTCGCGCGCCGACAGCGCCTGCGGACCGCCGCGGTAGCGCGCGGCCAGCATCGACTGGTGCAGCTCGCCGACCATGCGTCCCGACTCGTTGGACGCCGAGCCGTCGACCCCGAGTCCGACCGTGGCCCCCGCGTCGAGCAGGGCGCGGATCGGGGCGATGCCCGAGCCGAGCCGCCCGTTCGACGTCGGGCAGTGCGCCACCCCGGTGCCCGTGGCCGCGAAGCGGGCGACCGCGTCGTCGGACAGGTGGACGCAGTGCGCCATCCAGACGTCGTCGCCGAGCCAGCCGAGGTCCTCGGCGTACTGGGTGGGCGTGCGGCCGAACTCCGACAGGCAGAAGGCCTCCTCGTCCTGCGTCTCGGCGAGGTGGGTGTGCAGCCGGACACCCTTCTCGCGGGCGAGCGCCGCGCTGTCGCGCATGAGGTCGGCGGTCACCGAGAACGGCGAGCAGGGCGCCAGCGCGATCCGGGTCATCGCGGCCGGCGACGGGTCGTGCCAGCGATCGATCGCGTCGGCGCTGGCAGCCAGGATGTCGTCGTGCTTCTCGACGACCGAGTCCGGCGGCAGGCCGCCGTCGGACTGGCCGAGGTTCATCGAGCCGCGCGTCGGGTGGAAGCGGATCCCGACGTCGCGCGCAGCGAGGATCTCGGCCTCGAGCAGGTCTCCGACGCCGGACGGAAACACATAGTGATGGTCCATCGACGTCGTGCACCCGGTGAGCGCCATCCAGGCCAGGTTGGCGGCGGCCGCGTCATGCACGAGGTCGGCGTCGAGCCGGGCCCAGATCGGGTACAGCGTGGTCAACCAGCCGAACAGCGTGTCGTCGGTGGCGTAGCCGCGGGTGATCCACTGGTAGAGGTGGTGGTGGCTGTTGACGAAGCCCGGTGTCACCAGCAGGCCCGTGCAGTCGACCCGGTCGGCCTCGCCGACATACCGCCCCGGCCCGACCGCGGTGATCACGCCGCCGTCGGTTGCAACATACCCATCGGTATGTTCTGTGTCCGCCGCGTCGACGGTCGCGACGTGGCACCCCTCGAGCACGGTCGTCATGACGATCACCCTGCCCCGGGCTGGTTACCGAGTCGTTTCCTGGCCCTCATGAGCCTCGGTAGGTCGAGTACGCGAACGGGCTCAGCAGCAGCGGCACGTGCAGGTGTGCCGCCGGATCGGCGACCCGGAAGCTCACCGCCACCTCGGGGTAGAAGCACTCGGGGCCGAGATAGCCCTCGACGTCGAACACGAGGCGGTACACGCCGGCCCCGAGGTCACCGGCCAGCTCGGCCACCCGGCCGTCGGCGTCGGTACGGCGCTCGGCGACCTCGTCCCAGCCTCCGGCGCCCTTGCGTTCCAGCACGACCCGGACACCCGACGCCGGACGTCCGGTCACCGCGTCGAGCACGTGGGTGCTGAGGCTCATGACTGACTCACTGCAA
>CAZZVT010000125.1:0-10794 GCA_964657545.1 uncultured Jatrophihabitantaceae bacterium
CGGCTCCGACCACCGGCTCACCGACGAGAACGCCCACGCCCGCTACTACGGCGGCGAGCACCACCCGGCATGGACGTACGGCCTGCCCGAGCTCGCCGGCCAGCGGGCGCGGATCGCCACCTCGCAGCGGGTGGCCAACACGGGCTGTCACGCTGTCGCGGCGATCCTGCCCCTGGCGCCGTTGGTGGCGGCCGGCGTCGTCGAGCCGGCCGACGTCGTGATCACCTCGGCCAGCGGCACGTCGGGTGCCGGCCGGTCGGCCCTCGTCCACCTGCTGGGTAGCGAGGTCATGGGTGATCTCGCCGGCTACAAGGTCGGGGCGCACCGGCACGTGCCCGAGATCAAGCAGGCCAGCGGCGTCACGAGCCTGACGATGGTCCCGGTGCTCGCACCCATGCCTCGCGGCATCCTGTCCAGCGTCGCGGCCCACCCCGCATCTGGCGCCACCGAGGCCGATGCGCGGGCTGCGCTCGCAGCGGCCTATGCCGACGAGCCTTTCGTGCACCTTCTCGACGCCGGGCAGCAACCGCACACCGCCTCGACTGCAGGGTCGAACAGCGCTCACCTGCAGGTGGTCACCGACCAGGACTCCGGACGGCTCGTGCTCACCTGCACGATCGACAACCTGGGCAAGGGCGCGGCCGGCCAGGCGTTGCAGAACGCCAACATCATGCTGGGCCTCGCCGAGACCGCTGGCATCTCGATCGACGGACAGAGGCCATGAGCGTCACGGCTGCTCGAGGCTTCCGGGCCGCCGGTGTAGCGGCTGGACTCAAAGCCAGCGGCGGGCTCGACGTCGCGCTCGTGGTCAACGACGGTCCGCAGTCCGACGCGGCCGCGGTGTTCACGAGCAATCGGGTCAAAGCCGCGCCGGTGCACTGGTCGCAGCAGGCCGTCGCCGACGGTCGGCTGCGGGCGGTGGTTCTGAACTCGGGCGGCGCGAACGCCTGCACCGGTCCGGATGGCTTCGCCGACACGCACCGTACTGCCGAGTACGTCAGCTCGGCGATCGACGTCGACGCCGGTGATGTCGCGGTCTGCTCCACCGGCCTGATCGGTGAGCGGCTGCCGATGAGCGAGCTGCTCAACGGTGTCGACGCCGCCGCAGCCGCCCTGTCCGTCGACGGTGGAGCCGACGCCGCCGAGGCCATCCGCACCACCGACACCCGCGCCAAGCAGGCGGTCGTCCACCGCGACGGCTGGACGGTCGGCGGCATGGCCAAGGGCGCCGGCATGCTGGCCCCCGGGCTGGCCACGATGCTCTGCGTCCTGACCACCGATGCAATGGCAGACAAGGACTCAGTCCGCGCTGCGCTGACCGACGCCACCCGCACCACGTTCGACCGGATCGACGCCGACGGCTGCATGTCCACCAACGACACGGTGGTCCTGCTGGCCAGCGGTGCCTCGGGGGTGGTGCCCCGGCCCGAGGACCTCGCCGCCGCGGTTCACGCCGTGTGCACCGACCTCGCCGCGCAGTTGCTGGCCGACGCCGAGGGCGCCACCAAGGAGGTCCGCGTCGAGGTCGTCGGGGCAGCCACCGAGGCCGACGCCGTCGAGGTCGGACGCAGCGTCGCCCGCAACAACCTGCTCAAGTGCGCGCTGTTCGGCAGCGACCCGAACTGGGGTCGTGTACTGGCCGCGGTCGGCACCACGCAGGCCGTCTTCGAGCCCGACGAGCTCGACGTCGCCATGAACGGCGTGCAGATCTGCCGCAACGGCGCCGCGGGCGACGACCGCAGCCTCGTCGATCTCACCGCCCGCGACATCCACATCCTCGTCGACCTCAAGGCCGGGGCCGAAACGGCCACGGTCTGGACGAACGACCTCTCGCACGCCTACGTCGAAGAGAATTCGGCGTACTCGTCATGAGCGACGCCAGGGAACGGGCCCAGGCCAAGGCGGCCACCCTGGTCGATGCGCTGCCCTGGCTGCAGCGCTTCCACAACAAGATCGTCGTCATCAAGTACGGCGGCAACGCGATGACCAGCCCGGACCTGCAGGCGGCCTTCGCCGAGGACGTCGCGTTCCTGCGCTACGCCGGACTTCGTCCGGTGGTCGTGCACGGCGGCGGCCCGCAGATCACCGAGCACCTCGACCGGCTCGGCATCGCCTCCGAGTTCCGCGGCGGCCTGCGGGTCACCACGCCCGAGGCCATGACGATCGTGCGCATGGTGCTCACCGGCCAGGTGAACGCCGACATCGTGAACCTGCTCAACGACCACGGGTCGATGGCCATCGGACTGTCCGGCGAGGACGCCAGCCTGCTCACCGCCGAACGTCGCGGCACGATCATCGACGGCGTCGAGGTCGACCTCGGCCAGGTCGGTGACGTCGTCGACGTCGAGCCGTCGGCCGTGCACGCGCTGCTCGACGCCGGCCGCATCCCGGTGATCGCCACCGTCGCGCGCGGACTCGACGGGCAGACCTACAACGTCAACGCCGACACGGCCGCGGCAGCGATCGCGGTGGGCCTCGGGGCCGAGAAGCTGATCGTGCTCACCGACGTCGAGGGCCTGTACGCGGACTGGCCGACCAGCACCGAGATCGTCCGCGAGATCGACACCGAGGCGCTTGCCGCCCTGCTGTCCGGCCTGACGAGCGGCATGGTGCCGAAGATGTCGGCGTGCGTACGTGCGGTCGACGGCGGCGTCCCGCGAGCGACCGTCCTCGACGGCCGCATCGAGCACGCGATCCTGCTCGAGATCTTCACCAGCGAAGGCATCGGGACGATGGTCGTCCCCGCGCCCCGACCGCCGACCCAGGGAGGCGCAGCATGACCTTTGACAGCCGTTGGCAGGCCGTGATGATGAACAACTACGGCACGCCCCCGATCACCCTCGACCACGGCGACGGTGTCCGCGTGTGGGACACCGACGGCAACGGCTACCTCGACTTCGTCGGCGGCATCGCGGTGTCCGCGCTCGGACACGCGCACCCGGCCATCGTCGCGGCCGTCACCACACAGGTCGGCAGGCTCGCGCACACCTCGAACCTGGTCATGCACGAGCCCGGGATCGCTCTGGCCGAACGCCTCGTGCAGCTGCTCGGGCTGCCGGCGCGGGTGTTCTTCGCCAACAGCGGCGCCGAGGCCAACGAGTGCGGCCTGAAGCTCGCGCGGCTGCACGGCAACCGCACCGGCCGCAGCACCATCGTCTCCTGCACCAGCAGCTTCCACGGCCGAACGCTGGGCGCGCTGTCGGTGACCGGCAACGCGGCCAAGCGTGAGCCGTTCGCGCCGCTGCCGGGGCCGGTCACGTTCGTCGACTACGGCGACCTCGCCGCGCTCGCCGCCGCGGTCGACACCACCACCGCGGCGGTCATCGTCGAGCCGACGCTAGGCGAGGGCGGAGTCGTGCCGCCGCCGTCGGGCTTTCTCGCCGGCGTCCGCTCGATCTGCGACGCGGCCGGCGCCCTGATGATCGTCGACGAGGTGCAGTCGGGCATCGGGCGTACGGGTCACTGGTTCGCCAGCCTCGCCGAAGGCGTCCGCCCCGATGTCATCACCCTGGCGAAGGGACTCGGCGGTGGCCTGCCCATCGGCGCGTGTCTCGGTATCGGGGCGGCCGGCGAGCTGTTCGCACCGGGCGATCACGGTAGTACGTTCGGCGGCAACCCGGTGTCGTGCGCAGCAGCTCTCGCCGTCCTCGACACCATCGCCGACCAGCACCTGCTCGATGACGTCAAGCGGGTCGGTGAGCACCTGACCAACGCGCTGGGCTCGCTCGACAGTCCGCTGGTCACCGAGATCCGCGGGTCCGGACTCTGGCTCGGGGTCGGCCTCGACGGCGCCCACGCGCCCGCGGTCGAGAAGGCGGCCCGGTCGCACGGCCTGCTCGTCAACGCGGTGCGTGCCGACACCATCCGCCTGGCGCCCCCGCTGATCACCACCGAGGCCGACGTCGACGAGGCGGTACCGCTGCTCGCCGCCGCGCTCGCCGAGGTCGCGGACGATGCCGGAGCGTCCGGTGCCTAGGCACTTCCTGCGCGACGACGACCTCGCGCCCGATGAGCTGCTCGCTGTTCTCGACCTCGCCGACCAGATGAAGGCCGACCGGCACCGCCACCGACCGCTCGCCGGGCCGCAGTCCGTCGCGTTGATCTTCGACAAGCCGACCCTGCGTACCCAGCTGTCGTTCTCCGTCGGCATCACCGAGCTCGGTGGCCAGCCGGTGATCATCGATTCGCGGCTGGCGGGCATCGGTGAGCGCGAGTCGATCGCGGACGTCACCAGGGTCGTGTCTCGCCAGGTCGCTGCCATCGTGTGGCGCACGTTCGGGCAGCAGCGCATCGAGGAGATGGCCTCGCTGAGCCCGGTCCCGGTCGTCAACGCGCTCACCGACCAGTTCCACCCGTGTCAGATCCTGGCCGACCTGCAGACGGTCCGCGAGCACAAGGGCCACCTCGCCGGGCTGTCGTTCGCCTACCTCGGCGACGCGGCCAACAACATGGCGCACTCCTACCTGCTCGGCGGCGCGGCGGCCGGGCTGCACGTGCGGGTCGGCGGCCCGCCGGGCTACCAGCCCGACCCGGCGATCGTCGCCGACGCCGAGCGCATCGCAGCCGGGACGGGTGGCTCGGTCACCGTCACCGACAGGCCCGAGAAGGCACTCGACGGCGCCGACGTCGTGGTCACCGACACGTGGGTCTCCATGGGCCAGGAGGACGAGCGGGCGGAGCGTGAGGCGCCCTTCCTGCCCTATGCGGTCACGACCGACACCCTCGCCCGAGCGGCGGACGATGCGATCGTGCTGCACTGCCTGCCGGCCTACCGCGGCAAGGAGATCTCGGCCGACGTCCTCGACGGCCCCCGCAGCGTCGTCTGGGACGAAGCCGAGAACCGACTGCACGCGCAGAAGGCGCTGCTCGCCTGGCTGCTCGAGCGATCCGCATGAGCGACATCAGACTGCACGCCGCCCCCACCCGTGCGGCGCGACATGCCCGCATCGTCGCGGTCATCGCCGAGCACACCGTGCGCTCGCAGGCCGAGCTGGCGGTGCTGCTCAACGAGTCCGGCGTGCACGTCACCCAGGCCACGCTGTCCCGTGACCTCGACGAACTCGGCGCGGTCAAGCTGCGCTCGGCCGACGGCGGGGCGCCCGCCTACGTCATCCCCGAGGACGGCTCACCACTCGCCCAGCGCTCGGCCGACGACGACACACCGCACAGGCTGGCGCGGCTGCTCGGCGAGCTGCTGGTCAGCGCCGAGGCCAGCGCCAACCTGGTGGTGTTGCGTACCCCGCCGGGTGCGTCGGACTTCCTGGCCAGCGCCCTGGACCGGGCCCGCATCCCCGAGGTGCTGGGCACGGTCGCCGGCGACGACACGATCCTGGTCATCAGCCGCGCGCCCGACGGTGGCGCTGCGCTGGCCGGCTACCTCCTTGACCTCGCCCACCCGCACCCCGACCCCGAGGAAGCCCGTCCATGAGCAAGGTCCTCACCTCACTTCCGGCCGGCGAACGTGTCGGCATCGCGTTCTCCGGCGGACTCGACACCTCGGTCGCCGTCGCCTGGATGCGCGACCGCGGTGCGGTGCCGTGCGCCTACACCGCCGACATCGGTCAGTACGACGAGGCCGACATCTCGAGCGTCCCGGAACGGGCCCTGCAGTACGGCGCCGAGCTGGCACGCACGGTCGACTGCCGTCGCGAGCTCGTCGAGGAGGGTCTGGCGGCGCTGGCCTGCGGGGCGTTCCACATCCGGTCCGCGAGTCGCGCCTACTTCAACACCACGCCGCTGGGCCGGGCCGTCACCGGCACGATGCTGGTGCGCGCGATGCGCTCCGACGACGTCAACATCTGGGGCGACGGCTCGACCTTCAAGGGCAACGACATCGAGCGCTTCTACCGGTACGGCCTGCTGGCCAACCCGTCGCTGCGGATCTACAAGCCGTGGCTCGACGCCGACTTCGTCGGTGAACTCGGCGGCCGGGCCGAGATGAGCCAGTGGTTGTCCGAGCACGATCTGCCCTACCGCGACGCAGCCGAGAAGGCCTACTCCACCGATGCCAACATCTGGGGGGCGACGCACGAGGCGAAGACCCTCGAACACCTCGACACCTCGCTCGAGACCGTCCAACCGATCATGGGGGTGCGGTTCTGGGACCCGGCCGTCAGCATCGACACCGAGGACGTCACGGTGCGCTTCGACGGCGGCCGCCCGACGGCTGTCAACGGCGTCCACTACGACGACCCGGTCGAGCTGGTGCAGCGGGCGAACGCGGTCGGTGGTCGGCACGGGCTCGGCATGTCCGACCAGATCGAGAACCGCATCATCGAGGCCAAGTCACGCGGCATCTACGAGGCCCCGGGAATGGCGCTGCTGTGGATCGCGTACGAGCGGCTGCTCAACGCCGTCCACAACGAGGACACGATCGCGAACTACCACGCCGAGGGCCGACGGCTCGGCCGGCTGCTCTACGAGGGCCGCTGGCTCGACCCACAGGCCCTGATGCTGCGCGAATCCATCTACCGGTGGGTCGCCTCGCTCGTGACCGGTGAGGTGACGCTGCGGCTGCGCCGGGGTGAGGACTACTCGATCATCGACACCACCGGACCGAATTTCAGCTACCACCCGGACAAGCTGTCGATGGAGCGCACGGCGAACGCCGCGTTCGGCCCGGTCGATCGGATCGGCCAGCTGACGATGCGCAATCTCGACATCGCCGACTCCCGCTCCAAGCTCGAGCAGTACGCGGCCCAGTCCGAGATCCTGCTCAGCCGGACGTACCTGTTCGGCGAGCTCGAGGTGGGCGGCCTCGATGAGGGTGGTGCCGAGCAGATCGCGTCCGGCGCCCGCGAGGGTGCCGACGAAGCCGTTCTCGACAACGCCGCGATGGAGAGTGGCAATGACTGAGAGCGGTGCTCTCTGGGGTGGAAGGTTCACCGGCGGGCCGGCCGACGCCCTGGCCGCGCTGTCGCTGTCCACGCACTTCGACTGGCGCCTCGCCCGGCACGACCTCGCCGGGTCGCGGGCTCACGCCCGGGTGCTGCACGCGGCCGGACTGCTCACCGACACCGAGCTCGACGCGATGCTCGACGGCCTCGACCGTCTGGAGGCCGATGTCGTCGCCGGCACCTTCGGCCCCGACCCGGCCGACGAGGACGTCCACACCGCCCTCGAACGCGGACTGCTCGAGCGCGTCGGGGTCGAACTCGGCGGACGGCTGCGGGCCGGGCGCTCCCGCAACGACCAGATCGCCACCCTGATCCGGATGTACCTGCGCGACGAGGCCCGAACCCTTGCCAGGGGAGTGCTCGACGTCGTCGAAGCGCTCGCCGGCCAGGCCCGGACCCACCTCGGCGTGCCCATGCCGGGTCGCACCCACCTGCAGCACGCGCAGCCGGTGCTGCTGTCCCACCACCTGCTCGCACACTGCTGGGCACTCACTCGCGACGTCGCGCGGTGGCAGGACTGGGACGCCCGTGCAGCCCGCAGCCCCTATGGCGCAGGCGCGCTCGCCGGGTCGTCGCTGGGTCTCGACCCGGGCGCTGTCGCGGCCGAGCTCGGATTCGACGGCCCGTGCGAGAACTCGATAGACGCCACCGCCGCCCGCGACGTCGTCGCCGAGTTCTCGTTCGTCTGCGCGATGCTGGCCGTCGACCTGTCACGGATCGCCGAGGAGGTCATCCTCTGGGCCACGAAGGAGTTCTCCTTCGTCACCCTCGACGACGCCTACTCCACCGGCAGCTCGATCATGCCGCAGAAGAAGAACCCCGACGTCGCCGAGTTGACCCGGGGCAAGGCCGGCAGGTTGATCGGCGATCACGCGGGACTGCTCGCCACGCTGAAGGGTCTGCCACTGGCCTACAACCGTGACCTGCAGGAGGACAAGGAACCGGTCTTCGACGCCGCCGACACGCTGCACCTGCTGCTGCCTGCCATGAGCGGCATGCTGGCCACCCTCGTCTTCGACACCGAGCGACTCGAGTCGCTGGCACCGCAGGGCTTCTCGCTGGCCACCGACGTCGCCGAGTGGTTGGTGCGTCGTCGGGTGCCGTTCCGGGTCGCCCACGAGGTGGCCGGCGCCTGCGTGCGCACGTGCGAGCAACGGGGGATCGAACTCGCTGACCTGTCGGACGCCGACCTCGCTGCGATCTCGCCCGATCTCGCCCCCGAGGTGCGCGAGGTCCTCACCGTCCGCGGTTCCATCGCGTCACGGTCGGCCACCGGGGGAACCGCGCTGCCGAGGGTCCGCGAACAGCTCGACCTGCTCGAGGCGACCGTGCGCGAGCGGGCGGCGTGGGCCGAGTTCTGACCGTCGGGCGTCCCAGGCTGTCGCCGTCGGCGCTGGTGCTCGCGCCCCGGCTGATCGGCGCCGTGGTTGTCTCCGACATCGACGGCCAGGAGGTCGCCGTCCGGGTCACCGAGGTCGAGGCCTACGAGGGGGTCGACGATCCTGCCTCGCACGCGTTCCGTGGCCCGACCCCGCGTACAGCGGTCATGTTCGGGCCCCCGGGTCACCTCTACTGCTACTTCACCTACGGGATGCACTGGTGTGCCAACGTCGTCTGCGGACCCGACGGCACCGCGTCGGCGGTGCTGCTGCGGGCCGGTGTCGTGATCCGCGGGATCGAGCCGGCGTTGGTCCGACGCCCGGCGGCACGCCACGTTCGCGATCTCGCTCGCGGCCCGGCCCGGCTCGCGTCCTGTCTCGGCCTCGCCCGTGCGACGAACGGCGCCGACCTGTGCAATCCGGCGTCGCCGGTCCGCCTCGAGTCGATGCCGGCGCGGCGCCGCGCGGGCGTCGTCACGGGGCCCCGGGTCGGGATCCGGGTCGCGGCCGATCGTCCGTGGCGGTTCTGGCTCGATGCGGACCCGACCGTCTCATCGTTCAAGGCAGGCGGACGAACTCGCTCGACGGCAACCGGCAGACTGGACGGGTGACGAACGAACTGCCTGCCGACCTGCAGGACGCTTTCGAGGTTCTCAGCAGTGGCGCGGCGCAGATCCTGCCCGCCGACGGGCTCGCCGAACGGCTGCTTGCCGCGCGGGCCGAGAGCCGGCCGTTGCGGGTCAAGTTGGGAATCGACCCGTCGGGCACGGACCTGACGCTCGGACACGCGGTGGTGCTGCGCAAGCTGCGCCAGTTCCAGGACCTCGGCCATACCGCGGTGCTGGTCGTCGGCGGCTTCACCGGCCAGGTGGGCGATCCGTCGGGTCGCACCGCCACCCGGGCGGCGCGCAGTGCCGAGGATGTCGTGGCCAACGCCCGGGGGTACTTCGACCAGGTCATGCGGATCCTCGACCCGCAACGCACCGAGGTGGTGAACAACGTCGACTGGCTGGGTCCGATGAGCCTCGCCGGCATCCTGGACTACACCCGGCAGGTCACCGTCGCGCAGTTGCTCGAACGCGACGACTTCTCCCGACGCTTCCAGGCGAAGCAGCCGATCAGCCTGTCGGAATTCATCTACCCCCTGCTGCAGGGCATCGACTCGGTCGAGATCCACGCCGACATCGAACTGGGCGGTACCGACCAGACCTTCAACAACCTGGTCGGCCGCGAGCTCCAACGTTCCCGCGGGCAGGCCCCGCAGGCGGTGCTGACCGTCCCGCTGCTGGTGGGCACCGACGGCGTCGAGAAGATGGGCAAGTCGTTGGGCAACTACGTCGCGCTCTCCGAACCGCCCGCCGAACAGTTCGGCAAGTTGATGAGCATCCCCGACGCGGTCGTCGGCATGTACGCGCGGTTGTGCACCTCGCTGCGTCCACGCGAGATAGCCGATCTGGAGACCGACGTGGCGGCCGGCGGAGTGGGGGCCAATCGTGCGAAACGTGCGATGGCCAGAGCTGTCGTGTCGCTGTACCACGGTGAGCCTGCGGCGGCGGAGGCGGAGAGCCGCTTCGACGCGGTGTTCAAGCGGGGCGAGGTGCCTGCCGACGCGCCCCAGCTGGTGGTTCCCGACACCGAACCGGTCCACCTTCCGGCGTTGTTGGTGGCCGGCGGGCTTGCGGGCACGTCGAGTGCGGCCCGACGCGACATCGACGCGGGTGCGGTCAAGCTCGACGGCGTGGTTGTTGCCGCGAGGCTGTACGACATGGCGCGGGCGGAGCTGGTCGGACGGGTCCTGACATCCGGCAAACGCAAGGTCGCGCGACTGGTCTGAGGCGCGCGCAGAGCTCGGTGGCCCAGGTCACACAGATTGTTCCCGGTGTCGGGCAGGTTTCCAACGCGTGTCGAACGGGTGGGAGGCCCGGGTTTGCTGGGCTGAGTAGCGGTGGCGGCCGAGTTTGCATCACAGCAGGCGGCTGGCTAATGTTGCACTTGTTCGCGCAACGGAGTCACGAACTGGAACGGGCCCGCAGAAGTCAGCAGTACCGGGGTCGTAGCGGTGAAGCCGGGTGAATGCTTTCCCCCAAGCACGAGGTACCGCTCATCGAGCGCCCCGACCAAGTGGGAGTCTGGGTGGTGCCGGTCGTGTTTGACCGCGCGGATCCAACCAGGTAGTGTAACGCAGGTTGCCCCTGAACAGCTGGAAACAGCTGGAACGGTGCGCATCCGCTCCTTGAGAACTCAACAGCGTGCCGAAAGTTAGTGCCATTAGATTTACTCTCGTCTCGTGTCCGGTTCGCCGAACACGGAAGAGATTCCTTTGGTACATCGAGCAAATAATTCCGTCTTCTGCACAGCAGGAGACAGTCAGCTCGTATGAACCAGTGATTGAAACCGTCGCAGGACGGTGACTTTCTGTGTCGACACTCCGGCGCTGCTTGCAGCGTCGGTCGTCATATAAACATTCACGGAGAGTTTGATCCTGGCTCAGGACGAACGCTGGCGGCGTGCTTAACACA
>CAZZVT010000126.1:0-10766 GCA_964657545.1 uncultured Jatrophihabitantaceae bacterium
CGACGCCGACGAACATCTCGACGAAGTCCGAGCCGGAGATCGAGTAGAACGGCACCCCCGCCTCGCCGGCGACCGCGCGCGCGAGCAGCGTCTTGCCGGTTCCGGGCGGGCCGTAAAGCAGCACACCCTTGGGGATCTTGGCGCCGATGGCCTGGAATTTGGCCGGGTTGGCGAGGAACTCCTTGATCTCGTCGAGTTCCTCGATGGCCTCGTCGGCCCCCGCGACGTCGGCGAAAGTCGTCTTCGGAGTGTCCTTGCTCACCAGCTTGGCCTTGCTCTTGCCGAAGCTCATGACCCGGCTGCCGCCGCCCTGGACCTGGCTCATGACGAAGAACAGCACGCCGACGATCAGCAGGATCGGCAGGAGGCTGACCAGGACCGACAGCCAGGTGTTCTCGGACGCCACGTGGGTGCGGAAGCTGAAGCCGTTCTTGGACGACGCGTTCGCCACCGTGTTGTAGACGCTGGTCGTGGCGCGGGCCGGGTACTGGGCGCTGATCTTGGTGTACTTGCCGCCGTCGATCGCGTGATTCAGCGTCAGCTCGAGGGTCTGGCCCTTGTCGTCGATGACCGCGCTCTTGACGTTGCCGCTGGACACCTGCGACAACGCGGTGGAGGTGCCGACACCGTGGTAGCCACTGCCACTGGACAGCACGCTCTGCAGCACGAGGACGCCGAACAGGGCCACGACGGCCCAGAGCCACCACGACCGGACAATGCGCTTGCGAGTCATATGATTACCACGAACGGGCGACCGCTCGCGTTCCTTCCCGCGCTGGAGTCACTGGTGGCGTCAGCGACACGGTTCACGCCGCCGCAGGACACCGGATCTGAGCCATCGACGGTACACGTCACTTTGTATAGACCTCGGGCCGTAGCCGGCCGATGTAGGGCAGGTCGCGGTAGCGCTCGGCGTAGTCCAGCCCGTAGCCGACGACGAACTCGTTGGCGATGTCGAAGCCGACCCAGTCGACCTCGACGTCCACCTTCACCGCCTCGGGTTTGCGCAGCAGGGTGACGATCTTGATCGACGACGGCGCCCGGCTGGCCAGGTTGCGCAGCAGCCACGACAGCGTGAGGCCGGAGTCGATGATGTCCTCGACGATCAGGACGTCCTGGCCGGTGATGTCGCGGTCGAGATCCTTCAGGATCCGCACGACGCCGCTGCTCTGCGTCCCGCTGCCGTAGGAGCTCACGGCCATGAACTCCATCGTCGACGGCCGCTCGAGGGCCCGGGCGAGGTCGGACATGAACATCGCCGCGCCCTTCAGGACGCCCACCAGCACCGGCTCGCGGTCGCTGTACTCGGCGTCGATCTCCTTCGCGAGCTCGACCGTGCGTGCCGCGATCTGCTCGGCCGAGACGACGGTGGCCTCGATGTCGACGTCCAGAACGGACATGTCACTCCTGGGCTGCGCGATGGTGGACACGATGCTTCGTTTCGAGTCTCCCAGACGCCCGGATGACGTCGAGGCCCCCTGGCAGCGGCACCGGGCCCTGCCCGTGCCAGTCGGTGACGAGCGCGTCGAGCGCGGCGGTGCGCTCGGCGCTGAGCGGTTCGGCGCCCGCGCGGTGGGCCCAGGCGCGCAGCACCCGCGTCCGCACCGCCCGCGGCAGATCGACCAGCGCCGCCACGTTCAGGTGATCAACTGCGGATCGGTGTCGCTCCACGGCCGAAATGCGCAGTTGATCACCTGACGAGGGGGCGTTGGCGGCCGTCGGGGCGGGGGTGGCGGCGGCGAGGACGGAGCCGGCCCAGCAGTCGAGGGCCGCGAGGTCGTCGCGCAGCAGCTCGGCCGTCCGGGCCAGGGCCGGCGCGGCCCCGCCGTGCAGGACGTCGTCGAGCAGGGGCAGCACCTCGGTGCGCAGGCGTACCCGTTGGAAGCGTGGGTCGAGGTTGTGCGGGTCGACCCAGGGCGCGAGCCCGAGGGCGGCGCAGGCAGCCTCGGTGCTCGATCGTCGAACGGCGAGCAGCGGCCGCAGGTACCGCCCGTCGACGGGGGCCATCCCGGCGATCGAGCGCGGGCCCGAGCCGCGACCCAGGCCGAGCAGCACGGTCTCGGCCTGGTCGTCGAGGGTGTGGCCCAGCAGGACGTCCGCCCCGAGGTGCCCGGCGACCCGCTCGAACGCGGCGTACCGGGCCGTGCGGGCGGCGCCCTCGGGGCCACCGGTCGAGCCGACCTCGACGTCGACGGTCAGCACCGGGTCGAGCCCGAGGTCACGTCCGATCGCCGCGACCCGGGCCGCCTGGGTGGCCGAGCCGGCCTGCAGCCCGTGGTCGACGGTGATCAGCCCGGCCCGCACCCCCGACCGCGGCGCCTCGAAGGCGGTCGCGGCGGCCAGGGCCAGGGAATCGGCCCCACCGGAGCAGGCGACCAGCACCGACCCGCCGCGGTCGCGCAACACCGCCCGAACCGCGCGACGCACCTCGGCCACACTCGGCGCGGGCCCCACGACCGTCAGGCGTGCACGCGGGCGATCCAGCGACCCGGGTCGGCGATCTCGGCCTTGGTCGGCAGCGTCTGCGCCGACGTCCAGATGGCGTTGAAGTCGTCGAGGCCGATGCGTTCGACGACCGTGCGCACGAATGCCGACCCGTCGACGTACTGCCGGGTCTTGGCCTCCATGCCGAGCAGCCGCCGCAGCAGGCGGTCGAGCGGGTTGCCACCACGTCGACGTCGGCTGGCGAAGCGGGTCTCGATGGCCTTCTGGCTGGGGATGACGCTGGGGGAGACGGCATTCATCACGTACTCGGCGTGGCCCTCGACGAGCGACATGAACGCGGTGACCCGCTCGAGGACGGCGCGCTGCTCCGGGGTGGTGACCACCGCGAGCAGGCCCGATCCGTCGCCCTGGCCGCGGACGACCTTGACCAGTTCGCTCGTGGCCCCGTACAGGCGGTGCCGCAGCTCGGTGGGGTCGGTGTCGAGGCTGTCGGTGAGCGCGGTGACCTCGTTGAGCATGTGCTCGCGCAGCCACGGCACGGCCGTGAACTGCACGCGGTGGGTGACCTCATGCAGGCACACCCACAGCCGGAAGTCCTCGGGGTCGACCTTCAGCTGCCGCTCGACGGCCACCATGTTCGGGGCGACGAGCAGCAGCTGCCCGCCGGGCCGGTCGAAGAACTCGAACTGGCCGAGGACCTTGCCGGACAGGAAGCCGAGGATCACACCGAGCTGCACCCCGGTGAGCCGGCCGCCGATTCGTTCGGCGACCCTGCCCACCGGGTTCTGCTCGGTGAGCCGCTCGACGAGCGGGGTCATGACGGCCTGCATGCCACCGGCGTTCGCATCGATCCAACCCGCCCGGTCGACGACCCGCGTCGCGGCGGTCACCGTCGGCTCCTGCAGGTGGGTCAGCTCGGCGACGTGGTCGGCGGCCGCGGCGGTGGCGCGGTACAGCTCGCCCACGACGTCGTCGGCCTCGCGGCGCGACACGCTGGGCGACGCGGGACTGAACCGGCGAGCGGACCGAGTGGCCAGGTCCCAGTCGATGAGCGACGACATGGCTACACGCTACCCAGCAAGGCTGGGCACTTGCCGTGATCGCGGATCCCGGCCCGAGGATCAGGTACAGACACACGCTGCGAGCGCCGCGGCGGCGATGTCCAACGCCCCCTCGGCGGCGGGTGTGGACGTCGTGCGGTCGGCGATGAACGCGAAGGCCAGCAGGCGTCCGGCCCGGTCGTGGACGAGCCCGGCCAGTGCGCTGACACCGGTGAGCGTGCCGGTCTTCGCCCGCACCACCCCGGCCCCGGCACGCGACGAGCCGGCGACGAAGCGGTCGGCCAGCGAACCGGACCACGCCGCCACCGGCAGGCCGGCGACGAGATCACCCAGCGGTCCCGTCCGACGCGTGACGACCGTGGCCAGCAGGTGGGTCAGGGTCCCGGTGGTGAGCCGGTCGGTCGGGGCCAGACCGCTCGCGTCACGCATGCCGGCGCCCGGGTCCACGCCGAGCGTGCGCACGGTCGCCCGGATCGCAGCCGCGGCCCCCGTGAAGGTCGCCGGTCGGCCGAGCGCCGTCGCGACCTGGCGCCCGAGGCACTCGGCGATCACGTTGTCCGACGACGTCAGCATCTGGGCGACCAGCGTCGACACGGGCGCCGAGCGCACCGTCGCGAGCACCCGTGCCCCGGCGGGAGCGACCCCGCGGGCCACCGGCAGACCCCGTCGACCGAGCAGGGTGGCGAGTTCGGTGCCAGCGGCGAGGTCGGGCGTCGCGCTGCGCACCGTCGCCGACGGGGCGGCCCGCCCACCGTCGGTCATAGTGGCGGTGATGGCGGCGCCGTAGTCGGTGGGGACGTCGTCGGACGCCCAGTCCGGCGAGATCGCGGGGCCCGTGAACGCCGAGTCGTCGACGACGACGCGGGTCGGCCGCACCCCGGCGCGGGTGATCGCAGCGGCCAGGTCGCTGAGCCGGGCCGCGCCCGGGTACGCCGGGCGCTGCGTCGGGCCGGCCCCGGAGAGCGTCGGGTCGCCGTGCCCGACGAGCACGACCGCACCCCCGGTCCCGAGCACCACCGAGGTCGTGATCCGGTAGTCGGGGCCGCGGGTGGTCAGCACGGCGGCGGCAGTCAGCAACTTGGCCGTCGACGCAGGGGCCGCCGCCACCGCGCCGCCGCGATCGAGGACGACGCTGCCCGCGGCGACGTCGACGACCTCGGCGCGTACCTGGGAACCGAGCCCGGCGGCGGCCAGCGGGGCCTTCAGCGCGGCGGCGAGCGCCGAGGCGCGCACCGGCGTGGTCGACGGCGTCGCGGCGGCGCTCGGCGAATCGGTGCTGTCGGCCAGCGCCGGGGCCCTCGACACGGTCGGGCGCGGGGTCGGTGAGTCGGTGCGGGCGGCGCGGGTCTCGCCGTAGCCCAGCGCAGCGCAGACGAGCGCCCCCACCGTGACGGCGACGACGCCTGCCGCAGTCCGCGTGCGGCCCTGGCTCACGATGGGACACACTAAGCCCCCAGCATCGGGCAAGTGGAGGAGTAACCCCAGGTGGAGTTCGACGTCCTGATCGAGATCCCGCGCGGCAGCCGGAACAAGTACGAGGTCGATCACGAGTCCGGGCGCATGCGTCTCGACCGCACGCTGTTCACCTCGACGCAGTACCCCGCCGACTACGGCTACATCGAGGACAGCCTCGGCGAGGACGGCGACCCGCTCGACGCCCTGGTGATCCTGCACGGTGATCCGCTGTTCCCCGGCGTCCTGGTGCGGTGCCGCGCGATCGGGATGTTCCGGATGACGGACGAGAAGGGCGGCGACGACAAGGTGCTCGCCGTGCCGACCACCGACCCCCGCCTCGAGCACCTGCGCGACATCCATCACGTCCCCGAGTTCGACCGGCTCGAGATCCAGCACTTCTTCGAGGTCTACAAGGACCTCGAGCCCGGCAAGAGCGTCGAGGGAGCCGACTGGGTCGGTCGCAACGAGGCCGAGGCCGAGATCGTGCGGTCCTACGAGCGGGCGCGCAGCTCCGACCACTGACCTCTCGTCAGACGACGGGTGAGGCGTCGACCGGGTCGATGCGCACCGGCTGGTAACGCCAGAACGAGCTGGGGCGCGAGTTCGAGCAGGTCAGGCCGTCGGCCGGGGTGTTCTCGGCTGCGACGGTGACGTCGAGTTCGCCGTGCGGGCTGCGGATGCGCACGAGCGCGAAGCCGTCACGGAACGCGCCGACCGAGAGCACCTGAAGATCGTTGCGCCGCGGCAGTGCCAGCTGCTCGTGGGCGAACGCGAGGGCCGCCTGGCCCGCCGGCGGGGTGCCGATCCGGCCACGCAGCAGGGCTCCGAGCACCTCGTCGGCCTCGGCGGCGGCGACGAACTCGGTGGCAGCGAACGGCAGCACCCGCCCGTACAGCAGGCCGGTGGGCAGCACCATGACGTTCGCCCCGAAGCGGTCGCCGCCGAGGTGGCTGGTCTCCCACACCTGTCCGGGCGCGGCGGCGGCCAGCGCGGCCGCTACCGGGCGGCCGCGCAGCGCGCAGCAGACGTCGTGCTTGCCGTGGGTGCAGACCAGGTAGACCAGGCGGTCGTCGACGGTGCCCGCGTCGCCGTCGAGCGAGAGTTCGAGCAACTGCTCGTCGCGGGTGAACGTGCCCCACCGCACCGTCTCGATCCCGGACCGGGTGTCGGCCAGCGCCCAGCTGCGCTCGTGCGGCCGGGTGTCGCGGCCGGGCCGGCGGATCGCCTGGATGCGGACGCCTGCGGCCCGGGTGCGTTCGTCCAGTGCCAGGGCAGCGGCGTGGTCGAACCGGGAGTCGACGAGCGCGCGCCGCCCCCACGGGCCGGGCTGTTCGACGAGCAGCAACCGGGACGCCGGGAACGCGGTGCCGAGCATCGGGTCGCCGCGCAGCTGGGCCCGCAGCGCGCAGCGTTCCAAGGTCTCGCGCGGGCGGGGTGCGCCGGTGGGAGCGGGCACTATGTCGCGGTGAGCAGGCCCTCGCGGACGAGCCGCCGGGCGAGCGTGAGCTGGTCGTCGGGGTCGAGGCCGGGCAGCTGGGCGGGCGTGAACGATGCGCCCGCCAGCGCGATCTTGACGGCCTCGGCGGTACCGGCCGGCAGCTCGACGGTGCGGTCGAGCAGCACGACGCGCAGCCGCTCGCCGGCGTCGGAGAGCCGGTAGCGCAGGGCGTCGCGCAACCGCAGGGCGGTGTCGGGGGTGAGCCGGTCGGCGAGGTCGAGCTGGGCGAGCGGGCCGAGCGCGGCAGGCCGGGTGCGCCGCATGAGGTCGGTGCCGAGCGCGTCGGCGACCCGGGTGACCGCAACCGCGGCGAGCGCACGCTGCAGGGCGCCGACGGTGTCCTCGAGCGCGGGAGCCAGCACGGTCGGATCGGCGAGATCGACCCCGACCGGCAGCGAGGCGCGCAACGCGGGGTCGTCCTGGACCGCCTCGAGCAGGTGCTTGACCAGGTCGTAGCGGGTAAGCGGGTGGACGCCAACGGTGAGATGGATCGACAGCTCGCCCAGTGCCTGCGCTGCGTGGATCGTGCCGCGGGGCAGGTAGACGGCGTCACCGGGCTCGAGCACGGTCTCGAAGATCGGCTCCTCGGCGGCCCGCGCCTGCACCTCGGCGCGACGGGCGTCCCAGGGCTGGTTCGCCAGCGGGTCGTCGACGACGGGTCGGTGCACCGTCCACTTCTTGCGACCGGCCACCTGCAGGACGAACACGTCGTGGACGTCGTAATGGGGGTCGAAGCCCTGGTTCTGCGGCGGGGTGACGTAGGCGTTGATCTGCACGGGATGGCCCAGCTCGGCGGCCAGCTGCGAGCCGAAATCGACGAGCGGCGGCCAGGTGCGGTGCAGACCCTGCAGGACGAGTGTCGATCCGTCGGCCAGAGCGGTGAGGACCTTGTCGTCGGCGACCTGGTCGGCCATGGAGGCGCCGGCCCCACCGCCGCGCGTGAATCGGGCCGCGGGCAGCACCGTGCCCTCCTTGGCCATCCGCAGGAACGGGGTGCGCAGCCCGCGCGCAGAGGTGAGCTCGTCGACGGCGCGGGCGTCGAGCAGGTCGGTGAAGTCACGCGGCAGATCCGACGCCGCACTGAGCAGCGGGGATCGTCCCCAGTGCTCGGCGGCGAACACGTCGGCCGGGCCGGCGACACAGCGCGCGAACGCGGTATCGCCGGTCCGGACCGTCGGTAGTTCAGTCATGCTCGATGCTCGTCAGACGGGCGATCAGCTGTCGGCCGGGCCCTCGGCGCCGGGTGTGGCTGCGCCGTCGGCGCCACCGTCACCGCCGCCGTCAGCACCACCGTCGCCACCGCCGTCGGCCGGGCCCTCGGCGCCGGGTGACGCCGCGCCGTCGGCGCCACCGTCGCCGGTGCCCGCCGCGCCGTCCGCGCCGCCGTCGCCACTGTCGGCCGGACCCTCGGGACCCGGACCGGCTGCGCCGTCGGCGCCGCCGTCGCCACTGGTGATGTCGTCGTCGAGATTCATGCCAACCTCCACTGATTGATGCGGGATCACCGGCCGGTAGGGGCCGGTGTCCCCAACGTAACGCTGTCTCCCTGCGGATACCCGAGGGGCGGTCGAGCTAATCGGCGGCCTTCTCGGCCAGGTGCAGCGCGACGATCCCGCCGGTGAGGTTGCGGTGCCGGACGTGCGTCCAGCCGTTGTCGGCGATCCGCCCGGCCAGCTCGATCTGGGCCGGCCAGGCCCGGATCGACTCGGCGAGGTAGACGTACGCCTCGGCGTTCGACGACACCCGCCGGGCCACCGCGGGCAGCGCGCGCATCAGGTAGTTGAGGTAGAGCACCCGGAACGGGCGCCACGTCGGGCGGCTGAACTCGCACACCACGAGCCGGCCGCCGGGACGCACCACCCGGGCCATCTCGCGCAGCGCGGCGGGGACGTCGGAGACGTTGCGCAGCCCGAAGCTGATCGTCACCGCGTCGAACGAGGCGTCGGCGAAGGGCAGGCAGGTGGCGTCGCCCGCGACGAACGGCAGCCCGCGACGGCCGCGGCTCGTACGACCGGCGCGAAGCATGCCGAGCGAGAAGTCACAGGCCACGGCCTCGGCACCGCCGCGGACGAGTTCGGCCGTCGACACCCCGGTGCCGGCGGCGAGGTCGAGGACGCGCTGCCCGGGCGTCAGCTCGAGGCACTGGCGGGTACGGCGGCGCCAGCGGCGGTCCTGACCGAACGACAGCACGGTGTTGGTGATGTCGTAGCGACGGGCGACACCGTCGAACATCTGGGCGACCTCACGGGGCCGCTTGTCCAGCGTGGCCCGCACCGGTGTCGACATCATGGAACCAGTCTTGCATCGGCCCGGTCGGGCGGTGCGGCTGCACGCTCGCCGAGTTGGCCCCGCGGTCGGGCCAGTGCGACAGCGCCGGCCACGACCGCGCCGAGGCACAGCAGGTAGCCGATCAGGTGGGGCACCGAGAGCGGGACGTGCTCGCGCAGCAGCACCGCGCCGAAGATGACTCCCATGGCCGGGTCGGCGGCGAGGTTCGCCGGCAGGGTCGCCCCCAGCGCCCCGACCTGGAAGGAGAGCTGGGTCAGCGCCATCCCGGCACAGCCGAGCAGCAGCATGCTGATCAGCGGGACCAGCCCGCGGGGCGTCGTGAACAGCGAGTCGAGCCCGTGCGAACTGACCCGGTCCGACGCCGCGTCGATCATCACCGCGAGCGTCCCGAAGTAGCCGCCGGCGACGGCGCCGTAGACCGCGCCACGAATCGTCCGTCGACGTCCGGAGGCGAGCAGCACGAGCAGACCACCGATCACCAGCACGGCGAGCACCGCCATCGCGATGTCGCGAGGTCTCGGCACGCTCTCGGTGGTCGGTTCGCCGATCAGGGCCAGGAACGCACCGAGGCCGCCGAGCACCCCGACACAACCGAGATAGCTCGAACGGTTCGGTTTGGGCCCGCCCATCAGGACGCTGACGCCGAGCGCCACCGGCAGCATCAGCACGACGAGGGGTTGGATGAGAACCACGTTGCCGGCCGACAGCGCGACGATGTTGCAGACGAAACCGAGGAAGTCCCCGGCGATCGCGAGCAGGAAGATCGGATGGCGGACCAGGCGCATCAGCCCCTTGGCGCTCTCCTCGCCGGCGTCGGCCTGCTCCTGGGCGATCCGGTGCTGGACGACGATCGAGGTCCCGTAGATGACCGCCGACGCCACGCCGAAGGGCACGGCGAGGGTGAGGTTCACGTCCTGCAGGGTAATGGTCGATCATCGGGGCACAGGTGATTCATACCGGCCGGACCTCAGGCTGTGGGTAGTACCCGAACCGTGAAATCCCTGGCCGGTTCCCGGCGCGCAGCCCTGCTCCTTCCGCTCGTTCTCGGTCTCGTGGCGACCGGGGCGTCGTCAGCCGTGGCCGCGCCGCACCCTGCCCGGGAGTCGTCCGCCACCACCATCGCCCTGCCGGCCGGGATCCAGCCCGAGGGCATCACGTCGGTCGGCAGCACGTACTACGTCGGCTCGCTGAACGACGGGCGGATCGTCACCGGCGACCTACGTCGTGGAGGTGCGTCGCACGTCCTGCTGGCCGGCTCGACCGGTCGTCAGCTACGCGGGCTCGCCTACGACGCGCGGACGCGGCTGCTCTGGGCGGCGGGCAACGTCGGACCGGTCGCGCACGTCTACGCCGTCGACACCCGGACCGGGAAGGTCGCGTCCGACACCGTCGTCCCGGGCGGCGTGTTCCTCAACGATCTGGTCGTCACGTCGCGTTCGGTGATCGTCACCGACTCGGGCGTCGAGCGGCTCACCACCGTCGCGCTCGACCGGCGCGGCCGCCCGACCGGCGCAGCGCCGACGTTCGTCGCGCTCAGCGGCCAGTGGCCCGGGGCGCAGGGCGGCAACAGCGCCAACGGCATCCGGGTCCTGGACGCCACCCACGTCGTGCTCGACCACAGCACCGCCGGCGGCCTCTGGTCGGTCGATCTGCGCACCGGTGTGACGGTCCAGATCCCGGTGACGGGCGGACCGGCGATCACCGGCGGCGACGGGCTCGAGCGGCGCGGCTCGACGCTGTGGGTCGTCCGCGGCACCTCGGACACGTCGGTCGCCCGGCTCCGGCTCACCCGGTCGCACGGCGGGTACGCCGCCCGCTGGGTGACCCTGCTGACCGACCCGTCGCTCGACGTCCCGTCGACCGCCACCTACTCGGGCGGCAGCCTGTACGCCGTCAACGCCCGCTTCGGTGTGGCGTCCCCGGCCACGGCGGCGTACTACATCACCCGCCTGTAGCCCCACCCCGAGTTGCCCCACCTGGAGTTGTCGGGGCCTGCGCGGGTCAGAGGCCGCGCAAGC
>CAZZVT010000127.1:0-10654 GCA_964657545.1 uncultured Jatrophihabitantaceae bacterium
GTCATGTCCTTGTCCTTGCACTCCTCGATGGACGCCTTGACGTCCTCGAAGCGCGGGTTGGAGAAGGACAGGCTCATGGAGCCGGAGAAGTCCTCGATCGGGGAGAGTTCGGTGAGGATCTCCTCGAGGCCGGACTGTGCACCGGGGACGGTGTTACGGGTCTGCCACAGCTCGTTGCCGACCAGCCAGTCGAAGGACTCGGTCTGCAGCGCGAGGAGATTCGGAACCTCAAGGGGCTCCCGGATCTTCGCGAACGAGGTGCGGGGCGGTGCTCCCGGAATACCTGACCTGGTGATGGTGGATCGTGACTTTGCGGAGCGCGAGACTGCCAAGATGCGTCCTTCCAAGGACCGAGTGCTACCAGTGCCTACCAGTGGTCGTACGCGCTGGATCCTTCGTCGCCGTGGTGTCGGCCTGGGGACCGGGCCCGCCCGAACACGTCGGGCGCACCAGAACGGGCCGCTGTCAGGGGGAAGCCGAGACAGCGGACCATGAAGGCGTAAAAGGGCAGCGCAAAGGTCAACGATAGCTGTTCAGGGCGCACCAAGCAAGCAACGCCAAACCGGCGTGCACTCGGTAACGGACCGCGCAACCGGCGAACAAGATCTGATCGGGTGCGGACCGACTTCCCCGTGCCAGGAAAGACTGCCTCGCGCTGTGCAGGTCGTCAAGCGTTTGCCGCTCGGTAGTGGATCGTGTCGCCGCCACGACCCCTCGATCAGGCGCTGGGATTGGTGATGAGGTCGATCTTGGAGACCAGGTAACTGGACTTCACCTTGTCCATCCGCACGATGGCGGCGAACGGATCCACGCGGGGGGTGGCACCCGACTGGTTGATGGTCAGTTGGCCGTAGACGATCGTCGTCCACTGGCTGGCGTCGGAACTGACCGACTCGACCCCGGCGGCGTTGATCTGCACGGTCTGGCTGGCCTTGAGCTTCGTCGCGGTGGGCTTGACGATCTTCTCGAGGGCCGACTTGTACTGGGCTGTCCAGGCGCCGGTCGTACAGGCCAGGCCGCGCTTCTCGTCGGCAGCCAGGGTCTTGTAGTTGTAGGTGTTCGTCGTGGAGGTGCACTTCTTGGCCGCGGCCAGCACCTTGTCGCGCGCGTCCGTCGTCGACGGCTTCGCGTACCAGACCCCGTGCGCCGACACCGCGATGATGATGATCATGGCGAGGGCGCAGACGCTGAGCACCACCGCCGGCGCCCACCGCAGCCACCCCGGAACCTCGGCGACGACCGTCGAGCCGTCCTCCCGCTGCTTCTTCGATTCCCCGGCGGAGGTGATCCGGGGATGCCGCTTGAGCAGATCCGGGCCGCCACGCCTCGCGCTGCTCGCACCGTCGTCCGCGGTGTTCGCGGCGGGCGCGGGGCCGACCGGCGCGTCCTGCTCCGCCGAGCTGTGCTTCTTCGTCGACCACCGTGCGCGCCCGCCCGGTGTGACAGGTTCGACGGGCGTCTCGGGTTCAGGTGCCGGAACAGTCCGGATGGCCGTCGCACCACCGATGCGTCGGGCCCGGCTCGCGGCCGACGCTGCCGGCGTCGGCTTGCGTGTCGAGGAACCTGTCACGTGCGTGCTGTCCGTCGAATCCCCGTCGACGTCGTCGGAAGTGCTCATGACACCGTCACATTCGACACCGAGGACACCAGCCACGTGCCCTTGGTCTTGCCAACCGTGACCTGCAGATTCTGCTGGGTGGGTACGTCCGGCGTGGTCGATTTGTAGCCGTTCACCGTGACCAGCACCAGATAGCTGTTGTTCCCCTTGCCCGTGGGGCCGACCAGCGCCTCGTGGGTCACGCGGGCCGACAGGTCGAACTTTCCCTTGGTCAGCGTCGACAACGTGGTCGCCTTGCTCTTGGCGATGTCCGTCTTCAACGATCCGCTGGCACCGGCTACGGCACGCGCGTAGTCGGCGTCGAACTTGGCGCGCCGATAGCTGAGCAGGTTGACGGTTTCGGTCGTCGCAGCTGTCATCGCGGCTTTCTCGGAGCTGGAGAGAGTGCCTACCCCGCTGTCGGATCGGGCGTTGCTGAGCGGCGCGTAGTACACGACGATGCCGGCGACGAAGACCACCGCGGCGATCACGGCGATCAGCCACGGCGCCCAGGACCGCTCGGCGGTCTGGCGGGAGTCCGACATGACGATCCGATCTGTGGTGAGGGCGGGGTGCGGCGCTACCGGAACCCGTCGGTGGTGTTCAGCGCGCCGCCGGACGGTACGCCGTTCGAGTAGGAATTACTTCTGAACCCCGTCGGTGAGCAGGGTGAGCCACGAAGCATCGCCGAGCGCCGACGACTTCTGCAACGTGGTGCCCAACGTGTTCTTGGTCGAGACCCGCGGGTAGGCGTAACCGCCACCGG
The DNA here is from genome assembly GCA_964657545.1 of uncultured Jatrophihabitantaceae bacterium. GTDB lineage: Bacteria > Actinomycetota > Actinomycetes > Mycobacteriales > Jatrophihabitantaceae > Jatrophihabitans. Next base: position 2,364 of record CAZZVT010000127.1, read on the forward strand.
ACACGCTGACCGGGTCGCCGCCGGGCACGTGCGCCGAGCCGCGGACGTCCGTGCCGCTGCTGAGCGGAGCCGTGCACTGCGCCGATACGTCGGGTGCGATCGCGCCGAGCTGGCTCGGCTCGCGCTTCACCCCGTTGTAGCCCTGGTTCGCCTTGTTGATGTCTCCGCAGTCCTGCGGATCGGCGGTGGTCTGCAGCACCAGCCCCAGCTGGGCCGTTCCCGTCTTGCGCAGGACGGACTGGCCGCCCGCCGCGAGCGCCGGGTACAGCTCGAGCACCTGCTCGACACCGTCGAGATGACGCACCACCTGGCTGCCCGTCACGGACAGGTTCGCCAGCGTGATGCCGAGGTCGGTCTGGTTGTTCTCGACGAAGCTCTGCACGGTGCTCAGATCCGTCGGCCCGTCGTCGAGCAGTCGCCGGATGTCCGGATCGCTCTTCTTCAACTGGGCGGACAGCAGGTTCAGGCTGTGCGTCCAGCTGCGCAGCGGATCCTGCTCGTCGATCTGGGTCTGCAGCACGGTCGCCGAGTTGTTGATCAGATTGATGGTGTTGTCGACGTTCTGCGGCTGGAGTGCGGCCCTGAGCAGGGTGTCGGTCGAGTCCAGCAGCTGACCGAGGTCGGATCCCCGGCCGTTGACGGCCTGGTAGAGCTCGTTGACGGTCGTGCGCAGGGCGTCCAGCGGGATGGAGTTGACCAGATCGTCGAGGTTCACCAGCAGCGTCTTGGTGGCGACCGGGATCGTGTTGTGCTTCATCGCCAGCACCACGTTGCTGCCGTGCACGAACGGGCCGGATGCGCTGGCGTTCTTGGCCGGCACGAGGTTGACGTACTGCTCGCCGACCACCGAGCGGTTCGCCACGTTGGCCGTCGAATCGATGGGTATCCGGGGGCTGTCGCAGTTGTCGAGCTGCAGATCGACGCGGATCCCGTTCTTGATCAGGTGCAGCGAGCCCACCTTGCCGACGGTGACCCCTCGATAGGTCACCTCGGCGTTGGTGAAGATGCCGCCCGAATCCGGGAAGTCGGCCGCGAGCTTGCACCCGTCGTTACCCAGGACGTTCTTGGCAAGACCCACGTACTCGGCCGAGACGTAGGAGATACCGACCAGCGTGATGACCAGGAACAGGATCAGCTGAATCCTGGTGGATCGTCTCAGCACGGCCGGCTCACTTCCCCGTACCGATGAGTTGCGGCTGCATCGCCACCGGCTTCGACGATGCGGACGAGCCTGCGACCTTTGTCGCGGAGCTCGAGGATCCCAACGCGGAGGAGCAGAGCGTGGGCAGCGTCGAGCCCAACAATCCGCACAGCTGATCGGTCAGGTTCAGGTTCAGGACGGCAGACAGGTTGGCGTAGTCGCCCTTGACGAACTCGGTCGAGCGACCCAGCGGGAACGGGAACGTACCGGCGATCCGCAGGGCCTTCGGCAGGTCGGACCCGGCCGCCGTCAGCTGCTTGACCGGTTCGGTCAGCGACTTCAGGGCGCTGACGAAGTTCGACTGGGTGGAGTTGATGACACTGGTCGCCACCGTGCCCAGGTGCGAGAGGCTGGTCAGCAGACCGGTCAGTTTGCCTTCCTCCTCGGACAGCACCTTCAACGCCGCCGGGTAGGTGTCGAGCGCGTCGGTGATGATGCCCTTCTGACGGTTCAGCGTCGCCGCCAGCGTGTTGACGTTCTCCAGCGCCGTGGTGATCTTGCTCTTCTGATTGTTCAACGTCCCGACAAAGGTGTTGAGCTGCCCGATCAGGTTCTTGATCGCGCCCTCGTTGCCGTTCAGTGCGGTGTTGAGCTCGCGAGCGATGACCTGGATCTGCTCGATACCCCCCTGGTTGAGCAGCAGCGACAGCGCTCCCAACACCTGCTCGACCTCGGGCGCCGAGCGCGTCTGCGACAGCGGGATGTCGGCACCGCTCTTGAGCTTGGCGGTGGACGGAGCCCCCAACGGCTGTTCGAGGGAGACGTACTTCTCACCGAGCAGTGAGGTCTGGGCGACCTCGGCGCGGGCATTGGCCGGCAGGGAGACGTGTGCGTTCACCTGCATGGTGACCTTCGCCTTCCACCCGTCGAGCACGATCTTCGTGACCTTGCCCTCGGCGATGTCGTTCACCCGCACCGACGACTGCGGCACGAGGTCGAGCACGTTGTCGAAATGCGCGGTGATCGTCATCGGATGGTCGCCGAGGTCGGCGCCGCCGGGCAGCGACGCGCTGTACAGGCCGGTGAACCCGCACCCGGACAGCACCAGGCTGGCCGCCGCGAGGAGCACCAGAACGGCCGAGCGCGGCCGGCGCACGATGCTCATGATCCGGTCGCTCCCGTCAGGCCGTTGGTCAGCAGGCCCATGTCGCCGCTGCCGGTCGTCGAGCCCCCGGTGCCGAGTGCGGAGCTGCCGACCAGACCACCGAGGGTGGACGCCAGTTTCGAGCCACCGAAGATGTTCAGGATGCTCGAGAGGTCGACGCCGCTGGTCGCGCTCTTGAACACGTTCGTACAGGTCGTCGCCAGCTGGTTGGTGATCGAGGAGATACCCAGCAGGTTGCTGACGATGCTCTGGTTGAGCAGCTCGCAGAACGACACCGGGTTGGTCAAGGAGGACAGGTTGCTGCGGGTCGCGATGCCACCCACGGTCGGCGAGTAGGCGTGCACGATGTTCGCCAGGGCCACCGGCGCCACGGCCAGGGTCTCCTCCAGGGAGCCCTTCTCCTTCACCAGGACTCCGGTCAGCGTCTCCAGCCCGGTGATCGTGGTGTGCAGTTTGCCGGCGTTGTTCTTGACGAAGCTGTTGACGTTGTTGAGCGCGATGCCGAGATCGTGCAGGGCCTCACCCAGATCGGATCGTTCGCTCGCGAGATCACCGGCCACCTGCGCCAGCTGCGTGTTGAACAGCTTGACCTGCCCGTCGCTGCTCTTGAGGGCCTTGGTGAACGTCTGCAGGTTCGACACCGTCTGGAACAGGTCACCGCGGCTGCTCGACAGCGTCCGTGCTGCTTTCGACAGCTGGGTGATGCTGTTGCCCAGCGCCGCTCCGTTGCCCTTGAGGTTCGCAGCCGACACCGTGAGCAGCGTCGAGAGCGCACCGCTCGTCTTCCCGCCCTTGTTCGCACCCTTCGGGCCCAGCGCCACGGACAGCTGGTTCAGCGAGGCGTAGATGTCATCGAGCTCCGCAGGTCCTGACGTGTTCTTGTTGGCGATGCTGCCGCCGTCGCGCATCACCGCACCCTTGGTGTAGACGGGTTGCAGCTGGATGTAGCGGTCCGAGACCAGCGAGTTGGCGACCTCCACGCCCTGCACGTTGGCCGGCAGCTTGTACTTCGAGTCGTAGGACATGGTGACCTGCACGCCCGTGGTCCCGGGTTTGACGCTGGCGACGGTGCCCACGTTGACCCCCAGGATCTTGACGGGTGTCCCGACGTAGATCCCGACAGCCTCGTCGAAGTTGGCCGACACCTTCTTCTCGCCGGAGCCGCGGAAGTAGACGTAGTAGGCCCCGGTGCCGACGATGGCCAGCACCACGACGAGGACGACGATGCGCCCCAGGTTCTTCGTCAGGGACTTCATCACGAACCCACCGGGAGTATCTGGCCGACGACGCCAGCGATGCTGAGGTTCTGGATGTAGTTGTCGAACCAGCGACCGTTACCGATGACGTTGTTGAACACCCGGTAGAACGGCCCGAGCAGGGCCAGCCCACGATCCAGGCTGTCCTGGTTGTCGTTCAACTGCGTCAGCACCTTGTTCACCTGCGTCAGCAGCGGGTCCAGCGTGCGCTGGTTGTCCGAGACCAGCCCGCTGAGCTGGATGGACAGCGTCTGGGTGTTGATGAGCAGCGAGTGGATGGCGTCGCGGCGGACGTTGAGCTCGTTGAGCAACAGGTTGCCGTCGGACAGCAGCGTCTGCAGGTCCGTCGAACGATCTGCCAGGACCCCGGTGACGTCTTTGGTCCGCGACAGCAGGGTCTGCAGCTGGGTGTCCCGCGAACTGATGGTCTGCGAGAGCCGCGACAATCCCGTCACGACCGGTTTGACAGACGACGGCGTCCCCGAGAAGTCGTTGGACAGCGTGTTGAACGCCTGGGCCAGCTGGTCGGTGTTGATGCTCGACACCGTGTTCGACAGCGCGGTGAAGGCCGGGTAGACGTCGAACGGCGACTCGGTCCGGGACTTCGGGATCGTCGCGCCCGATTTCAGCTGATCGGTGCCCTGCGAGTCGAGCTCGATGTACTTCGCACCCAGCAGCGTGCGCAACTTGATGCGGGCGAAGCTGTCGTTGCCGACCCACCCGTTCTTGACCCTGAAGCTGACCTTCACGAGCCCGGCGGCACGGTCGATGGCCACCGTGTCGACCTCACCGACCTTGACGCCGGCGATCCGGACGTCGGCGCCCTCCTTGAGGTTCGCGGACGTGGCAAACATCGCCGAGTACGGCGTACCGCCGCCGATCAGGGGCAGGCTGGCTGCGTTGAAGGCGGCGAAGAGCAGGACGACGATGAAGACCAGCCCGATCGCCCCGATGGGCGCGGGGTTGCGCGAGGTGAACGACTTGCCCAGGCGGGGAGCCCGCTTGGTCTTCACCGGTGTCGTGTAGTCACCGTCGGTGTCGGTGGCCATCAGTTGCATCTCGCCGTCGTCGTCGAGCCCTGCGTGCCCTTGACGAGCCCGGTCAACGGGATGTTCAGCGCCGTCGCGCCGCTGCCGATGCTCACCGAGCCGGAGACCGAGCACAGGTAGAAGTTGAACCACGACCCGTACTGGGCGGTCCGGATGAGCCCACCGACAGTCGGCGCGAGGTTGTCGAGCAGGTACTGGACGCTGGAACTGTTCTTGACCAGGTTCGAGGCCAGTCCGGTGAGCGCGGTGACGTCGGCCTTGAGCGGGGCGCGGATCTGGGTCAACAGGCCTGCGGTGGACGTGGCGAGGTTGTTGATGCCGGTGATCGAGTTCCCGATCGTGGTGCGGTCCTGGGCCAGCCCGCTGACGAAGGACTTCAGCTGGATGATCAGGTTGGACAGCTCGCTGTCCCGTTGCGCGACCGCGCCCAGCACGGAGCTGAGATTGTCGATGACCTCACCGATCACCTTGTCCTTGTCGGCGAGTGCGTTCGTCAGGCTGGCCAGGTTGCTGAGGAGTTTGACCAGCGCGCCGCCCTCACCCTGGAAGGTCTGGATGACCTCGTAGGCCAGCTCATTGATCTGGGTGCCGTTCAGACCCTGGACCAACGGTTGGAAGCCCTCGAAAAGCACGGTCAGGTCGACCGCCGGCGTCGTCTGGCTCAGCGGGATCGTGCCACCCGGCTTGAGGATTTTCGTCGATCCCCCGGCGGCCGGCTCGACGTCGAGGTAGCGCTGCCCGACGAGGTTGCGGTACCGCATCGCCGCGGTGATGGACACCGGCAGCGGCCGCGACTTCTGGACGCTGAAGCCGACCTGGGCAACCGACGTGTCACCCTTGCGCTTGAGGATCTTGATGCTCTCGACCGAACCCACCCGGACGCCGGCGATCCGCACGTCGTCGCCCTCGTTCAGGCCGGTGACGTCGGTGAAGTTGGCCTTGTAGCTGGCGACCGAACCGTAGGACTGGTTCGAGATCGTCGCGGCCAGCACGTAGGTGACGAGCGCCGTGATCACCAGGAAGACGACAAGTTTGACCAGGGGAGCGAGCAGGCCTCTCATTTCGCCACCACCTGGTGACCGCGCAGCAATGGCGCTGCGAGCAGCGTGCTTCCGCCGGGCACCTTGTCGGGCGTCGTGCCCAACGTCTTGGCGATCAGCGTGTTGACCAGGGCCGATTCGGCGGCGGACCCGACCGAGGGGTTCGTGACCTTCGCGGTCTGCTTGGCGCAGGCGTCGGTCGTCAGCGCTGCACCGTCGTTCAGGCAGCGAAACTGTGCCGGGATCTGGAACTTGCCGTTGATCGACGGGGTCGGACTGTTCGGCAGCCCGAAGCAGTTCGGGCCGTAACCCGTGACCAGGGTGGGCTGGTTGCCCACCACGTACTTGCCGCCGTTCTGGTCACCCACCACGGTGATCTCGAGGTGGATCTGATTGTTGTAGATGGCCGTGCCGACACCGTCGGCCAGCTTGTTGATGCCGGACAGCAGACAGGTGAATTCCGGCGAGTACTTGTTCAGCAGCGAGAACACCTGCGCCGACTGACCGCTGACGTCGATGAGGCGTTGCTGGTTGTTCGCGAGGAACCCGGCCACCACGTTCGACGTGCTCGTGCCGGTGGTTAGCAGGTTGTCGAGATTCTGCTGCTTCTCGACGACCGTCTTCACCGATGTCTGCAGGTTCTGCAGGGTTGACAGGATATCGGGCGTGACGCTGTTGTACTCGAGCGCCACCTTGCCCAGCTTCTGCAGATCATCGACGAGCGCCTGCGTATGCGGGTTGATGATCTTCAGGTACTTGTCGAGGTTCACGAGCGTCCGCCCGAGTTCCTTGCCGCGTCCGTTCAGTGCGGTGGCCAGAGCTGTCAAGGTGCTGTTCAGCTCGGCCGGCTGGACGGCGTTGAGCAGCGGCAACAGGTCACCCAACACGTCCTGGGCCTCGAGGGCGCCCTGCGAACGGTCCTGCGGGATCACGTCACCGCTCTTGATGGGCGCGACGCCGGCGACCGTGCCGGCCGAAGAGGTCGGCAGGATCAGCGAGACGTACTGCTCACCGAACAGCGTCTTGGGCAGGATCTGCGCTTTGACGTTGCTCGGGATGTCCTTGACCCGGCTGGGGTCGAGGGCCAGGCTCACGCTGGCGTTCGCGCCGTCGGCCTTCACCGCCGTCACCGAACCGACGATGATCCCGCGCTCCTTGACGTCGGAGTCGAGGATCAGCTGATTGCCGGTGTGGTCGGCCTTGAGCGTCACGTCGACCGTCGTCGTGAACGCCTTGTTGTAGATCGCGATCGACAGGCTGATCAGCGAGACGACCACGGCGATGAACAGCAGACCGAGCAGGCGGCGCTTGGTCTTGGTCGCGAGGGATTCAGCAGGCACGGTTCACCCTGCTATCCGCACGCTGGTGGTGGAGCCCCAGATGGCGAAGGACAGGAAGAAGTCGACGACGATGACAGCCACAATGGCCAGCCGGACGGCCCGGCCCACGGCCACGCCCACGCCGGCCGGGCCGCCGGAGGCGTTGTAGCCGAAGTAGCAGTGCGTCAGGATGATGATCACCGCGAAGACCAGGACCTTGAAGAAGGACCAGATCACGTCACCAGGCGGCAGGAACAGATGGAAGTAGTGCGAATAGGTGCCCGCGGAGTCCTGGTAGTAGTAGACGACGATCACGTACGAGGCCAGGTAGGACGACAGCAGCCCGATGATGTAGAGCGGGATGACCGCGATGAATCCGGCGATGATCCGGGTGGTCACCAGGAACGGCAGGCTCGGTACCGCCATCACCTCGAGGGCGTCGATCTCCTCGCTGATGCGCATGGCGCCCAGCTGTGCGGTGAATCCACAACCCACCGTCGCGGACAGTGCGATGCCGGCCTGCAGCGGGGCGATCTCGCGGGTGTTGAAGAAAGCGGTGATGAAGCCCGAGTAGGAGGCGACACCGAGCTGGTCGAGCGCGGCGTACCCCTGCAGGCCGACCTCGGTGCCGGTGAAGAAGCACAGGAACGCGATGACGCCGACCGTGCCGCCGATGACGGCCAGGGCTCCGCTGCCGAAGACGACCTCTGCGAGCAGGCGCAGCGTCTCCTTCTTGTATCGGGTGATCGTCCGCGGGGTCCACGCCAGCGCCCGGCCGTAGAAGGCCATCTGGTCGCCGAAGTCGTCGAGGACGCCCAGGGGAACGGTGACGATCCGCTTGGCCGAGACCAACACGTCGCTGGCCACGTCAGGTCCCCTTCGCCGGGACGACCTGGAAGTACACGGTCGTGATCACGAAGTTGGTGAAGAACAGCAGTAGGAAGGTGATGACGACGGACTGGTTCACCGCGTCGCCGACACCCTTGGGCCCGCCGCCGGCGTTGAGGCCCTTGTAGGCCGCCACCACCCCGGCGATGATGCCGAAGATGAAGGCCTTGATCTCGCCCGTCCACAGGTCGGGAAGCTGCGCGAGGGCCGAGAAGCTGGCCAGGTAGGCGCCTGGCGTACCGCCCTGCAGCACCACGTTGAAGAAGTAGCCACCCATCACACCGACGACGCTGACCAGGCCGTTGAGTGCGACGGCGACGAGCGTCGTCGCCAGCACCCGGGGCACGACGAGGCGCTGCACCGGCGAGATGCCCAGCACCTCCATGGCGTCGATCTCGTCGCGGATCTTGCGGCTGCCGAGGTCGGCACAGAT
>CAZZVT010000128.1:0-9032 GCA_964657545.1 uncultured Jatrophihabitantaceae bacterium
CCGACGACGAGATCCGCAAGATCTACGCCGACGAGGGCCTGGACGAGGGTCGCGAGACCATCGCGTACTGCCGCATCGGCGAGCGCTCGAGCCACACCTGGTTCGCTCTGCACGAGTTGCTCGGCTACGACAACGTCAAGAACTACGACGGCTCGTGGACCGAGTACGGCTCGCTGGTCGGCGTCCCGATCGAGAAGACCGCCTGATGTGCGCCTCCCCGGCCCAGACGCCGACCATACCTGCGGGTATCGACCTGACGAAGGAGACCGTGATCTACGGCGTCGTCAGCAAGGACGACGCGCCCGTCCCCGGTGCGTACGTCCGCCTGCTCGACTCGACCGACGAGTTCACGGCCGAGGTCGTCACCTCGGCCACCGGTGACTTCCGGTTCTTCGCAGCGCCCGGTCAGTGGACGCTGTCGGTGCTGCACCGCGACGGCAAGGTCCGCCGCTCGGTGCACGCCCTCGAGCCCGGCCTCGTCGAGGTCTCGCTGACGCTCGAGTAACCGCTGCTACGCATGAAGACCCTCTCAGGCCGGCGCCCGCCGGCCCGAGGGGGTCTTCATCGTTCGGCGGTAGTGTCTGCAGGCGTGGAGATCGTCCCGTCGGGCGACGTCCCGGTGCCCGACACCGACGACCTGCGCGTCGGCGTCCCGATCCACGACGCGCTGCTGGCGTTGCTGCCGCTCGTCGGCACGTGGCACGGAACCGGCGCCGGGTTGGACCCGTCGGCCGTCGGCGGCCAGCGCGAGTTCCGGTTCGGCCAGCAGCTCGAGTTCACCCACGACGGCCGGCCGTTCCTCGCCTACACCGCCCGCGCCTGGCTTCTGGACGACGAGGGCGCGCTGCTGCGTCTCGCGTGGCGCGAGAGCGGGTTCTGGCGCCCGGGCCCGGGGCCCGACGACGTCGAGGTCGCGCTGGCCTGCGACACGGGCCGGACCCTCGTCCTGGCCGGCGTGGCCGGTGACCAGCGGTGGGAGCTGGCCGCCGAGCGCGAGCGACGGATGTATGCCGTGCGCGGGGACGAGCTGCTGTACGCCACCGAGCGTGCCGCCGAACCTGGCCGTCCGCTCGTGGCGCACCTGAACGCCCGTCTGACTCGCGCAGTTACTGCGACAGCTTGTCATCATCAAAAGTAGGTGGTACATCTAGTCGCAATAACCCCGTGAGGAGTGTGCGATGACCGCCATGCCAGAGACCGCCCCGCTGGACGGAGTGCGCAAGACCGCCACCCGGCTGCTCGGATCGTCGTCGCGCAACTCCTACAGCCCGGACCTCGACATCGACTGGGATGCCCCGGTCGAGTCCGACAAGCGCTTCATGCCGTTCGAGCGGGTGTCGCTGTACGGCACCGATCTCTGGGACACGCTCACCGAGCAGCAGCGCATCGAGTTGTCCCGGCACGAACTGGCCAGCGTCGCCTCGACCGGCCTGTGGTTCGAGATCATCCTCATCGAGATGCTCGCGCGCTGGGCCTACGGCCAGGACCCGCAGGACCCACGCACGCAGTACGCGCTCACCGAGATCGGCGACGAGACGCGGCACGTGCTCATGTTCGCCAAGGCCATCTCGACGCTCGGTGCCCCGACGTACCGCCCGGCCCGCTGGATCCGCAACGTCGCCCGCCTGTACAAGGCCACCGCCGTCGGCCCGGCGCTGTTCGCCCCGGTGCTGGTCGCCGAGGAGATCACCGACCGCCTGCAGCGCGAGACGATGAACGACGAGGACGTGAACCCACTGGTGCGCATGGTGAACCGCATCCATGTGGTCGAGGAGGCGCGGCACGTGCGCTTCGCCCGCGAGGAGGTCCAGCGCCAGATGGCCACCCTGAGCGCGCCGGCCAGGGTCTACAGCAACCTCGTGGCTGCGGCCGTCGCCGCCGGTGTCACCACGTCACTGATCAGCCCTCAGGTCTACCGCTCGGTCGGGATCGACCCGAAGCAGGGCCGCAAGGCGGCCCGCAGCAACCCGCACTACGCGCAGACCCGGCGCTGGATGGGCGAGAAGATCATGGCGTTCCTGGACGAGCAGGGCATGGTCACCTGGTACTCGCGACCGATCTACCGGCTCGTCGGGCTGGTCTGAACGTAAAACAGCCCCCGAGTCACTTCCGCTGGTCTGAACCAGTGGGTCGGCTGGACGGACCGACGACTCGGGGGCCGGGTAGCTGCCCGGGAATTGCGGCTAGCTGGCAGCCACCTCACGCGTCCTGAAAGTTCTCAACTTCGGACCACCCCCTCTCTCGTGTACCACCAAGATACGACGAGGTATGGCCTGCGGCAACGGGGTTTTCCGATCAGGTTCAGAAGCCGCACAGCCGGCGGATCCCGGCGTCGACGTCGGGCTGTCGCTCGCGGGTCTTGCCGTCGAGTTCGACGATGTCTATCGGTCCACGGACGCTGCTGATGATCCAGACGACGTCGGCCTCGTGCAGCTCGTCGAGGGGGGCGAGCGTCTCGCGCACCTGCCACCCGGCCGCCGGCGCACATTCGAAGAGGAGGCGCTGCGTGGTGCCGGCGAGGATGCCGGTGCCGCCCGTCGGAGTGGTGTGCAGCGTGCGCCCGACGGCCCAGACGACCGAGCCGGTCGGCGCTTCGAGCACCATGCCGTCGGTACTGACCAGGATCGCGTCGTCGGCCCCCAGGCGTGCCGCCTCGCGCTGGGCGGCCATATTCATGCCGTACGACAGAGTCTTGACGCCGCCGAGCAGCCAGGGTCGGCCGGCGAACGCGTCCGACGACATCCCGCGGGACAGCGTGACGACGCTCAGTCCGCGCCGTCGCAGCTCGGGGTAGTCGGGAGCGAGCGCAGTGATCCACACCAGGCCGGTCGGTGTGCCGCCGGCGCCCCGGCTCAGCAGCAGTTTCATCGCGGCCTCGCCCCGGCCGGTGGCCGCCCATGCCTCGACCGCCGCACCGATGACCGGGCGCCAGTCGTCGGCGTCGAACGCGAGGTCGAGGGCCGTGGCCGAACGGGTCATGCGCTGCAGGTGGGCATCGAGCTTGTCGACGGTGCCGTGGCCGTCGTCGCGGACCACGACCCGGCAGCCCTCGAAGCATCCGTCGCCGCGGGTCAACCCGGCGTCGTCGGCGCGGGCGACCGCGGTGTTGGGCTCGACCACGCCGATGCCCAGCACAGCCAGGACGTCGCGACTCGGATCGGGCACGCGGACACACTACCGATGCGGCAACGCGCTCCTACGATGTCGTTATGGCTACGCACCGGCACGATCCGCCAGCGGCGGCGTCGCCGGCCGATCTCGCCGCCCGGCTGCGCGAGCGCGGGCTGCGCAACACCCCGCAACGCGCCCAGGTGCTCACTGCGGTGCGCACCCTGGGCCATGCGACGCCCGAGCAGGTCAGCGAGTCGGTGCCGGGGGTCGACGTCACCACCGTCTACCGCAACCTCGAGGTGCTCGAGGAGCTCGGGTTCGTCAAGCACGCCCACCTCGGCCACGGGCCCGCCTCCTACCGCCCTGCCGAGGACGACCACATCCACGTCGTCTGCCACACCTGCGGTGCGGTGGTCGATGCCCCGCCCGATCTCGTCGACGCACTCGCAGCCCAGCTGCGCGCCGAGCGTGGCTTCGTGCTCGACCGCTCGCACTTCACCGTCTTCGGATCGTGTGCCACGTGCGCAGCTGCGGGTGGCGGGGAACAAACGGAGCCCGACGGGCGATGACCCAGACGTGACGACCTACCTCGAACGCGCCATCCTGGCCGTCGGCCGCGACGCCGGCGTGCCCTGGCACTACGGCGATCCGCTGGCCGAACAACGGCGAGCGGTCCGCGGCGCCGGCGTGATCGACCGCAGCAACCGCGATGTAGTCACCGTGACCGGCCCCGATCGGCTGCCCTGGCTGCATTCGATCACCTCGCAGCACTTCACCGCGCTGGCCGACGGCAACGGTGTGAACAGTGTCGAGTCGCTCGTGCTGTCCCCGCACGGTCACGTCGAACAGCACTGGCAGGCCACCGACCTCGACGGCACGGTGTGGATAGACACCGAGCCGGGTGCCGCGGCCGACGTCCTGGGGTATCTCCAGAAGATGATCTTCATGAAGCGGGTCGAGCCGGTCGACGTCTCGTCCGACTGGGGCGTCGTGTCCCTCGTCGGTCCGCAGACCGCCGCGGTGCTCGCCGCGGCAGGCCTGCCCGTGCCCGAACGCGCGGGGTATGCCGTGCCCTTGGACGACGCGGGATTCGTCCGCCGGATGAGCTGGCCCACCGACGATGCCGCCGACCTGCTGGTGCCCGCGGCCCGGGTCGCGGACACGGTCGCCCTGCTCGTCGCAGCCGGCGCCGAAGCCGCCGGCACCTGGGCGTTCGACGCGCTGCGGGTCGAGGCGCGACGCCCCCGCCTGCACCTCGAGACCGACCACCGCACCATCCCGCACGAGGTGGGCTGGATCAACCGCGCCGTCCATCTCGACAAGGGCTGCTACCGCGGGCAGGAGACGGTCGCCCGGGTGCACAACCTCGGTCGGCCGCCGCGCCGGCTGGTGTTGCTGCACCTCGCCGGCGAGTCCGACGAACTGCCCGATGCCGGCACACCGGTCGAGTCCGGTGGGCGCGTGGTGGGTTTCGTCGGGACGGCCGTGCATCACCACGAACTCGGCCCCGTCGCGCTCGCCGTGCTGAAACGATCCCTTGCCGAGGGCGGGCCGGGCAGTGCGGAGTTGCTCGTCGACGGGTATCCGGTGGCCGTCGACCCCGACCCGGTGGGCATCGCACCCTGACGTGACGAGTGTCGCCGACTGAGCGCTTGCAATAGTTAGCACTCGTCGGCGAGACTGGCCTCGTGATCGTCGACGGACCGAAGGAGCAGGCCAAGCGCAGCAGCGCGGCCATCGGCGAGTTCATCCGCGACCAGCGCCAGCAGGCGCAGGTGTCGGTGCGGCAGCTGTCCCGGCTGGCCGGCGTGTCCAATCCGTACCTGTCGCAGATCGAGCGCGGCATGCGCAGGCCGAGCGCCGAGATCCTGCAGCAGATCGCGAAGGCGCTGCGCATCTCGGCCGAGCAGCTCTACGTCCACGCCGGCTTCCTCGACGTCCGGGAGGGCAACCAGGAACTGGTCGCGGCGGTGCTCGCCGACGCCGAGCTCACCGAGCCGCAGAAGCAGGTCCTGCTCGAGACCTACGAGTCGTTCCGCCGCGAGAACCAACCGAGTACTGAATCCCACCACTGACTCAAGGAGAGCCATGTCCATCGCCAGCGACATCCGCAATTACACCGACTCCGCCGCCGACTACGCCTCGGGGATCGCCGAGAAGGCGACCGGCACCGTCAGCGAGCTGCTCGTCAGCGCCGAGAAGGCGATCAATCTCGACGCCATCAAGACCGCCGTCGAGCCCTACCTGGCGCAGGCCAAGGAGTACGGCGCCACGGTCACCGACCGGGCCGAGGGCGTGCTGAACAACCTGCGCAGCGACAAGCTGGTCGCCAAGGTGCTGGACTCCGCGACCGCCGTCTCCGGTGTGGTGCTGGTGCAGGTCAACGACCGGATCGTCAAGCCCGTCCAGTCGCTGACCGGCGTCGGCTCGAAGGCCGCCGCGCCGGCGCGCACGCCCGCCCCGAAGCCGGCCACGACCAAGCCGGCCAGCCCCCGCTCGACCGTGCGCGCGACCACGACCGGCCCGGCCAGGAAGTCCCCGGCCCGCAAGACCGCAGCCAAGCGCACCCCGAAGGCCTGACCCGCTCGGTACGGTGGTGAGCATGAGCATCGTCGACCAGCTCTACCTGTGGACCGACCGACTCCTGTTCGCGGGGCTGGTCGCGCTGCGGATCTGGGCGCTGGTCGACTGCCTCACCCGCAAGGCCGCAGCGTTCCCGGCTGTCGATAAGCTGACCAAGCCCGCGTGGTCGGCCATCCTGCTCATCGCCGGCGGCCTGGGCACGCTGCTCGGCCAGCCGAACGGGCCGTCCAGCGTGCTGTCGATCTTCTCGCTGGGTTCCGTCGTGGTGGCTGCGGTCTACCTGGCCGACGTCCGTCCGGCCGTCCGCGGGATCTCGAACGGCCGCTGATGCAGCCGGGCCTGCCACCCGGGCCGTCGTGGCCCAGGGCGGTGCAGACGGTGCTGTTCCTGGCCATGGGCCCGTACATCAGCCCGCGCTGGGAACGTCGATACGGTGACGTGTTCAGCATCGACATCGCGCCGGCCGGGCGTTCGGTCGTGCTGTCGCGCCCCGAACACATCCGCGAGATCCTCGCGGGCTCGGCCGACACGTTCCATGCCGGGGAGGGCAACGCGATCCTCGGGCCGGTAATGGGCGAGCACTCGGTGCTGCTGCTCGACGAGGACGCGCACCGTCTGAGCCGTAAGCGCATCATGTCCGCGTTCCACGGCGAGACGCTCGCGGGATGGGGCGAGGTCGTCGAGCGGATCGCCGCCGACGACCTGGCCGGCTGGCCCGAGGGCCGCTCCGTCGGCGTGCACCAGCACATGAACGACATCAGCCTCGAGGTCATCCTGCGCGTCGTGTTCGGGTTGAGCGCGGGCGAGCGCCTGGACGCACTGCGTCCACGCCTGCAACAGCTCGTCCGCATCGGGCCGACCGTCTTTCTCGGCTGGCTGGTGCCGCGGCTGCAAACCGTCGGCCCGTGGCGGCGTTTCGCCCGGCTGAAGAACGACGTCGATCGGCTGCTGTACGCCGAGATCGCCGAACGTCGCACCGCCACCGACCTCGCCGAGCGCACCGACGTCCTGTCGAAACTGCTGCATGCCGCGCCCGAGCAGAGCGACGAGGAAGTCCGCGATCACCTCGTCACCCTGCTGCTGGCCGGCCACGAGACCACCGCCTCGACGCTGGCGTGGACGCTGCACGATCTCGCCCGTCGACCCGAGCTGATGGCCCGGGTGCAACGCGCCGCGGACGAGGGCGACGACACCTACCTCGAGGCCGTCGTCAAGGAGTCGATGCGGTTGCGGCCGGTCATCCGCAACATCGCCCGCCGGCTGGCCAAGCCGGTGCGGGTCGCCGGCTACGACCTGCCCGCCGGTGTGATGATCTTCCCGTCGATCTCGCTCGTACACCGTCGCGAGGACGTGTGGGCCGACCCCGACGAGTTCCGCCCCGACCGCTTTCTCGGCGCGAACCCGCCGCCGGCAACCTGGATGCCGTTCGGCGGCGGGCTGCGCCGCTGCCTGGGCGCCGGCCTGGCCAACGTCGAGGCCGTCGCCGTGCTGAAAGTCGTGCTGCGCGAAGTCGACCTCGCCCCGGACGGTCGCCCCGAGCGGCACAAGACGCGCAACATCACCGTGGTGCCGGCACGGGGCGCGCGGCTCATCCCGTATCGACGCTCGCCGGCACCTGCGCAAGCGGTTCGACCGGGCGCGGGCGGCTGAACCACAGCGCCGTGACGGTCGCGATGCCGAGGACACCCAGGCAGGCGCCGGTGACGAGGTCGGCCGCCAGGCCGGCGAAGCCCTGCGGGGTGAGCACGCAGGCGGCGACCGATACCCCGACCAGCGCGATCCGCGCCTGACCGGTCGCCACGGCGAGCAGGCCGAGGACGCCCCAGACCAGATACCAGGGGTGCAGCACCGGCGCGAGCAGCCCGATCCAGAGCAGGGCATAGCCGATGCTCAGGCCGAGCCGGCGGTGCAGCACGGTCGCGAGCAGGTAACCGACGACGCACAGCGCCGCGACGGCCGCGGTGAGCTGGGCTGCGGCGGCGAGGTCGTCGTACGCGGCGACCCGGACCACCGCCGACAGCCCCTTCTCGGCCGCGCCCACCAGCGAGTACGACGTGTCGCTCGGGAACTGGCTGCGCAGCGTGCGTACTGCGCCCCACCCGTCCGGCTGCAGGAAGGTGGGAACGGCGACGACGACGGCGACGAGGGCGCAGTCGCGCGCGATCACCGGCCACCGCCGCGGACGGCGCCGGCCGAACCAGTGCACGGCCGCGATCATGGCCACCGCCGCGACCCCTGCCGCGCCGACGGTGGAGCCGAGCGCGGCCAGCACCAGGGCGCGCGACCAGCGACGTTGGGCCGCAGCAAGCACGGCGGCCAGCACCAGCGCCGCGAGCACCGAGTCCAGATGCGGCGACGACACGACGTAGAGCAGCAGCATCGGGTTGAGGGCGCAGGCGACCACCGCGGCCGACGGTGCGGATTTCAGGGTCGCCGCCAACTCGGCGGCCGAGCGGGCGATCCAGATCGCAGTCAGGACGGCGATGACCCGCCACACGACCACGGCAGCGAGCAGCCCGCCGTTGCCGACGGAGACCGCGAGGTGCTCCAACAGGCTGCCGAGCGGGCCGGCGCCGCTCGGGGTGCTGCGTCGGGTCGGGTCGATGGCGGCCACGACAGCGGAGTTGCCGAGCGCCGACGGCCCGACCCGATAGGGGTCGTGGCCCGCGCGTAACAGTCGGCCGTAGGCGACGTAGGTGTAGACGCTCGTGTCCATGAGCGGCGGCCCGAGGGCGAACGGCGCGGCCCAGGCCCCGGCCACCCACCAGACCCGGCGCACCGGGATCGACCTCGCCGTGACGAGCCACAGCGCGGCGACCCACAGCACGGCCAGGGTCAGCACGCCGATCAACATGATCGCGCCGGCGACCGCCGCGCCGCTCGCCGCGCTGCGGACGTCCTGCAACCCGAACCAGGACGTCAGCGGCCGGTCGGCGCGTGCCGACGTCGCCTGGCCGCCGGCGACGACGACCATCGCGCTGATCACGAAGCCGGTGCCGGCCAGCGACAGCATCGGGTGCGCACGCAGTTCCCGCCGCGCGGCGTCGAGACCCTCCAGGGCCGACTCGGCGAGGTCGTTCATGTCGTGGGCTGGTTCATGACGTCGACAAGTATGGGCGACGGCCGCCCGGGGGCAGGTCTTACCCGACCCGAACATGCCCTTCGCCCGGCGCGAACGTCGGCGACGCACAGTGGAACCCGTCGGCGCGCCGCGCCGGGGCGCTGCACGTCGGGCGCCAGCACCAGGTCGGGAGAACCATGTACCGCAAGATCCTCATCGGCGGCGCCACCGCAGCCGTCATCCTGGGCGCGGGCACCGCCGCCCTGGCCACTACCGG
>CAZZVT010000128.1:9132-10490 GCA_964657545.1 uncultured Jatrophihabitantaceae bacterium
ACCGGATCGGGCACCACCAGCGGCACGCCCGCGTCGACGCACGCGAAGAAGCATTCCGTGCTCCGGCACGCCGCCCACGCCGCAATCACGGTGAAGACGAAGAAGGGTTACGTCACGCGGGACCTGATCAACGGCACGGTGACCGCGGTGTCGAGCACGTCGATCACCGTCGAGGCAGGGGACCGGACCAGCGAGACCTACGTCGTCGGCACGGCGACCAAGGTCGTCGCCCGCGCGACGACCAAGGGCGCCAAGCCCACGGCTTCGGTGATCAGCAAGGTCGCCAAGGGTCAGCACGTGATCGTCAGCGGTACCGGCACGAGCCCGCTGACGGCCAAGCGCATCGTGGACCTCGGCACGAAGTAGACGTCGCTCACGCCGGAGGGAGCAGCACGGTGAACCGTGCTCCTCCCTCCGGCGCGTGCCCGGCCTCGATCCGTCCGCCGAGACGGGTCACCAGGCCGTGCACGATGGCCAGCCCGAGCCCGGTGCCCACCTGCCGTACCCCTCGGTATCGTTGGTGCAGCACACCCTGGGTGAAGGCCACCGCGAGGTCGTCGTCGGTGAGCCCCGGCCCACCGTCGCGGACCTCGGCCACCACCGCACGGGGCTCGGCGCGCACAGCCAGCACGATCGGGGCTTCGGCCGGGGTCACCCGCAGGGCGTTGTCGAACAGGCCGTCGAGCACCTGACGCAGCCGCGACGGGTCGGTGCGGGCGAGCAGCGCGCCGGGCGGCCGTTCGAGGCGGAACTCGACCCCGCCGGCCGCGCTGCGGGCGGCCCAGACCTGCGCGGCGTCGTCGGCCACCGCCGCGACGTCGACGACGGCGAGCTCGATGCGGAAGTCGTCGGCGCCCAACCGAGCGAGGTCGAGCAGGTCGCCGACGAGCCGATCGAGGCGCTTGGCCTCGCCCAGCAGCACGCTGCCGACCCGGGCGGTGTCGCCGGCCGGCACCACTCCCTCGGCCATCGACTCGGCGTATCCGGTGATCGCGGTCAGCGGGGTGCGCAGGTCGTGCGAGACCGACAGCAGGAACTGCCGCTGCCGGGCCTCCGAGTGCCGCAGCGCGCCGGCGATGCTGTTGACGGCCTCGCTGACCTCGACGACCTCGGCTGGCCCGACCGCCGGCAGCGTGACGTCGCGGTTGCCGGCTGCCAGCGAATGCGCCGCGGCCGCGGTCCGGCGCAGCGGCCGGGCCAGGCGCCGGGCCACGAGCAGGCCGATGACTACGGCGGCCGCGACGGCGATCAGCAGGGCGATCAGCACCCGGCGCAGCGCTCGTTCGTCCTGCGCCACCGCGTCGGTGCGCCGCTGCACGACGATCACGCCGCCGGACGCCGTCGGCCGGGCCTCGAGG
>CAZZVT010000129.1:0-10363 GCA_964657545.1 uncultured Jatrophihabitantaceae bacterium
GCACGCCACCCGCATCCTGCTGTCGCTGGCCTCGCCCTACGCAGGCCACAAGGCATACCGCGCGGAGTGGGACACCCGGGCACTGGCCAGCTGACCGGTCAGCTGGGCTGGAGCCCGTCGAGGGTGCCGGTCTCCCGCACGTGATCGGCGACGTAGCGCAGCTTGCGGTTGGTGCGTTGGCTGGCCTTGCTGAGCTGGGCGAACGCCTCGTCGTCGGTGATGCGCTGCTGCCCCATCAGAATCCCGATGGCGGCGCCGATGCGCCGCGCCGACACCAGCGCAACCTGTAGGTGCTCGAGTTCCTCGTGGGCGAACTGCAATTCGCCCTGGCACTCGACGAGCAGGTCACGCTCGGAAACGAACTGCTCCACCGCTGCGTCAGCGTCTGCCTGCCCGGTCATGGGCGAAGCCTAGTCAGCCTGCCGTGGAATGCCCGTGCCCAGCCTCGATGCGGTTCTGGCCGGCCGTACGTCGCAACGTCACCTTGTCGATCTCGGTGAGCTGCTCGTTACTGCCGGGCAGGGCATCGGCCAGCGTTCGGATGGTGAACGTCGTCGGCCGCCCCGCCTTGGCCGGGACGACGTCGACAGCGATGAACGCGTAATCGTCATAGCGCACCTGCGACCACTCGATGGTCTCGGGCACCTTCGTCCCCGACGGGTACCCCGACGAATTGATCGCGGTGCCGTCGGCGGACCAGACATAGCTGTTCAGCACGTTCTCGGTGTTGTTCTCGGTCGTGTTCGCGCCGCCGGGCGGCTGGTAGCCGCGGTACCGCTGACCCTCGGCCAGCGCCTGCGCGCCCGAGGGCGTGACCCCTGCCGGAGCCGGCGCAGCCGCACTCGGTGCCGGGCGGAACGGATAGCGCGGGCGCCCGCCGGAGCCGACGCACAGGTACGTGACGCCGTCCGTGCGCGGGAACACCGTCGAACCGTCGGGAGCCTTGCGGGTCGGCTTGCCGTTCTTGATCGGGTCGGTGCGCTCGAGCAGGTGGTTGTGGCCCTGCACGACGAGGTCGACCTGGTACTTGCTGAACAGCGGGTCGAGGGCGTCCCGCACGCCGCCATCGGAGGCGTGGTTGTTCGTCGTCGAGTAGGCGCAGTGGTGGAAGAACGCGACCACGAAGTCGATCGTCGGGGCCACGACCGGGTTGGTACGCCACTCGGCCAGCGTGTCCTCCAGCCAACGCAGCTGGCTGCCGTCGGAGTAGCCGGTGTTGGTCTGGATCTCGGCCGACAGGTCGTTCGCGTCGACCGAGATCACCCCGACGTTGCCGTACACGAAGCGGTACACCGACGGGCAGTTCTTCGGGCCGTTCTTCGGCAGGTCGAGACGCTTCTCGTGACCGCCGTAGCCGTGGTTCGCGCTGTCCCCGAGGTAGTTCGTGTTTCCGTACAACGGCTCCATGTCGTGGTTACCTGTCGCGAACATCCATGGCGTGAAGGCCGCCTGGCTCTCGATCTGGTTGAGGAAGACGTCCCAGACGTAGGGGTTGTAGCGGTTCTTTCCGGTCGGGGCGCCGGTGAGCGCGGTGCTGTCGTCGGCCGGCAGCCCGGAGCCGTCGGGGTCGGCGTAGCAGATGTCGCCGGCAAGCAAGGTGAACGAGGGCCGCTGCGAGGACATCTCGTTCACCACCGACACGGCCGGGCGCGGGTCGGTCCCGTTCGTGCCGGCGACCGGGTCTGCGGGGTTGTAGTAGTTGTTGTCGAACACGCCCCGCGGCCAGGTGCCACCGGCGGCCGTCACCAGGGCCGGGTCCTGGCCCCAGGCGTAGCGCGGGTCGGTGGGGGCGTTGTTGGTGCCGACGTCGGCGAACGCCGTGAAAGTGAACGGCGGCGGCACCTCGGCGTGGCGTCCGACGGCGTACTTAGGTGCGGTGCTGAAGTGCGCGTCGCCGGACACCGTTCCGTCGGACAGGCGCAGGCGGTAGTGGTAGACGGTGTTCGCCTGCAGGCCGACGATGCGGGCCTTGGCATAGAACTGGCTGCCGACCGGACCGCCGGGGATCGCGTACTGGCCGACGAGGTGCTCGATCTCGGCCTCGTAGCGGTGGCCGTACTCGCCGCGGGCATGCCCGACGTCGACGTAGGCGCGCAGCCGGTTCGGCAGCACACCGGTCTTGCTGACCAGCTGGGCGGTGATCGCCATGGCCGACTCGGGTCGACCGCTGCGGTCCTGGACGAAGGACAGGTGCCGCCCGGAGATGACGACGCCCGCGGCGCCGGCGCTCCCACCGGCGGCGGCGAAAGCGCTGCTGGCCAGGGTGAACTGGGCCAGTGCGACGCCACCGGCGCCGGCGACCGTGGCCTTGAGCATGCTGCGGCGGGTGACGCTGGTGCGCGCCAGCTCTCGGGTGTTCCAGTCGGCGAATTCGTCGATGGTCGTCGGGCGACCGGTCTCGTGAGGGCTCATGCCGTAATGATGGTTCGCCGACCCCGACCTGAGGGCCACCCTGTAAGCAACATCCCGGTGAATCCTCGGTGTCGAGTGAGGTTCATCGCCCGTCCTCGCCGCCGGGTCCCGCGTGCCCGGCGGCCTCGACCTCGTCGGTGCTGGCGGTGTCCAGGTCGTGACCGGTCACGGCGTTGACGCCCTGCTTGATCTTGGCCTTCAGACCGTGTTCGGTGCCGCGGCCGCGGGCGCCGTCGGGGAGGTCATCCGCCCCGTCCTTCGCGCTCGTGCCGTAGACGGTGACATCGCGACCGTAGGCCGACTCGTCGTCGCCAAACTCGTCGGCGGGGATGTGGTCGTGCTTGTCGGTCGCCATGCTGTCGGGCTACCCGTTGCTCCGCTTCAGCTCACCGGGATCAGGCGCGCCCCGACGATGCGGCCGTCGTGGAGCTCGAGCTCACCGAACGTGCCGACCGGTTGACGCCGCTTGTCGGTCGGCGAGCCCGGGTTGAAGATCCGCTGGGCGTCGTGGGTCTCGTCGGTCGGGATGTGCGAGTGGCCGAACACCACGAGGTCCGCGCCCGGGAAGCGTCGGCGAAGCCGGGCCGGTCGACCAGCACGGGGGCCGCTGTCGTGGATCATGGCCACACGCACGCCGGCCAGGTCGAGTTCCAGCGTGTCGGGCGCACCCCAGGCCGCGATGTCCGCGCCGTCGTTGTTTCCGCGCACCACGTGCACCGGCGCGTACCGCCCCAGCTCGTCGAGGGTGTCGGCGACACAGACGTCGCCGGCGTGCAGGATCGCGTCGCACCCCTCGAGGCTGACGGCCAGTCGCGGTGGGCAGACCTTCCAGAACCGCGGGGAGTGGGTGTCGGACAGCACGATCACCCGCATGGTCGTCATCGCGCCGCCGCGACCGCGCGGACGGGTCCGGGCTGGCAGTGCGGGCACCACCAGGTGCGCCGCTCGTCGGCGGTCTCGGCCAGCACCTCGATCGGCGTCCCGCAGCGCAGGCAGGGTCGTCCTGCGCGGCCCGCGACCCAATGCTGCTCGCCGCGGCGCCGGTTGCCGGTCGTGATCTGGTACATCCCCTCGACGGTCGCCGAGACGCGCAGCGCCCGAGCGGCCAGGCGGACGAGCGCGGCGACGTCGACCTCGCCGATCGGCGTCCACGGGCTGTGTCCGCGCAGGAAGCACAGCTCGTTGACCCAGAGGTTGCCCAACCCGGCGATCAACCGTTGGTCGAGCAGGGCGGCGGCGACCGGTCGCGCGGGGTCCTCCTGCAGTCGACGCTGCGCCTCGGCAGCGTCCCAGTCCGACCGCAGCGGGTCGGGCCCGAGATGGCCAACGACCTCGACCTCGCGCCCGGTCGGGATCAGCTCGACGATCGGGATCGACAGGCCGTAGGCCGTCGGGCCGTCGACCGCGCGCAGCAGCACCCGGACGTCGGGATCCAGGCGGGTCGGCAGCCGGAGCCCGGTGCGCACCACCGACCACGACCCGTCCATCCGCAGGTGCGTGTGCAGGGTGACGCCGCCGTCCGAGTCGCCGCTGAAGCGGGTCAGCAGATGCTTGCCATGCGTGTCATGGCTCAGCACCGTGCGACCGGCAAGATCGGCCGTCGCATGCTTCGGCACCCGCAGCTCGCCTACGGCCAGCACCCGTCCGCGCAGGACGTCGAGCTTGCGGGCCACCAGGTAGATGCTGTCGCCCTCAGGCATGCGGCACGCTCAAGCCAGCGTGACTGTCTCGTTGGTGCCGCCCTCGGACCGCTGGCCGGTGACCTTCGCCTTGACGAAGCTCAGCGCCGACGCGACCCGGCCGCCCGCGGTGTCCCAGTACTCGCCGGCCTCGGCGTGGAAGTGGATCAGCGCCACGCTGTCGTCCTCGGGGCCCTGCGGCAGCCAGGCCTCGGCCCGCGGGTTCCAGAGCTCCTGGGCGCGGGCGACGTCGTCCACCACCTCGGCCGTGCCGGCCAGCGAGACCCAGACGTCGTTCGAACTCAACGACACCCCGGCCTGCGACCGGCCGGCCAGGTTGGTCACGGTCGGTGAAGTGCGCTCGACGAAGAACCAGAGATCGGCGTCGGACTCGACCTGCTGGTGGGCCATCGGCCGCGCCGTCAGGTGCCCCTCGGCATCGACGGTCGTCAGCATGGCGATGTGGATGTCCTTCGTCAGCTCGACGAGCTTGGACGTCTTCTCGGCCTCGGTCATGAGTTCTCCTTGGTGTCGGTGTTGTGCTTGCTGACGACGTCGACCAGCGTGCTGCTGAAGGCGTCGAGGTCATCGGGATTGCGGCTGGTGATCAGCGGATAGCCCTCCTCGGGGCTGACGACGACCTGCTCGTCGCGCCACTCGGCTCCCGCGTTGCGCAGGTCGGTCTGCAGGCTGGGCCAGCTGGTGACGGTCTTGCCGCGCACCACGCCGGCCTCGATCAGCGTCCACGGGCCGTGACAGATGGCCGCGATCGGCTTGCCCGCCCCGGCGAACGCGGCGACCAGAGTCACGGCGTTGATGTCGAGGCGAAGCTGGTCGGGGTTGGTCGTGCCGCCGGGCAGCACGAGGGCGTCGAAGTCCTCGGCCACGGCGTCCCTGGTCGATAGGTCGGCCTGGAACGTGTCGGCCTTCTCGGTGTCGTTGGTGAACGCCTGCACGGTGTCCTTCTCCGGAGCGATCAGCACCGGTATTCCGCCGGCGTCCTGCACCGCTCGCCACGGCGTGGTCAGCTCGACCTGCTCGACCCCGGAATTGGCCAGCAGGAACGCCACCCGCTTGCCCTGCAATTCGTCACTCACGTCGCACTCCTCGCCGTCGTTTCCCTCTCCGAACGCGCTACCCCTGACCGCCTCCCGGGCAAACACGTGCGCGGTTACGCTCGGCGCCGATGGCCGCCACCGACCTGCTCGCAGCGCACCTGCTGGCCACCGGCGCGTACGCCGGCTTCCAGTGGACGGTCCAGGTGCTCGTCTACCGGCAGTTCCCGAGCGTCCCGGCCGACGCGTTCGTCGGCTACGAGGCCGCGCATTCGCGCCGGATCAGCCCGCTGGTCGGCGTGCTGTTCGCGGCGTGCGCGGTGAGCACCGCTGCCCTGCTCGCGATCCGGCCGGCCGGTGTGCCGCTCGGCGGCATCGTCGCCGCCGCCACACTGTTCGCGGTGGTGCTGGGTGCCACCGCTCTGCTCGCCGTGCCCGAGCACCGTCGCCTCGGAGCCGGGTTCGACGCGACGGCCTACCGGCGCCTGTTGCGCGCCGATCTGCTCCGGACCGTGGCGGCAACCGCCAACGCAGCCCTGGCGTTCGTGCTCCTCGTGCGCGCGTAGCCAGGCAGACTGATCGGCATGCACGCCCAACCCGGAATCTTCGCGCTCGGCACCACCGACCACTGCTACCTCGAGTTCGATCTGCGCCCCAACGTCGACGCCGCAGATCTGGTTCGTGCTGCGGCCGGAGTCGAGATCGGGCTGTCGACGACCGGCGGGGTCAACGTCGTGATCGGGGTCCGGCCGTCGCTGTGGGCGGCCACCGCGGCGGACGAGCACTGCCCGGCCGACGTCGAGGACTGGACCGAGGACATCGTCGGTCCCGACGGTTTCACCATGCCGGCCACACCGCACGACCTGTGGCTGTGGATCTCGGGCGGCGACCGGAGCGCGGTGTTCGACTGCGCCCGGTCCTCGATCGAGGCACTGCGCGAGCACGCCGACGTGGCGAGCGAGATCAACGGCTGGCTCTACGGTCACGACCGCGATCTGACGGGCTTCATCGACGGCACCGAGAACCCGTCGGCGCTCGAGGCACCGGACGTCGTGGGCCGGCCCGACGGCGCGCCCGGCGCGGGCGCCAGCGTCGTGCTGCACCAGCTCTGGCCCCACGACTCGCCGGCCTGGGACGCCCGTTCCACGCGCGAGCAGGAACTCGCGATGGGACGTACGAAGGCCGACAGCGTCGAGCTGTCGCAGGACGACATGCCGCCCGACGCGCACGTGGCCCGCACCGTGATCGAGGTTGACGGTGAGGAACTCGACATCTTCCGTCGCAATGTCGCCTACGGCGGGGTCAGCGACCACGGCACGGTGTTCGTCGGGTTCAGCCACGACCAGTGGCGCATGAGCGAGATGCTGCGCCGGATGGCCGGCGTGGGCGACGGGATCCGCTGTGCGCTGACCCGCTACACCCGCCCGGTGTCCGGTGCGTACTACGTCGTGCCGTCGGTCGAGGCGCTGCTCGACCTGGTGCCCCAGGGCGACTGAGGCAACGAACGACGAACGGTGCCGCCGGTCGACTCGTGGTCGACCGATCGGCACCGTCCGCGCGATGTGTTGGTCCGGCTGTTGGAAGTCAGCTCTTGAAGGCGTCCTTCACGTTCTCGCCGGCGTCCTTGAGGCTGGACTTGGCCTGGTCCTTGTGACCCTCGCCCTCGAGCTGCTCGTTGCCGGTGGCCTTGCCGACGGCCTCCTTCGCCTTGCCGACAGCGTCTTCCGCAGCATTCTTGAGCTTGTCGATTCCACTCATGGTGAGTCCCTTCCTCGTTGAATGACCTTCATTCTGGTTCTACCCGACCTGTTCGGGCGTGAACCACTATCAGGTCCTCGGTCAGCGGCGGACGGTGTGGCGCTGGCCCATCCGCGTGTAGATCAGCAGGGCGATGACGGCACCGATGATCGAGCCGACGAGCCCCGCAGGCTGGAAGAAGCCGGAGGAGGAGTCCTTGTGGAAGATCACGTAGCCCAGGAAGCCGCCGATGAACGAGCCGATGATTCCCAGGACGATGGTCATCAGGACGCCGACGTCCTGCTTGCCGGGTACGAGCAGTCGAGCGACGGCGCCGGCGATGAGGCCGACGACGATCAGGGTGACGATGAGTCCGAGCATGAGAGTTCCTTCGGTCGGTGGGTTGGTGTGTCCAGCGAAGCACCCCTAGGGCTGGTGCAATACACCCCTAAGGGGGTTAACGTCGGATCATGCCGCCGCGGAGTTCACCGATCCTGATCGCCCTCATCGACGACTACGACGTGGTGCTCACCGGGGTGGCGAGCATGCTCGACCCCTATCGCGACCGGGTTCTCGTCGCCGAGATCGACGCCAACGAACCGCTCGACGACACCGTCGACATCGCGCTGTACGACTCGTTCGCCCAGCCCGAGGCCGATCACGACGAGATCGAGGTGCTGGTCAACAGTGATAGGGCGGCGCGGGTCGTCGTCTACACCTGGAACTTCGCCCCGCACCTGGTCGACAGCGCCCGTCGACGCGGAGCACACGGCTACCTGTCCAAGACCCTGCCCGCGTCGGCCCTGGTCGAGGCCCTCGAGGCGGTGCATGCGGGCGAGGTCGTGTTCAACGAGTCACCCGGACGAGCTCGGTCCACGCCGGGCCTCGACTGGCCCGGGCGCTCCTACGGCCTGACCGACCGCGAGGCCGAGATACTGGCGCTGATCACGCAGGGCAAGAGCAACGCCGACGTCGCCCGGCTGACGTATCTGAGCCCCAACACCGTGAAGTCCTACATCCGCAGTGTCTATCGCAAGATCGAGGTGCAGAGCCGGACGCAAGCCGTGCTGTGGGGTGTCGAGCACGGCTTCTCCCCCGATCACCACCGCATCGACCACTGGCGGGGCGGGCCGTGAAGTCTTCACTGTGAAGACTTGATTCGTTCAAGAAAATCGGCAAGACTGCGGTGGTGACGTCGTCCCCTCAGCACCTCGATCGACTCAGGGACGCATCACTGCGAGTCACCCGTCCGCGGGTCGCGGTGCTGGCCGCTGTGCACGAACACCCGCACGCCGACACCGACTCGATCATCGGCGCCGTCCGTGACGAGTTGGGTGCGGTGTCGCACCAGGCGGTGTACGACGTGCTGCGAGCACTCACCGACGCCGGGTTGATCCGGCGCATCCAGCCCACCGGTTCGGTGGCGCGCTACGAATCGCGCGTCGCCGACAACCACCACCACGTCGTGTGCCGCACCTGCGGCGCGATCGCCGACGTCGATTGCGCGGTGGGCGAGACCCCCTGCCTCACCGCGTCCGACGACCATGGCTTCTCGATCGACGAGGCCGAGGTCGTGTACTGGGGCCTGTGCCCCGCCTGCTCGTCCACCCGAACCGGAAGGAACGCCCGTGTCTGACACCACCAAACCCGACGCCGAAGTCGGCGAGATGAACGAGCCCCAGCAGAACCAGCCACAGCAGGGCGAGGCCGGCAGGCAGTGCCCCGTCGACCACAACCGCCGCAAGTACCCCGTCGAGGGCGGTAGCAACAGCGACTGGTGGCCGAACCAGCTGAACCTCAAGGTGCTGCGCAAGCACACCTCGGCATCCGACCCGATGGATGCCGACTTCGACTACGCCGCAGCGTTCTCGAGCATCGACCTCGGCGAGCTCAAGGCCGACGTCGAGGCGATCATGACCGACTCCAAGGAGTGGTGGCCCGCGGACTTCGGCCACTACGGCCCGTTCTTCATCCGGATGGCCTGGCACAGCGCCGGCACCTACCGAATCCAGGACGGTCGCGGCGGCGCGGGCTCGGGCATGCAGCGCTTCGCCCCGCTGAACAGCTGGCCCGACAACGGCAACCTGGACAAGGCCCGTCGCCTGCTCTGGCCGGTCAAGCAGAAGTACGGCCGCAGGCTGTCCTGGGCCGACCTCATCGTCTTCACCGGCAACGTCGCGCTCGAGTCCATGGGCTTCGAGACCTTCGGTTTCGCCGGTGGTCGCGAGGACCGCTGGGAGCCCGACGAGGACGTCTACTGGGGTCCCGAGGAGGTCTGGCTCGGCGACGACCGCTACACCGGTGACCGCGAGCTCGAGAACCCGCTGGCCGCGGTCCAGATGGGCCTGATCTACGTCAACCCCGAGGGCCCGAACGGCGTCGCCGACGCGCTGGCGTCGGCCCGCGACATCCGCGAGACCTTCGCCCGGATGGCCATGAACGACACCGAGACCGTCGCCCTCATCGCCGGCGGCCACACCTTCGGCAAGACGCACGGCGCGGCCGACCCCGAGCAGTTCGTCGGGGCCGAGCCCGAGGGCGCACCGCTCGAGCAGCAGGGCTTCGGCTGGAAGCAGAACTTCCGCAGCGGCAAGCTCGGCGACGTGATCACCAGCGGCATCGAGGTCACCTGGACCGATGAGCCGACGAAGTGGACGAACAAGTACCTCGAGAACCTCTACGGCTACGAGTGGGAGCTCACCAAGAGCCCCGCCGGTGCCAACCAGTGGCAGCCGAAGAACGGCGGCGGCGCGAACACGGTGCCCGACCCCGACGGCACCCCGAACAAGCGCCCGCCGACGATGCTCACCACCGACCTCGCGCTGCGCGTCGACCCGGTGTACGAGCAGATCACCCGGCGATTCCTGGCCCACCCCGAGGAGCTCGCCGACGAGTTCGCCCGCGCCTGGTACAAGCTGACGCACCGCGACATGGGCCCGATCCAGCGCTACCTCGGCGACCTCGTGCCGCAGGAGGAACTGCTCTGGCAGGATCCGCTGCCCGCCCTCGAGCACGAGCCGCTCGGCGCCGAGGACATCGCAGCGCTGAAGGCCCGGATCCTCGAGTCGGGGCTGTCGGTGTCGCAGCTGGTCACCACGGCCTGGGCGTCGGCGTCATCCTTCCGCGGCAGCGACAAGCGCGGCGGTGCCAACGGTGCCCGCATCCGCCTCGAGCCGCAGAGCGGCTGGGAGGTCAACAACCCCGACGAGCTGGCCCAGGTGCTGCGCACGCTGGAGTCGGTCAAGCAGTCGTTCGGCAAACCGGTCTCGCTGGCCGACGTCATCGTGCTCGGTGGCGCCGCGGCGATCGAGAAGGCCGCGAAAGCTGCCGGCCACGACGTCGTGGTTCCCTTCACCCCGGGACGTACCGACGCCACGCAGGAGCAGACGGACGTCGAGTCCTTCGCCGCTCTCGAGCCGACCTCCGACGGGTTCCGCAACTACGTCGGCAAGGGTCAGCGGCTGCCGGCCGAGTACCTGC
>CAZZVT010000130.1:0-10049 GCA_964657545.1 uncultured Jatrophihabitantaceae bacterium
ATTTCCGGCCCGGTGACAGCCTGAAGGTCCACGTCCGGGTCATCGAGGGCAGCCGCTCGCGCGTCCAGGTGTTCCAGGGCGTCGTCATCCGTCGTCAGGGTGGCGGAATCCGCGAGACGTTCACCGTCCGCAAGGTGAGCTTCGGCGTCGGCGTCGAGCGCACCTTCCCCGTCCACACGCCGGTCATCGACATGATCGAGGTCGTCACCCGCGGCGACGTCCGCCGCGCGAAGCTCTATTACCTGCGCGAGTTGCGCGGCAAGAAGGCGAAGATCAAGGAGAAGCGCGAGACCGTCGCCCGCTGATCCCCGCGAGCTGACACCTCTCCCGCCGCATGGCCGAGCAGAACGAGCCGGTCGAACCCCCGCCCGAGAACCACGGGCGCACTTGGTACGGCCGCCGTCGTCGCACGCCGACCAAGCCGCGTCGCAAGGCGCCCTGGTGGGAACTGCCCGCGCTGGTGCTGCTCGCCATCGGAATCGCGATCCTCGTCAAGAGCTTCGTCGTCCAGCCGTTCTTCATCCCCTCGGACTCGATGGAGAAGACGCTGCACGGCTGCACCGGCTGTCACGGCGACCGCATCCTGGTGAACAAACCGGTCTTCGATCTCCGCGACCCGCACTCGGGCGACATCGTGGTCTTCCACGACCCCAAGGACTGGGGTTCGGACGAGCCCAGCACCACGCCGCCCAGCAACCCGATCACCCGCACGATCCGCGGGTTCGGCCAGCTCGTCGGCTTCGTGCCGCCGGACGGTCAGGTTCTGGTGAAGCGGGTCATCGCCACCGGCGGGCAGACCGTTCGCGGCGTCGAGGTGAAGGGTCCGGGCGGCCTCACGATCGACCGCATCGACATCAGCACATCGGGTCCGGGCGGTCCGTGGCGCTCGTTGACAGAGCCGTTCACCTACCGTGACGTCGCGCACGGCAACGAGACAAGTTTCGGGCCGGTCACCGTCCCCAAGGGCCGGCTCTGGGTGATGGGTGACCATCGCAACGACTCCGCCGACTCGCGATACCACTGCTCGTCGGACGGCATCGAAAGCACGAGCAACGACCTGCGCTGCGACGCCACGCAAAGCACCGTGCCGGTCAGCGATGTGATCGGCAAGGCCGTCGTGATCGCGTGGCCGCCGTCGCGGTGGCGCACGCTCGGCACGCCGACCACCTTCACCAGTGCCGCCCAGGCGGCCGGTCCTGCGTTGCCGGGCGCGGTGTCGCTCGGGACCGCCGTGCCGGTGTTCATGATCCGTCGACGCCGCCGCCGCACGTGAGCCCGCCCGTCGCCCGGGTGGGTGGCCGCCTGCTGATCGTCGATCCCGATGAGCGGGTCCTGCTCATCCACGAGCGGATCGGCGACACCGCCACCCACTGGCTGACACCCGGTGGGGGTGTCGAGGGTGATGAGGACCCGCGGGATGCAGCGATGCGTGAGGCGGTCGAGGAGGTCGGTGTCGAGATCGCCCTGGGTGCCGACGACGTCGCGGTCCTCACGACCCGACGCCTGTGGTCGTGGACCGACATCACCTACGACCAGGTCGACCACTTCTTCCTGGCGCGGGTCGGTGCCGGCCTGACCGTTCGCCCGCAGGGGTTGACCGCCGTCGAGCTCCAGACCGTACTGGGCCATGCCTGGTGGAGCATCGAGGAACTGCGCAGCACCAGCGAAACGCTGCTGCCGGCCGACCTCGGCGACGTCCTGGATCGGGTTCTGCACGGGTAGCGTCGTCCGAATGGGGCGAGCGGTAGCGGTCGGGGGGTCCACCCTGCGACCCCCACGCCTGGTCGTTCGTCGCGACGGCCCGCTCGGTGGCTACGAGTCGGCGCTCTCGCGTGCCGGTTTCGACCTCGTGGCCGGTGCCGACGAAGCCGGTCGCGGTGCGTGTGCCGGACCGCTCGTCGTGGCCGCATGCATCCTGCCGCCCGGACGACGCGGCCGAATCGAAGGCCTCGACGACTCGAAGGTGCTCTCCGCCGCCACCCGCGAACGGCTCTACGACCTGATCGTGATGAGGGCGCTGGCCTACACCGTCGTGGTCGTCCCGGCGGCTGAGATCGACGCCTACGGCCTGCACGTCGCGAACCTCGCCGGCATGCGCCGGGCGCTGTGCACCCTGGATCCGGCGGCGCAGTACGCGCTCACCGACGGGTTCCCGGTACCAGGGCTGGGCATGCCGGCCACTGCCGTCTGGAAGGGCGACGCCACGATCGCCTGCATCGCGGCGGCGTCGATCCTGGCGAAGGTGACCCGGGACGCGATCATGAGGAACCTGCACGAGCGGTGGCCCGAGTACGAGTTCGACCAGCACAAGGGCTACATCACGCCCGCGCACTCGGCTGCCCTGTCGACGGTCGGTCCCTGCCCCCAGCACCGGCGCCGCTACGTCAATGTCCGCCGGGCGCTGGGCTCACTGCACGCGTCACCATCCATGGTGGACAATCCACCAACAGGCACGGCCCCGCTCGACCAGGCCGCGACCCAGTCGGCCGGTGAGCGGAGCGAGGGCAGCATGAGTACTGGAGCGTGGGCGTCATGAGCACCGAGGATCTCGAGAACTACGAGACGGACATGGAGCTGCAGCTCTACCGCGAATACAAGGACGTCGCGGCCCAGTTCAGCTACGTCGTCGAGACCGAACGTCGCTTCTACCTGACCAACGACGTCGACCTCGTCCCCCGCAACACCGACGGCGAGGTCTACTTCGAGCTGACCATGCGCGACGCGTGGGTCTGGGACATGTACCGCCCCGCACGCTTCGTCAAGACCGTGCGCGTGGTGACGTTCAAAGACGTCAACATCGAGGAACTCGACAAACCCGATCTCGCGCTGCCCGACAAGGGCGGGTTCACCGGTGGCAGCTTCGAGGCCTGAGCAGGCCTACCTGTTGCTCGAGCGGCTGAGGTGGTCGGGCCACCCGCAGAGCTGTCCGCACTGCGCGGCACCCGGCCGGTGTTACCTGCTGCGCCCCGCCGCAGGTGTGCGCCGTACGCGCGCGGGGGTCGACACCGGCCGCCGGCTCTGGAAGTGCGGGGTCTGCCGACGGCAGTTCTCGGTGTTGACCGGAACCGTGCTGCAGGGGACCCGGGTGCCGTTGCCGGCGTGGATCGCTGCTGTCGCGCTGTTCGCCAACACCGACGAGCCGGTGACGTCTGCTGACGTGATTCGGGTGACTGGTGTGGGTCGGGAGAGTGCTCGGCACATCCTGGCGCGGTGGCGTGCCGCGGGTGTCGGTGCGTCACTATCCGGTTCAACCGGCGCGAACAGTCACCTGGTCCAGGGTTGACCGAGGTTCAGCGACGGGGCGTCGCTCGCATCGACGGACACGGCGGACCGGTGGACGCTGACGTCTGCAGGTCCGGGCACCGACGGGGCAGGCATCGACGGGGCGGGCGCCGCGACAGCAAGCTCCGACACCGTTGCCTGGGTCGTGCTCTGTGCCGGTGCCGGTGCCGGTGCGGTGTGTCGCGTCTCGGTGGGCGGCGGGGTGCTCGAACCGCGCCGGGCCAGGCGGTACTGCCCGCGTCCGACACGTTCGACGCGGCCGTCCTTCATCAGCTTGATGGTGATCGAGCGCACGGCGTCGTCGTGGGCCTGGATGCCGGCGTCGTGGATCCGGTCGATGATCTCCGCCAGCCCGAACTCGCGATTCTCGGCCGCCAGCATCTCGAGCACGTGGACACGGATCGACTTGGGCGGCTGCGACGTCGGGTCGGTTCGACGGGAGCGCGCGTTCTTCGCGGTCGGCGCCTTGCGTGCGGCGCGGGCACGTGGCGCTGCGACCTCAGCGGGCGCGGCGCGCGCGACCTCGACGGGCGGAACCTCGACAGGCGGGGCATCGGCGGGCGGGGTCTCGGCGGGCGGATTGACGGGTTCGGCGGAAGCCGCGGGTGCCGGGTCGGAGCTGCGTGCGACGTTCGTGCCCAGTCGCCCGAGCACCGAGTCGAGCTGCTCGATGGCAGCTGTCAAACGCGCCACTTCGCGCTCCAGCGCGTTGCGACCCTCGAGCAGGTGATCCAGGACGGTCCGGTCTTCGGGCATGGACGTGATGCTAGCGCGATGACAGCCCGCGAGCGGCCCGGATCCGCATCCGCCGAGCCGTCAATCCTGCTCGACCGCGGCACAATGCAGGGCGATGCGGGCGCGTCAACGCACGAAGGTGGGAGGGGGGTTCGATGACCACGGAATCGTCCGGTCGCGACCGTTCCTGCGACGAGGTGGATCGGCGGACCGAGCAGGCGCTGGCGGCGCTGCTGGCCATCGACGCCGACACCGCCGCCGAGGTCCGCGAGCGCACCCCGGCGCGGCGTCGGCCCGCACGGCAGTACGGACCGCAGCTGGACCTCGGCGACGAATCGGACCGGCCCGACAACTGACGTGGGTGCGTCAAGCCGCCCCGGGCGACTCGTCCACAGCTCGACCCGGGCGTGACCGGATGTCTCGCGAACGGACGACGCTCGCCGTATGCGAGTCAAAGATGCCGTGGGCCGGTACGGGGAACAGGTTGCCGCAGAGCTTCTGCGCGAGACGGGACTGCAGATCCTCTCGCAGAACTGGCGCTGTCGAGACGGTGAGCTCGACATCGTCGGGCGCGACGGCGCGGTCCTGGTGTTCGTCGAGGTCAAGACCCGCTCGTCGATGGCGTTCGGCAGCCCGGCCGAAGCGGTCAACCGCATCAAACGTCAACGCATCCGGCGCCTTGCCGTGCAGTGGTTGGCCGAGTACCGCGACACCATCGGCGCCTACAGCGAATTGCGCTTCGACGTCGTGTCGGTCATCCGCCACCGCGACGGTCCGCCTGACGTCACGCACCTGCGGTCGGCGTTCTGATGGGTCTGTCCAGAACCCATGCGATCGCACTCACCGGGCTCGAAGGCGAGCTGGTCGAGGTCGAATGCGACATCACCGCCGGTCTGCCCGGCCTGTCCTTCACCGGGCTGCCCGACGCCTCGGTCATGGAGTCTCGCGATCGGCTGCGGGTCGCACTGCACAACTCCGGAGCCGACTGGCCCAACCGGCGTATCACGGTCGCCCTGCTCCCGGCCGACGTGCGCAAGGTCGGGTCGCGATTCGACCTCGCGGTGGGGCTCGCGGTCCTGGCCGCCGCCGGTGCCGTTCCGGTGGCAAGCGTCGCGCAGACAGCCTGGATCGGCGAGCTCGGCCTCGATGGCGGGCTGCGGGCGGTCCGCGGCGTCCTGCCGAGCGTGCTGGCCGCCCGGCGGGACGGCATCCGGCGGGTGGTGGTGCCGCTGGGCAACGGACAGGAAGCGGCGCTCGTCGACGGGATCGAGGTGTTCTCCGCCGAGCACCTGCGTGACGTGATCGCTTTCCTCAGCGGATCCGGTCCCGCGCTGCCGCGGGCCGTACCCAGTCGTGGCGAGCAGATCCGGTGCAGGGACGGCATCGATCTCGCCGAGGTCGCCGGACAGGTCGCGGCCAAGCGCGCGCTCGAGATCGCGGCCGCCGGCGGCCACCACCTCTATCTGGTCGGCTCGCCGGGCGCCGGAAAGACGATGCTGGCCGAGCGGCTGCCCGGCCTGCTGCCGCCGCTCGACGACGCCGCTGCTCTCGAGGTCACCGCCGTGCACTCGGTGGTCGGGATGCTGCGTGACCGTCCGCAGCTGGTGCGCCAACCGCCGCTGCAGGCGCCGCATCACACCGCGTCGATGGCCGCGCTCGTCGGTGGCGGGTCTAACCTCGCCCGACCCGGTGCGATCAGCCTGGCCCATCACGGGGTGCTGTTCCTCGACGAGGTGTCAGAGTTCTCACCTCAGGCGCTGGATGCGTTGCGGCAGCCGATCGAGAGCGGACAGGTTGTGCTGCATCGGCGCGGTGGCGCGGTGCGCTACCCGGCGCGCTTCCAGCTCGTCATGGCCGCGAATCCGTGTGCCTGCGCCCGCCGCGCGACCGAGTGCGAATGTGCCCCGCCGGCTCGTCGCAGACACCAGCAGCGGCTGTCCGGCCCGTTGATGGACAGGATCGATCTGCGCGTGCAGGTTGAACCCGTCCTGCATGCCGACCTGTTCGACGACGGCGCGCAGCGCGAGACCAGCGCCGTCGTGGCCGCCCGGGTTGCCCAGGCGCGGAGCTCGGCCGCCGAGCGCTGGGCCGGCAGCGGGCACCGCATCAACGGTTCGGTCCCGGGGGTTCTGCTGCGTTCGCCACAGTGGCGCCCGGCCGCGGTGGCCACTCGTTCGGTCGAGGGATTTCTCGAGCGCGGCGCCATCAGCGCGCGAGGGTTCGACCGCGTCCTGCGGATCGCGTGGACGATCGCCGATCTCGGCGGTCGCGATCGACCCGGGCCGGGCGACGTCGCCGAGGCGCTGTTCTACCGAACCGGACAGGTGGATTCATGGGCGGCGTGAGCCCCGACGACGCGGTCGACACGGCTGTCACCGACGACGTCCTGCTGGCCCGGGCGTACCTCAGCCGGGTGGCCGAGCCGGACTGCGTCCCGCTGTGGAGGCTGGTGCATGAGCACGGGCCGGTCGCCGCGGTCGCGATGATCCTGGCCGGTGAGGAACCCGAGGACCTGCGGTCGTTCGTGGCGGCGCGTCGCACGAGCGCCGATCCGCACGCGGATCTCGCCGCTGCGCAGCGGTGTGGCGTGCGCCTGGTCGTGCCGGAGTCACCCGACTGGCCGCACTTCGCACTGGCCGCCCTCGAACGCACCGGACTGGCCCGCCTCGCGGAGTACGACAGCGGCAAGCGGGTCCACGACCGCACCGGTGAACTCATGCCGCCGCTGGCGCTGTGGGTGCGTGGCCCGGCCCAGCTCGACACGCTGTCCATCCGGTCGGTGGCGGTGGTCGGTGCCCGCAGCTGCACGCCGTACGGCGATCAGGTCGCGAGCGAGCTGGCCTACGGCCTCGCGAGTCGGGCGTTCACCGTGGTCTCCGGCGGTGCGTACGGCATCGACGCCGCCGCCCACCGCGGGGCGCTCGCCGCCGGGGGCGAGACGGTCCTGGTGTCGGCGGGCGGCCTGGATCGTGCGTACCCGCCGTCGCACGACGCGCTCTTTCGCCGGGTGGCCGAGACCGGGCTGCTCGTGTCGGAGAGCCCTCCCGGGTGCGCGCCGCAACGGCAGCGCTTCCTCACCCGCAACCGGCTCATCAGTTCCTTCGGCACCGGGACCGTGATCGTCGAGTCGGCCCGGCGGTCCGGCGCCCGCAACACCGCCGCGCACAGCGGGGGGCTCGGCCGGCCGGTGATGGTGGTGCCGGGCCCGGTCACCTCGGCGATGTCGGTCGGCAACCACGACCTGCTGCAGGCCGGTTCGGCGCTGCTCGTCACCTCGGTCGCCGACGTGGTGTCGGTGGTGGGTTCGATCGGTGAGGACCTCGGCGACCAGCCGGTACCGGCCCGGCCCGTCGATGGCCGTGCCGAACGCGCGGCTGCCCTCCGCGATCTGCTCGACACCCTCGACGACGGCGCCCGGCGCGTCTACGACGGGCTCCCGACCCGCCGGCCGGTCACGATCTCGGACCTCGTGCAGACATCGGGGATGCCGACTGCCGAGGTTCTGGGTGCCCTGCCAGTGCTGATGCTCAACGGCCTTGCCGAGAACACCGAGGAAGGAGTCCGCCGTCGCCGGCCGGCGTAGCCGGATCTGGTCGCCGGGGCCCCGCGCGTCGCCTTGACCTCGCCCGCGGGGTGCACGAACGTCGAGCGGTATGACGGTCGAGGTCTCTCGGGGGAGTGTCGTCGCCGAACTCCGGGCTGCGCTGCCGCTGGGGCTCGCGGCCGCCGCGGACGACTTCGAGCGGCACCTGCGTCTCGAACGCAACCGTTCCGAACACACCGTCCGCGCGTACCTCGGCGACGTCGTCGGCTTCCTCGACCACCTGGCCCGGCTCGGCGGCCGGACACCGGACGACGTCGACCTCGCGACGCTGCGCAGCTGGCTCGCCCTGCAGCGCACCCGGGGAGCCGCCCGCTCGACGATGGCCCGGCGCAGCTCGGCCCTGCGCGCGTTCACGGCGTGGGTTCAGCGCAGCGGTCTCGCGCCCGACGATCCGGGCCAGCTGCTGGCCAGCCCCAGGGCGCACCGCACCTTGCCGGCCGTCCTGCGGGTCGACGAGGCCGAGCGGCTGATGACCGCCGACGCGGCCGACCGGCCGGAGGCCGTCGTGTTGCGCGATCGGCTCGTCGTGGAACTGCTCTACGCCGCCGGGGTGCGGGTGTCGGAACTCGTCGGTCTCGACATCGATGATCTCGACCGCCGGCGCCGGGTGCTGCGGGTGCTGGGCAAGGGCAACAAACAGCGCACCGTACCGTTCGGCCTGGCCGCGGATCGCGCGCTCGAGGACTGGCTCACCCGGGGGCGCCCCGAACTTGCGATCGAGGGCTCGGGCCCGGCGCTACTGCTGGGCTCGCGCGGTGGTCGCCTCGACCCGCGGGCGGTGCGCCGGATCGTGCACGAGCGGGTCGCCGGGGTCGACGGTGCGCCCGATATCGGGCCGCACGGCTTGCGGCACACCGCGGCCACCCACCTGCTGGAGGGGGGCGCCGATCTGCGCAGCGTCCAGGAGGTCC
The DNA here is from genome assembly GCA_964657545.1 of uncultured Jatrophihabitantaceae bacterium. GTDB lineage: Bacteria > Actinomycetota > Actinomycetes > Mycobacteriales > Jatrophihabitantaceae > Jatrophihabitans. Next base: position 8,533 of record CAZZVT010000130.1, read on the forward strand.
TCGGCCACGCCGATCTCGCCACCACGCAGATCTACACGCATGTCTCGGTCGAGCGGCTGCGCGCGACCTACCGCCAGGCCCACCCCCGCGCGTGATCCGGTTCAGCCACCCGACCAGGGCAGCAGCCGCACCGGCCCCAGCGGCCGCAGCAGCTGCAGCGGGTCGAGGTAGACCGTGCCCCGGCGCGCGCCCCAGTGCAGGCAGGAGGTCGGGCAACCGGGGTGCCTGCCGCTCACGGTGCCGAGCACGTCTCCGGCCTCGACGTGGTGACCGCGGGCGACGGCCGGGCGCAGCGGTTCGTACTCGGTGCGGATGCCGTCCGGATGCAGCAGCACGACCAGGCCCCGACCGGCCACCGACCCCGCGAAGCTCACCGTTCCGGCGCCCGCCGCCCGAACGATGCCGTCCCCGGCCGGGTCGAGGGCGAGATCGACACCTCGATGGCCGGCGCTGTAGCGGGTCGTCGGCGGCTCGAACCCGCGCAGCACCCGCAGCGGCAGGACCGGCGCCCGGTAGGTCGTGACACCAGCAGCCGGCGAGCCGGCCGGATCGGACACGAATGGGGCCGGGACGAGGACGAGGACCGAACACAGCAAACCCGCCAGGACTGCGGGCAGTGACGCGAGGCGGGACACCGCACCACGGTCGCAGCGAACGGCCGCGGGTGAGGCCGTCGGGTGCGCGCCTGTGGATGCCGCGCGCGTTGTCCACAGGCCCGCATCGAGCCCTGACGTCGCCTGGTTCGCACTGTCGCGCCCGCGGGATAGACTCGGCGGGCGGCCCGAGCAATCGGGCTGACTTCGCGTGCCCCGCTCCTGAACGCAACAGGGAGCTCGGCGGCCAGCCTCGGTCCGCGCCGGAGCAACCTTCGGGTTTCCTCGGACGGCCCCCTGGTCGCGACACCGGACACCAGGGCGTGCGGACCATTCGGGCCGCTCGCGACAACCGAGGCAGCGTGCCGGTCCGCCGTGCGCGCACGATCAGAACCAGGAGGGCGTCGGCATGCCCGTCGTCACCATGAAAGAGATGCTCGAATCGGGCGTCCACTTCGGTCATCAGACCCGTCGCTGGAACCCGAAGATGAAGCGATTCATCCTCACCGAGCGCAACGGTCTCTACATCATCGACCTGCACCAGACCCTGACCTACGTCGACAAGGCGTACGAGTTCATCAAGGAGACCGTGGCCCACGGCGGCACGGTCCTGTTCGTCGGCACCAAGAAGCAGGCCCAGGAGTCGATCGCCGAGCAGTCGACCCGTGTCGGCATGCCGTATGTGAACCAGCGCTGGCTGGGCGGCATGCTCACCAACTTCCAGACCGTCTTCAAGCGCCTGCAGCGCATGAAGGAGCTCGAGGCGCGCCAGGAAGCAGGCTGGGAGGGCGTGGCCACCAAGAAGGAGCAGCTCATGCTCACCCGTGAGCTCACCAAGCTCACCCGCTCCCTCGGCGGCATCCGCGACATGACCAAGGTGCCCAGCGCGGTGTGGATCGTCGACACCAAGAAGGAGCACATCGC
>CAZZVT010000131.1:0-9967 GCA_964657545.1 uncultured Jatrophihabitantaceae bacterium
GTTGATCGCGCAGGGGTGACCCAGGGCCGCGAGGAAGGGCACGTCCTCGTCGCGCGGCACGATGCTCGGTTTGTCGGTGGCCGTCGGCCGCCGCTGTCGCGCGGGTGCCACTACCCCGGGTGCCAGCCGTCGAGCGGTGACGAGGAACGCCGTGTGGCCGATCATGCGGTGTTCGGGACGCACCGCGAGCCCCACCACGTGCCAGCCCCGGACCATCGTCTCGAACGAGCTGGGCTCGGTGAACCCGCTGTCGTCGCGCAACGCCTCGACCAGCCGGGACAGCTGCGTGGTCGTCGCCACGTATCCGATCAGCACCCCGCCCGGCCGCAGGGAGGCGGCGACGACGGGCAGGACGTCCCAGGGGCTGAGCATGTCGAGCACCACTCGGTCGACCGGCTCCTCGACGGGGTGCTCGAGCACATCACCCCGGCGCAGCGTCCAGTTCGCCGGGTGCCCGCCGAAGAACATCTCGACGTTGCGCACCGCGACGTCGGCGTGGTCGTCGCGGACCTCGTAGGACAGCACCGAACCCGTGGGTCCGACGGCCCGCAGCAGCGAGCAGGTCAACGAGCCGGAACCCGCGCCCGCCTCCAGGACGGTGATGCCTGGACAGATGTCGCCCATGCCCACGATCTGCGCGGCGTCCTTGGGGTAGATCACGGCCGCGCCACGCGGCATCGACAGCACGAAGTCGCTGAGCAGCGGACGCAGCGCGAGGTACTGGGTGCCCGAGGTGGCGCTGACCACGCTGCCCTCGGGCGTCCCGATGAGGTGATCGTGCTCGATGGCGCCGCGGTGGGTGTGGAACTGTTTGCCGGGCTCGAGGGTGACGGTGTGCAGGCGGCCCTTCGGGTCGGACAGCTGCACCCGCTCACCGATGTCGAACGGCCCCGACCCCGGGGTGCGGCTCATGCCTTCAGCCGACGCGCGAAGTCGGCGGTGGCGATGATGCCGGCCGGCGAGCCGTCGGCGGCGACCATCAGGTACTCGCGGGCCGGGTGGGCCCGCATACGGTCGAGGAGGTCCTGCGAATCGATGTCCACGGGCAGCACCATGCCTGCCTCGATCGGACGGGCGACAGCCGCCACCTGTGTCCACGGCCGACGCTGTGGTGGTACGGCACCGATGAGACGTTCGTCGACGATCGCGCTCGGCCGGGCGGCCGAGTCGGTGAGCACGATGCCACCCACGTTGCCGGCCCACGCCCGACGCAGTGCGTCCTCGACGGTGGCCGTGCCGGGCACGAGCAGGCCGGGCCGCAGCAGATCACTGACCCGCACGAGCGGCAGCCGCTCCTGGACCTCCGCGACCCGCATCGCCGAGGTGGCGCCCGTCCAGAGGTATGCGGCCAGGAAGAGCGTGACCAGCCCGGCCGCGATCCCGGCCGAGCTGCGGTCGACGATCAGGCCGGTGATCGCGACGAGGACGGCGACGCCGCGGCCGAACCAGCCGGCGATCCTGATGCTGCGCATCTCACGGCCGCTGATGCCCCACACGGCTGCGCGCAGCATCCGACCGCCGTCGAGCGGCAGGCCCGGCAGCAGGTTGAACACGACCAGCACCGCGTTGCTCAGGGCCAGCAGGAGCAGCAGCACCTCGGCCAGCGAGTCGCTGGGGGCTACCGCGTACCCGCCGAACAGCAGACCGGACACCAGGACGGAGACGAGCGGGCCGGCGCCGCTGATCAGCAACTCGTCGCGGGCGCGCCGGGGCTCGCCCTCGATCTCGGACACCCCGCCCAGGATGAACAGCGTGATGCGGGTGACGGGGTACTTCAGTGCCCGGCTGACCAGGGTGTGGCCGAGTTCGTGGGCGATGATGCACAGCGCGAACAGCACCGAGAAGCCGAGCGCGGCGAGGTAGCCCACCGCCTTCGAGGTGCCCGGCACGGCGTCGCGCACGATCGGCCCGTAGCTGATCGTCAGGACGAGCGCGATGAGCAGCCAGGACGGCGTGACCACGATCGGTACGCCCCACACCCGGGCCAGTCGGAGGGTGGGCCGCGGCCTACCCCCGGTCCGCTCGGTGTACACGCCCGCGATGCTACGGGCAGGAGTGATGTTGACCGGTTACCGTTTCCGGGTGACGGGTGGGAAGGATGTGAGTGTCGAGCCGGCGGGGTCGGACGACAAGCCACCGCCTGCTGCGACGCGACCGCTGCCTGCCCGGGGTCTCGCACCGATCCGGCCCTGGGCCGGCGGGGTCGGCGCCGCGCCGTCTCGCGATCGCCGGCCGCAGCCGTCCAACCCCCGTGTCGTGCTGCAGGGACTCGAGAACATGGCGCAGGACGTCCCCCACGAGCGCCCCGCCGAGACCGACGACGAGCGCCGCCGCCGGTTCGCCCGTCAGCACGCCGCCGCCGACGCCGCCCGCCATGCCGCCCGACACGCCGCGGTGCGGCCCGTGAGACCCGAGGCAACCCGCGGTGGCGAATCACGTCGCACGCCGCGCTTCGGCCGCCGGCACCGCCCCGATGTCGAACCGTCCGTCGGATCACCTGTCGACGGCTCGCGCTCGCCCCGCGGTCGCGCCGAGGACGACGCCGGCCCGTTCTTCGCGCCTGAAGTCCAGCTGCCGCCCGTCGAATCCATCGTCGACGTGACCCCCCTGCCTGCCGCGTCGGAGGTTCCAGCCGTGCCCGTGCTCCCTGATCGGCCCCGGCCGCGGCCGCAGCCACCCGTGATCAGCAAGCCGGCGCCGCCGCCACCCGCCACACCGCCTGCGCCGACGCCTGCGCCACCGGCCCGCGTGCGGCCACGGCCACGGCCCGCTGCGGCTCGCGCGGCTGCGTCACCGGCCGCGGACACCTCGACGGAGCCCGACCCGGCGGCCGCGCGCAGCCCCGACATCAGCCGCCACCTCGCTGCCGATCGACCCCTCGAGACCGCTGCCCCGAACGGGGAGACACGGTCGGCCGACAAGCCCGCCCGCAAACGGCGCCGCGTCACCCTGCGCGGAAACCGTGCCGTCCGCTTCGCCGTTCGGACGCTCGTCGTCCTGGTGATCGTCGCCGCCGCTGCGGTGACGTTGCGCGCCTATGTCGTCGCGCCGTACTACATCCCGTCGGCCTCGATGGAGCCGACGCTGAAGGGCGGTGACGGCGTCACCGACGACCGGATCCTCGTCGACAAGATCACCTACCGCATCCACGACCCGCACCAGGGCGACATCGTGGTGTTCGACCGCCCGGACACCTGGACGGTGAACGACACGACGCTCGTCAAGCGGATCATCGGTCTGCCCGGCGACGTGGTCTCGCTGCGCAGCGGGCTGGTGTACGTCAACGGGGTGCGGCTCACCGAGGACTACGTCAACAAGGCCTGCGGGGCAGCCGCGACGAAGCCCCTCACCCGCACCTCCCAGTGGAAGGTGCCGATGGACGACTACTTCGTCATGGGCGACAACCGCTGCAACTCCGCGGACAGTCGGGAGTTCGGACCGGTCCCCGACGACAAGATCGTCGGCCGGGTGTTCGTGATCGTGTGGCCGCTGTCGCGCTTCGGTACGCCGTGACGGCCTCCCGCGAACTGTCGGACCCCCGTTCTAGCGTCGAGGACATGACACAAGTGATCGATGCCGACGTGCAGTCCGACGAGTTGCCGCCGGTCGTGCTGGGTTCGCTGTCCCCGTCGCGTGCGGCCGATTTCAAGACCTGTCCGCTGCTGTACCGCTTGCGCTGCGTCGACCGGTTGCCCGAGGCGCCGTCGTCGGCCGCCGTCCGCGGCACCATGGTGCACACGGTGCTCGAATCCCTGTTCGACCTGCCGTCGGCGCAACGCACGGTCACCGCTGCGCGGGCGCTGCTGCCCGGGGCCTGGGCGCAGGTCCGCGAGACTGAGCCGGGCGTCGACACCCTGTTCGCGGCCGACACAGACGGTGCCGCCTTCGCCGAGTGGATGGCCTCGGCGGCCGACCTGCTCGGCAACTACTTCGCCCTGGAGGACCCCGGTCGCCTCGAGCCTGCCGCCCGCGAGGAACGGGTCGAGGTCGTCGTCGACGGCGTGCGACTGCGAGGCATCGTCGACCGGATCGACGTCTCCCCCGCCGGCGACCTGCGGGTCGTCGACTACAAGACGGGTGCCTCTCCGCGGGAGGCGTTCGAGGGCAAGGCGATGTTTCAGATGAAGTTCTACGCGCTGGTGCTCTGGCGCACCCGCGGCGTGGTCCCGCGCCAGCTGCGCCTGATGTATCTCGCCGACTGCGACACCTTGAGCTACTCCCCCGACGCCGAGGAACTCGTCCGGTTCGAGCGCACCCTCATGGCCATCTGGGCCGCGATCCAGCGGGCGCTGCAGAGCGGCGACTTCCGGCCCAGCCCGAGCCGTCTGTGCGACTGGTGCGACTTCAAGGCGCACTGCCCGGAGTTCGGAGGCACCCCGCCGCCGTACCCCCGGCAGGCGGTGCTCACCGATCCGCGAGACCCGCCCGCTGCGACTCCCGGCTGAACGTCGCGACGTCGGCCACGGTCAGCCCGACGAGCGTGTCACGCACCCAGGTCGACGCCGCGGGGTCCACCTCGGTCTCGCTGGGCACCGCGATCACCGCGCACCCGGCGGCCTCGGCGCTCGCGATACCGGTCGGCGAGTCCTCGATCGCGACGCAGGCCTCCGCCTCGACGCCGAGCAGCGTTGCGGCACGCAGGTAGGGATCAGGTGCCGGTTTGGGGCGAGGGATCTCGTCGCCGCAGACGCTGGCGGTGAACAGCTCACGCCCGAGGGTGTCGAGCGCGATCTCGGTCAGCCGGCGCACGGTGGAGGTGACCAGTGCCGTGGGCAGCCCGGTTCGGCGCGCGTCCAGCAGCAGCTCACGTGCGCCCGGCTTCCACACCAGATCGGTACGGAACAGCGTCTCGGCACGATCCAGGAGGTACGCAGAACTGGCGTCGGCGTCGGTGTCGACGCGGAGGTCGTCGTGCACGATCCCGATCGACAGCGCCAGGTTCGAGCCGATCATGGAGACCCGTGCCTCATGGGACAGCCGGCCGCCCAGCCATCCGGCCAGGTCGTCGAGAGCGACGTCCCACACCTTCTCGGAATCCAGCAGGGTGCCGTCCATGTCGACCAGCAGTGCCTGCAGGGCGTGAGCCGGTGGGCTGTCGGGGGTCATGGCATCGTCCGGTAGACACTCAATGACGGCGGGCGCGAACCGTCTGGGCGGCATAGACGATGACGGCGCCGGCGGCGACGACGGCCAGCAGGATGCCGAGGTTCGCGGTGTAGTTCTGGCGCAGGATCGCCTTGGACGCCGGCTGGCTGTAGGCCCGGTGGATCAGCGGCAGCGCGATCACGGTCACGAGCGCACCGGCGACCAATCCGCCCTGCAGCGCGGTGCGGGCCCGTGGCGGCACGTGGGTCAGCCCGGCGCCCACCGCGACGATGAGCGGCGCCAGGATGCCGTCGTGCAGCACCAGCGCAGCAATCAGCCAGAAGGCCAGCTGGACGAGGTCGCTGACGGCGATCTGGGTCAGCAGGCGGAAGACGCCGAACAGGCCGAGAAGCAGACCGACGCCGCCGAGGGCGATGCGGAACCTCATCCGATCACCCGCACCGAGGTCAGCCACTTCGTGTTCAGCACACCGGCCCGGTCAGGAGCGATGAGCCGCAGCGGGTAGCCGTGGTCGAGGTCCAGCCGTTCGCCGTTGAGATGGGTCGCCAGCAGGGCATGCGACACCTGTGGTCCGAGCACGAACGAGCGGTTGTACGAGCCCTTCGGTTCGAGCGAACGGACCTCGATCTGGGAGTCGGCATTCCCGCCGGCACGCCGAACGACGTCGAGAAGCTTGAGCCCGCGCCAGTGCGCGCCGACGCTCCAGCCCTCCACGCAGGAGATCGGGAAGGTCGCCTCGTGCACCGCCATGGCCATGACCTCGTCCATCGTGAGCTCGTACGGCGTCGGGCCCTGCACCTGCAGTCGCCAGTCGGTCCGCCGGGCGAGCGTGCGGACGGCCGCCTGCTCGGCGGTGCGGTTCACCGGCACCCCCATCGGCCCCTTCTGGTGCTGCCGGGGGGCCAGCAGCCCGATCGGCTCGAGAGGTGTCACGGTCTGGCCCACCTGGGTGACCACGATCAGCCCGACCCCGGCGCCGGTGGCGACGAGCACGCCACGTCGGGAGATCCCGGAGGGCGTCGGCGGGGGCGGCGGGTCGTGGTCGTTGTTCGACCAGGAGTCGGGATTCTCGTTCCACGGTTTCTCGGTGAGGACGTCGCCGGCTGCGAGCTTCGTGCCCAGCCCGTACTTGATGTCGGGCAGCTTGATCGCGATGTGCAGCAGCAGCGATCCGATGACTACGTAGGCCAGGAAGCGGTGCACGGGCACGAAGTCCCACGACCACGGGTACCAGTTCAGGACGTTGAAGTAGCCGGTGACTAGTTCGACGAGCGACGACGACACCAGGACCGCGATGGACGCCCGCTCGAGCCCGTCCTTGATCGACGACACGATCGGCCAGCGGAACAGGTTGGGGTAGACCGACCACAGCTTCACCAGCAGCAGGGGGATCGAGATCGTGCCTGTGGCGACATGCAGGCCTTGCGTGAACCGGTAGATCCAGACCGGTGACGCGGGCTCGGGCAGCCAGCCCCACGGGTGGTACTGGTAGTGGCTCAGCATGCCGGTGACGAAACAGATCGAGAAGCAGACGCCGAGCACCCGCCCGACCCGCGCGGTCAGCGCCGTCGAACGCAGGGGGCTGCGGAAGCGTGGCCACAGGGACGGCGGGTCCTGCGGCAGCTTGAGGAGCACATGAGAGTCTTCGTGCCGACCGCTCGATCCGGTTCGATCCTGGCTCGTCATGCGGTCAGGGTGATCAGCGGAATCGCGGTCTCGGCCGGGCTGTCGGCACCGTGGAACCCGACCAGGGTGAGCAGTTCGGGGGGCTCGTGGGCCGAGTCGAAGATCGCGGTCGCGCCCCGGCAGATCACCACGACATCGCCGATGCGCGGCAGGTGTGCGGGTGGCACGGCACCGAACCAGCCGGCGGCGACGGCCTCCTCACGGCTCTGCACGAGGGCTCGGGGTCCGAGGCGTCCACGCCACGCGGCGACTACGTCGTCGAGCGCGCCGTCGACGAGGTGCAGGTAGCGCACCCGGGGCTCCCCTGCCGCGATGCGCACGCCGAGCTGCAGCTCGGGCTCGGTGGCGAGGTCGAGGCGATCGTCGGCGCCGAGGTCGAGCCCGCCGTGATCGGCGCTCACGACCAGCAGCGCGTCGGACGGCAGACGCTCGAGGACACGGACCAGCAGAGCGTCGACGGACGCCGCCGCCCGCTGCCACTGTGCCGACGCGATGCCGTGCACGTGCGCGGCGGTGTCGAGTTCGGCGGTGTAGCCGTAGACCAGTCCCCCGGCGCCGACCTCGCGCAGCTCGTCACCGATGCGCTGCGCAGCGTCCTCACCGGTGAGCAGCCCGGCGAACCGTGCCCCCCGGTAAGCGGCCTGCGTCAACCCGCTGCCCAGGTACTCGTGCGGCAGCACCGCGGTCACCGGCACCCCGGCCGCGGCGCAGCGTTCGAACCAGGTGGGCACCGGCTGCCAGGTACCTGGGTCGGGGTCGGCGCGCCACGCGACGTGGGTCAGCACCCGATCGGTGCCCGGCACGTTCACGGTGAAACCCAGGACGCCGTGCGCGCCGGGACGTACGCCGGTGCCCAGCGACACGAGGCTGGTGGGCGTGGTCGAGGGGAAGGTCGATTCGAGTGCGACGAGCCGGCCGGTGTCACCGGCCAGCACCGAGGCGAGCAGCGGCGCGTGCGGCGCGAGCTCGGGCAGCAGGTGCAGCCCCAGGCCGTCGACGAGGACGACCGCGACCCGACGTGCGTCGTGGTGGCTCGACAGATCCAGGACGTCGACCGCGTCCGGCACGCCGAGTAACGCAGCGATGCTCGGCAGGATGTCGCACAGGGACGCCGTCACGGCGTCATCCTTGCAGTCAGGCGCGGTGCCGCCCGGCGTGCTGGATCCGACGGCTGTGCAGTCGGAACGTCGAGTCCAGGCCGTAGCTGCGCTCGACGACGATCGGGGCGTCGTACTCGCGGTAGATCCAGAGGCTGTCGCTGCGCAGTCCGAGCGGCTCGGCGAGCGTGAAGGGCTGGCTCTCGGCACCGTCCGGACCGATCATGGTCAGCACGTCCCCCACCTGAATGGTGTGGATCAAGAGTGTCATCTTCGGGCCCTCCCGCCGTCGTCTCAGGTACAACGACCGCTCCCCGACGGCGTTACGCGTGCGCGCCACGATTGACCCGCACACGTGCCGGGCATCACGTCGGCATGAGCGAATTCGCGAGGGGTGACAAGGTCAGCTGGAACAGCCACGGCAGCAAGGCGCACGGCGAGGTGGTCCGCAAGATCACCAGCGGTACCGAGGCGGCCGGTCGCACGGTGAAGGCGACCAAGGACGAGCCGCAGTACCTGGTGCGGAGCGACAACGGCGGCGAGGCCGTGCACAAGCCCGACGCGCTCACCAAGTCATAGCGCGGCAACGAGTCTCACTCGTCGTCGGTGCGATACCCGAGCACGGGTGAGAGCCACTTCTCGGCCTCGGCGACCGTCCAGCCCTTGCGCCGGGCGTAGTCCTCGACCTGGTCGCGGCCGATACGTCCGAGCACGAAGTACTGCGACTGCGGGTGGGAGAAGTACAGCCCGCTGACGGACGCACCCGGCCACATGGCCATGCTCTCCGTCAGCTCGATGCCGGCGTTGGCCTTGACGTCGAGCAGCTGCCAGATCGTCAGCTTCTCGGTGTGTTCCGGGCAGGCGGGGTAGCCGGGCGCGGGCCGGATGCCCTGGTAGCGCTCCTTGATCAGGTCCTTCGCGTTCAGGTCCTCGTCGGGCGCGAAGCCCCAGAACTCGGTACGCACACGCTCGTGCATGCGCTCGGCGAAGGCCTCGGCGAGCCGGTCGGCCAGCGATTCCAGCAGGATCGCGTTGTAGTCGTCGTTGGCTGCCTTGAAAGCATCGGCCCGCTCGACGCTGCCGAGACCGGCGGTGACGGCGAAGCAGCCGACGTAGTCACGCAGGCCGGTCTCCTTCGGTGCGACGAAGTCGGCCAGCGAGCGGTGCGGCACGCCCTCGCGGTGCTCGCTCTGCTGGCGCAGCTCGTGCAACGTCGTCGCGACCGACGTCCGCTTCTCGCTGTCGTAGATCTCGATGTCGTCGCCGACTGCGTTGGCCGGGAACAACCCCATGACCCCGCACGCCCGGATCCACCGCTCGTCGATGAGCTGGTCGAGCATGCGCTGCGCATCCTCGAACAGCGGCCGGGCCGTCTCGGCGGTCGTCGGGTTGTTGAGGATGTCGGGGTACTTGCCCTTCATCTCCCAGGCATTGAAGAACGGCTGCCAGTCAATGTATTCGCGCAGCTCGGCCAGCGGGTAGTCGGTGAACGTCTTGACGTACTGCGTCGGCGTCCGCGACTCGCGGAAGTCGTCGGTGTGGGTGTCGCGCAGCTGCTGCGAGATGAGGTGCGGGCGCGGTGGGCGGTACGCGCTCCAGTCGATCGGGGTGCTGTCCGCGCGCGCCTTGGCGATCGGCAGGATCGGCTTGGCCTCGTTGCGCGCCTCGTGCCGGGTGCGCAGCGAGTCGTAGTCGGCGTCGAGGTCGGCGAGCAGCTTGGGTCGCTGCTTGTCGTCGAGCAGCGCGGCCACCACCGGCACCGAGCGCGAGGCGTCCTTCACCCACACCACCGGGCCGTGGTACTTACGGTCGACCTTCACCGCTGTGTGTGCCCGCGAGGTCGTCGCACCGCCGATGAGCAGCGGGATGTTCAAACCCTGCCGCTCCATCTCGCCGGCGAAGTTGACCATCTCGTCGAGCGAGGGGGTGATCAGGCCGGACAGCCCGATGACGTCGGCGTCGTGCTCCTTGGCCGCGTCGAGGATCTTCTGCGCCGGCACCATGACGCCGAGGTCGATGACGTCGAAGTTGTTGCACTGCAGCACCACGCCGACGATGTTCTTGCCGATGTCGTGGAC
>CAZZVT010000132.1:0-9915 GCA_964657545.1 uncultured Jatrophihabitantaceae bacterium
CCGACTCGCTGTCGCCTGCCCCCGCAGGACCGCTCGTCGGCGCCGTCGTGCCGGGCGAGGTCTGCTCGGCGACGGCCTGCCCGCCGCGGGTTCGGGTTCGCGTGCGGTTGCCGCTGCGGGCCGGGCGCTCGGCCCGTTCGCCGCCGGGCTCACGGTTGGGCTCACGGTCACCGGCACGGCGCGATCCGCTGCGACCGCTGCGGTCGGCCCCGCGTGCGCCTCGACCGGCGTCACGCCCGCGCTCACGAGCGGGGGGCCGGCCGCCGAGGTCCTCGATCACCTCGGCGTCCAGGCCGGCCCGGGTGCGGGAGGCCCGCGGCAGGGTGCCGGTGACGCCCTCAGGGATGTCGAGGTCGGCGTAGAAGTGCGGGGAGGTCGAGTAGGTCTCGGCCGGATCGGAGAAGGGCAGTTCCAGGGTGGTGCAGATCAGCTTCCAGCGCGGTACGTCGTCCCAGTCGACGAACGTGACCGACGTGCCCTGGCGGCCGGCGCGCGCGGTGCGCCCGATGCGGTGGACGTAGGTCATCGCGTCCTCGGGCGCCTGGTAGTTGACGACGTGCGAGATGCCCTCGACGTCGAGCCCGCGGGCCGCGACGTCGGTGGCGACCAGCACATCGACCTTGCCCGAACGGAACGCGCGCAGTGCCTGCTCGCGGGCACCCTGACCGAGGTCGCCGTGGATGGCGGCGGCTGCGAAGCCGCGGTCCTCGAGGTCGTCGGACACCTTCTGGGCCGTGCGCTTGGTGCGGGTGAAGATCAGCGCGAGTGACCGGTTGCGGGCCTGCAGGACGCGGGAGAGCATCTCGGCCTTGTCCATGGCGTGCGCCCGGTAGGCGAACTGGTCGACGTGCGAGGTGCTGGGGATCGAGGTCTCGGACTCGGCCCTGATCTGGATGGGCTGGATGAGGAACTGCCTGGCCAGCGAGACGATCGGGCCGGGCATCGTGGCCGAGAACAGCATCGTCTGGCGGGCGGCCGGCACCATGGTCAGCAGCTTCTCGATGTCGGGCAGGAAGCCGAGGTCGAGCATCTCGTCGGCCTCGTCGAGCACGAGGATCCGCGCGTCGGCGAGCGACAGGTGCCGCTGCTGGGCGAGGTCGAGCAGCCGTCCGGGCGTGCCCACCACGACGTCGACGCCCTTTTTCAACGCCTCGATCTGCGGCTCGTAGGCCCGGCCGCCGTAGATCGTCAGCACCCGGGCGCCGATGCGTTTGCCGGCCTCGGCGAGGTCGGCCGACACCTGGACGGCCAGCTCGCGGGTCGGGGCGACGACGAGGGCCTGCGGCAGCGCGCCCGGGCCGCCGGGCAGGGTGATGCGGTTGAGCAGCGGAACGCCGAAACCGAGCGTCTTGCCCGATCCGGTGCGTGCCTGCCCGATGAGGTCGTTGCCGGCCAGCGCGATCGGCAGGGTGAGCTCCTGGATGGCGAACGTCCGCTCGATGCCGACGTCGGCCAGGGCCTGCACGATCTCGGGCTGGATGTCGAAGCTGGAGAACAGCGGGCTCTCGACGCTCACCGGGGCCTTCGCGGCCAGCGGTTCCGGTTCGACCGGGGCGATCTCGGCCTCGGTGAGATCCGTGCGGTGGTCGATCTCGGCTGCGGAGAGTTCGGCGGCAGACAGTTCGGTTGATTCTTCGGTCACGGCGCGTCCTTGCGTAGGTGCGTCGACCGATGAGGAGGGTGTCCGGCGGCTGCGACCCGTCTGTGTCGGGCGGCGCCTGCGGTCAACGCGCAGATTCAGGTGATGCTCTGGAAGGAGTTCCAGCAAGCCCATGGTATCTGCTGGCCGTGAGCCGCGGGCGCTAACCTGCGCTGATGGTCCCTACGGCAGCCCGCGACGCAGTCGTCGACCTGCTCGGAGCGCTGGCCTATGGCGAGCTGAGCGCGTTCGACAGGTTGGCCGACGACGCCCGCCTCGCGCCCACCCTGGCCGGCCGGGCCGAGATGTCGGCGATGGCCGCGGTCGAGTTCGGGCACTTCCGCCGGCTGGCCGATCGGCTGGTCGAACTGGGCGTCCAGCCCGACGATGCGATGGCGCCGTTCATCGCAGCGCTCGAGACCTTCCACTCCCGGACCGCCCCGTCGACGTGGTTGGAGTGCGTGGTCAAGGCCTACGTCGGCGACGGAATGGCGGCCGACTTCTACCGCGAGGTTGCCGCCCTGGTCGACGACGAGACGTCGTCACTGATCCGCGAGGTGCTCACCGACGAGGGCCGGGCCGAGTTCGCCGTCCGCGAGGTCGAGGCAGCAGTGGCCGAGCAACCCGCGGTGGCGGGCCGGCTCGCGCTCTGGGCCCGGCGCCTTGTCGGCGAGGCCATCAGCCAGACGCAGCATGTGCTTGCCGACCGCGAGTCGCTGATGATGCTGCTCGTCGAGGGCACCGGTGGGCTGGCCGGAGTGCCCGCCTTGATCACCCGGATCACCGACCGCCACGCCGAGCGAATGGTCGCACTGGGTCTCGACAGTTAGCGTCTCGACAGTTAGCCGCTTGAGCCGTAGTGGCGGTGGGCGAGCGCCTCGAGTTCGGCGCGGTGCTCGTCGAGGTGCTGGAAGATCGGGTCGTCGAAGCCGGCGAGGTAATCGGACTCGGGGAGGCCCGAAGGATCCACCGTGACGGCGGCGCTCTGCTTGCCGTCGATGGCGCAGACGACGACGATGCGGGTCCATTTCGGTACGGCGAACTCGTTCTTAAGATACCTGCCGATCTGGTAACTGCGTGACGCCGAGTAGTCGATGGTGCCGCGCTCGACCTGCTGGGTGTCGCGGTTCCACACGAAGGCGAGGTTGGCGGACCCGTACACCGCGCCGCCATCTCCGGCCATACGATCGCGCAACATGGCGATGCGCACTCAGTTGGGTGAACATTCGTCCGGGGTGCGCAGGTAGGTATAGACGCGGTCGTCGAGCACGACGTCGCGGGATTCTTATGTCATCTCGGTACCAACGCTCTCGTGAACAGATACTCGGTTTGCTCGCGTCAGCCGCTCGAGCCGTAGTGCCGGCGGGCGAGGGCTTCGAGTTCGTCGCGGTGCTCGTCGACGTAGTTCCAGAACGGGTCTGTGTCGAAACCGACGTAGTTCGATTCCGGGGGCCCGGCGGGGTCAGTGGTGGCCACGGCTGAGACGGCGCCATCCACGGTCTTTACCATCCGTACCCGCGTCCAGTCGGCAAGGTCGAACTCGTCCTCGAAGTAGTCGAACAGCTCGAGGAGGATCAGGTCCGGCAGGGACGCCTCAATTCTGACCACGCTCTGCTCCCGCGCATTCCACGCTGCGGCCTGGGTCATGTTTGACACCACGGTGCCGCCGTCATCACCCCGCATCCGCTCGAAGAGGGTGATGAACGCGAGCCAGGGCGGTTCCACCGCGACCGCAGCAACCGCGGTGAGCACCTTGTCGTCCAGGGTGGTGGCGTGTTCAGTCACGTTGCTACCTTCTCACCGGTGCGTTGCGGAACCGGAAGATCTTCGTGGTGCCGTTCTCGGTCACTGTCGCGACGAAGGCAGTGGGCCGTAAGTCTGCCGGATCGGCGTAGATCGGTCTGACGGTGAGGTTGAGGTCCTTGACGGTCGGGTCGTTGACCGCGGCCCGTACCTGGTTCTCCATCTTCTTGAACTCGCTGCCGTTGAGGTTCTTGAACCGCACGATGTCGGCCGCCGAAACTTTACCGTTGCCCGGGACGACGTTGAGCTTGGTGGTGTCGCCACCGAGCGACTCGGCGAACAGGTGGAAGCCGACGTCGCCGTCCTTCGCGCCGGGTCCCTTGCCGATCAGCCGACGCAGCTTGTTGTCGCTGATTCCGCGGGTCTTGAGCGGTGTGCCGGACACGACGATCGGGCGGGAGAACTCGTCGGTGGTGTAGCGGATGCCGTTGAACTCGTAGGTCACGTTCGGGTGCGGCGAGTTGGCCGCGAGCCGGAAGTCTGCCGCGTTGTCGAACGTGAACACCGCCGGCTCGATCTGGGTCGCCTTCTCCAGCAGTTTTGCGCTGTCGAGGCCGTCGGTGTCTCCTTGCCGGTCAGGTCGACGAGGCGCAGGCCCTTGAGGGCCTCGACGGCCTTGCCGCCGTCGGCGACGATGCGCGCGCCGAGCGCGGAGTCGCCGAGCAGCGGCACAGACCCGGCCAGGCTCACACCCGCATCCGCCCAGTCGCCCTGCAGCCCGTACCAGGCTGCGTTGGGGATGTTGGCGACGTCGCCGACCACCGGGATCATGCCGATGAAGTCGAGGATCTGATGGCCCCACTTCTCGTACCAGGGCATCGCGTCGAGCTTGTCCTTCTGCTCCTTCAGGGAGGCGGAGAGCGTGCGCACGTCCAGGGCGACGGGGCTGTTCTTGTCCCCGCCGACGGCGGCCTGCAGCGCGAGCAGGGCGACCGAGGCGCCCGGGCTCTTGTAGGTGTTGCTCGCGGTGTCGTAGTCGTGATCGATCAGCACGTACTTGACGAACGCGTTCATGGCGACGTCGTGTCCGTGCAGGCTCACCGTCGTCGTGCCGCCGTGGGTGAACGCCCACCTGGCCGCCTCGGGGTTGTGGCTCAGCGCGGCCATCAGCGCGACGACCGGGTCGGTGAACTCCTTGCCCTGCGGTGTCACCGCGTGCGTCCACAGCGCGCCCGGCCCGAACCACCACGTGGCGCCGAACTTCTTGTCGATCGTGGTGATCTGGGTGGTCGCCGACTGCAGGAACGGTGTCGACCACTGCCCGCGCGCCAGTAGCAGCATCAGCGCCGAGCGCCCGCCGCGCTCGTCCTTGATGGCCTGGTCGGGGTTCTTGGTCTGCTCGCTGATAGGGGTCGTGGTGAGGTAGCGCAGAAAGGTGTCCGTCCACCCCTTGCCGAGGTTGAGGTCGCCGGTGCCCCGGGTGGCGAGGCCCAGGGTGGAGGCCAGGCCGCTGAGCAGCGCCTCGTACTTCTTGGGGTCGACGTCACCCCGGAGCTGGCCGGTGCCGGCGTAGTTCATGATCGCGGACTCGAGGTCGGTCGGGGTGCTGCCTTGCGCGAAGGCTTTGGCGAAGTAGGGGTCGTAGCCCTCCGTCGAGAGCAGGGCGATCAGCTCGTCGATCTTGCCGGTCTTCATCAGCGCGACGGCGCGTTTGGCGTCGGCGGCCGCCTGAGCCGGGGTCTTCGCCGAGATCGCCGACTCGTCGAACTGCACGAAGGTGCCACGGTCGGGGCTGGACGCCTCGATGGCCTCGGCCATGGCCAGGCGCCGCCGGATCGGGACGAGCTCGTCGACGACCCAGGTGCCGACCGGCGCCGCCCGGGTGACGTCGGCGGTCTCCAGGTCGAGATCATGCAGGAGCGACGTCAGGGCCGAGACGTCGCCCGGAATGTCATATTCGGCGCCCTCGAGGGCCCCGACGAGGCCCTTCATCTCGGCGATGTTGATCGAGCAGACCGCCATGGCTCACCCCGCCCCCGCGTACCGGGTCATGCGGTAGTACTGAGCCTGCCAGGAATGTGCATCCACGAGGTCGGGCTGTCTGGCGATCTCGTCGTCGAACTCAGTCGTGACGGACTCTGCGGCGGTCGCGAGCGTGCGCCGCCGTGCGACAAGCTGGTGTTCGAACTCCGTCGCCACCGTGGACTGCCACGCGCCGGCAGCCATTGCCCTTTGCGCCTTGTCGAGGCCGGTGCGTAAGGAATCGGCGAGCGCAGCTGCACCTGATCGGCGCGAGCGCAGCGCTTCCTTGTACTGGTTCGGGACCTGTTGGCCCATGAGACCCCCAAACGCGCCCGTCGATCTTCGTCCGCGGCTTAGATATTCGCACGCGGACCGGCTTGTGGCGCCCTGGGGCCAGAATCGGTCAGTTACGCGTGTGGTGCCTGGCCGTGCTCGCGGGTGAAGGTCTCGCCGTAGCTCTGCAGCCGGTCTAGCAGCGCGCTGCCGAACGTATCGCCGGGCCCGATCGGGTCGTAGCCCTGAGCGGCGTCGAACGCGCCGTCGTAGTCGACCTTGAGCTCGAGGGTGCTCCAGGCGTCGGGGCCGCACGCCTCGCGATAGGTCATCGCGAGGTCATACACCTGGTCGTCGAGGTCGAACTGCCCGAAACCCCACCGGTCGCCGAGATTAACGGCCCCGAGCAGGACCCAGGTGAACGACGGACCGGGATGCACCTCGAACGCGGCGTAGATCTGGACCCAGTTCGCCGGTGCGATCTCGACGACGCGATCGACCAGAGCCCGTAGCGCAGCTTCGCGCGCCTCGACGTCGATCACGGGAAGCCGCTCAGTTGCCGACGAACCCCACGCGACGGGTGTCGCTGGGAGCGATGTCGACGTAGGCGACGAGGTTGGCCGGCACGATGACCTTGCGACCCTTCTCGTCGGACAGCACGAGCTGCCCGTCGATGCTCTTCAGCGCGGTGTCGACAAGAGCCTGCACCTCGTCGCCACTCTGCGGGCTGTCCACGACGACCTCCCGGGACGTGTGCAGCACGCCGATCTTGACCTCCACGCCGAACCTCCAGCTCGTTGTACTTGCGTGTCGACCACGCTAGTCGAGCGGTGGACGGCCCGGCACGGCGCGGGCTGCGCCGAGAGCGAACAGGGTCAGCCCTCGCGGCGGGGGAAGTTCGAGATGCCCCGCCACAGCAGCGTCTCGAGCAGCGTGATGGCGTCCTCCTGGGTCACCGGGCGGTCGCTGGCCAGCCACCAGCGGGCCACCACCTGCGCCGAGCCGGTGAGGGCGGTGGCCAGCAGTTCGGCCTCTGCGCGGCTCAGGCCGGTGTCGTATGCGACGGTGTCGGCCACGGCCGCCATGGTGCGCGCGGTGACCGACTCGACGCGTTTGCGGACCTCGGGGTCGTTGACGAGGTCGCTTTCGAAGATGAGCCGGAAGGCGCCGTCGTGGTCGTCGCGATCGACGAAGCCGAAGTAGGCGGAGAGCACGCGGTGGATGCGCTCGCGGTTGTCGCTGGTGCCCTCGAGGGAAGCCCGGACGCCCTCGGCCAGCGCGGACGCCTGGGTGTCGAGCAGCGCCAGGTAGAGGTCCAGCTTGCCGGGGAAGTGCTGGTAGAGCACCGGCTTGGAGACGCCCGCGCGCTCGGCGATGTCGTCCATTGCGGCAGCGTGGTAGCCCTGCGCGACGAACACCTCCTGCGCGGCGGCGAGCAACTGCTTGCGGCGGGCCGAGCGGGGCATGCGACCGCCCCTACCCACCTCGGTCCCTACCGCGCTCGACACGCTGCGCAGCCTACCCGCCAGTAGCCATCGAACCGGTCAGACGACCGCGCTGCCCGTCGTCGAGCACGCCGGCGAACAGGTCGCCGTACTGCTCGACCCGGTCCAGGACGTCGGCCGCGGTGAAGGACAGCAGCTCACCGGTGGCGACCTCGTCCCACGTCAACGGCGTGGACACCGTCGGCTGCGCCCGTGCCCGTAGCGAGTAGGGCGCGACCGTCGTTTTCGCCGGGTTGTTCTGGCTCCAGTCGACGAGAATCTTCCCGGGCCGCAGGTCCTTGGCCATTCGGGACACGACGAGGTCGGGTCGGTCGGTCTCGAGTCGACGGGCGAGCAGACGGGCATACGTCGACGGCAGCTCCTGGTCGTCGCAGCTGATCGGCACGCTGACCTGCATGCCCTTCGAACCCGAGGTCTTGGCCACCGGCGCGAACCCGTCGGCGACCAGATGGTCGCGCAGCAGCAGCGCCACCTCGCTGCACTCGACGATCGTGGCCGGCGGCCCGGGATCGAGGTCGAAGACGATCAGGTCGGTGCGCGGGGTTCGGGCGCGCCGCGGTATCCGCCACTGCGGGACATGCAGCTCCAGCGCCGCGAGGTTGGCCAGCCACACGAGATCGGGCAACGCCTCGACCACGACGAAGTCGATCGTCTCGCGGTTCTTCGTCGAGCCCGGCACCGGCAGGGTCTTCGTACGGATCCAGTCCGGCGTGCCGCGCGTGGCGTTCTTCTCGTAGAAGAACATGCCGTCGACGCCGTTGGGGTAGCGCTTCACCGTCAGCGGGCGATCGGCCAGATGCGGCAGCAGCACCGGCGCGATGCGGGTGTAGTAGTCGATCACCTCGCCCTTGGCGAAGCCGGCGTCGGGATAGAGCACCTTGTGCAGGTTCGACAGCGTCAGGTGCCGCCCCTCGACGTCGACGGTCACCTTCTGCGACTCAGCCACCGCTTGCCTCCTGCACCGTCTTGTCGTCGCGGACGCCGCGGAACACCGGGTGCCGCAGGCGGTGATCACCCGTCCAGGATGCGAACTCGACCTCGACGACCAGTTCGGGCTCGACCCAGTGCATCTGCCGGCCGCCGATCGAGCGGGGCACGTCCGCGACGGCCGACGACGCCCTGGTCGTGAGCCTGCGCTGGATCAGCGACGACGTACGTCCGGACAGCCCGCTGCCGACCTTGCCCGCGAACCGCAGGCCGTCGTCGGTGACGACTCCGAGCAGCAGCGAGCTCAGCGTGTCGGGTTGCTCGGCCGAGCCCTCCCAGCCGATGACCGCGAAGTCGCCGGAGCGGACGAAGCGCAGTTTGCGCCAGTGCTCGCTGCGCCTGCCGGGGTGATACGTCGAATCGGCGCGCTTGGCCATCACGCCCTCGAGCCCGTGCTCGCGCGCGACCAGTTCGGTGGCCGGGCCGTCGTCGAACGAGGGGCTCAAGGTCCAGCCCTCCTGCTCGGCCGCGAAACGTTCGAGCGTCGCCCGCCGCTCGAGGAAGGGACGGGTGGTGAGGTCGACGCCGAAGCGGCGCAGCAGGTCGAAGGCAACGAACGTCACCGGCGCGTCGATGGCCGCCCGTACGACATCCTTGGCCGCGCGCAGATGCATCCGGGTCTGCAATTGCCCGAACGACGGCCGGCCGTCGACGAACGCCACGATCTCGCCGTCGATCAGTGCGTCGCCGACCTCGCTCGACTGCGCCACGAGCTCGGGATACCCGGCCGAGACGTCGTTCCCGCGCCGACTGGTGATCCGCACGCCCTGCCCCGTGACGTCGATCAGGGCCCGGATGCCGTCCCACTTGAACTCGTACATCCAGCCCGTGCCCTGCGGTAAAACGGCTGTCGCAGTGGCGAGCATGGGGTCCACGCGTCCAAACTATGCGAATGAGATCCATCTGGAAGGGCAGCGTGTCCTTCGGCCTGGTGAGCATCGGCGTCAAGCTCTATGCCGCGACCGAGGAGAAGAGCGTCAGCTTCAACCAGGTGCGCCGCAGTGACGGCGCTCGGATCCGCTACAAGCGGGTGGCCGAGAGTGACGGCGAGGAGGTGCAGTACGCCGACATCGCCAAGGGGTACCAGCTCGGCTCCGGTGAGACGGTCGTGCTCACCGACGACGATTTCAAGGACCTGCCGCTGCCCAGTGCACGGGTGGTCGACGTCGTGCAGTTCGTGCCCGCCGATCAGATCGACCCGATCTTCTACAATAAGAGCTACTACCTCGAGCCGGACAAGAGCGCGGTCAAGCCCTACGTGCTGCTGCGTGACGCGCTGGTCGACAGCGACACGGTCGGCGTGGTCAAGGTGGCGATCCGCAACCGCGAGCAGTTGGCCGTGCTGCGGGTCCGCGACGGCGTCATCCTGCTCGAGACCATGATCTGGCCCGACGAGGTCCGCGAGGCCGAGTTCGCGTTCCTGGACGAGGACATCGAGCTGCGCCCGCAGGAGCAGCAGATGGCGCGCTCGCTCGTCGAGAGCATGGCCGGCGACTTCGAACCCGAGCAGTACACCGATAATTATCGCGAGGCGCTCGAGTCGGTCATCGAGGCCAAGGTCGAGGGCCGCGAGATCGTCGAGACCGAGGAGCAGCAGCCGACCGCCGGCAACGTCGTCGACCTGATGTCCGCTCTGCGGGCCTCGGTCGACGCGGCCAAGAAGGGCCGCGGCGAGAGCGCCTCCGGCCCGTCGAAATCGGCGACGTCGAAGAAAGCGGCGGCGAAGAAGGCTCCGGCCAAGAAGGC
>CAZZVT010000133.1:0-9905 GCA_964657545.1 uncultured Jatrophihabitantaceae bacterium
GCGCCGCCAGCAGACCCGCGTACGTCGCCTCGACGTCGCCCTCCGGGGCGGCCAGCAGCTCGGCCTGCGGGCGGGTCGTCAGAACGAGCAGCAAGCGGTCGTACATCGCCTCGAGCTGCGGCGTGCCGCCCGCGGCGTCCAACAACTGCTGGGCGTCGGCGTGCACCGGGTCGGCGGCCGCCGCGGTTCGCGCGGCGAAGCGGGCCAGGATGCGGTCCTTGGACTCGAGCAGCACGAACTCGCGGTACTCGACGCCGACCGCCCGGGCCAGCGACTCCCACTCGTCGAGATGCTCGACCACACCGAGGTAGTGCGGCACGACGACGTCGTGGCCCGCGGCCAGATGCACTCGAGCCGCCCCGAGGCCGAAGGCCCGCACGAGCGACGCCGACCCGACCGGATCGGTGCGCCACTGCCCCACGAAGCGACGGAGCCGGTCGACGTCGAGGTCGAGTGCGCCCGGGTGATCGAGCAGGTAGCGCTGCGCGAGCACCGACTTGCCCACCCCCGGCGGCCCGTTCAGGACGAGGAGCCGGGCCACGACGACAAGTCTAGGAACCGAACCGAAGCAGGATCTCGCCACGAAGGTTGATCGAAGGCGGGCGTCGGTCCGCACCCGTGGCGCGGTGGCCACCCCGGTAGAGAGACGGCATGGCGAATTTCGAGAGCTTCAGTCGGCAGATGCTGACCTCGAGGTCCGACCCGCACGTCACCGTGCACAAACGCGGGACCCTGTCGCTGAACCGCTCCGCCTACGAGGCGATCGGCTCGCCGGGCTCGGTGGAGCTGCTGTACGACCGATCGGCGCGGGTCATCGGCCTGCGGCCCGTGGCACACGACGCCGCGAACGCAGCACACGTCCGTGCGGCGTCACCCTCGCCCAACGGGCCGTGGATCGTCTCGGCGATCGCGTTCACGAAGTACTACGGCATCGACACGGTGCGGTCGCTGCGCTGGGCGGCCTATCTCGACGACGAGATCCTCTGCGTCGACCTCAGCGAGCCCGGGCTGCCGGTGACGAGCAACCGCGCCCGCGCGCAGCCGGACTGAGCGGGCTCAGCCTGCGCTGATCGCGTCGAGGCTGCCGTAGGCAATGATGTTGTCGAGGTAGTTGCCGGTCGCGGCGTCGAAGCGGCCGCCGCACGTCACGAGCCGCAGCGCCGGGCCCGACGTCGGCCCGTACACCGCCTGGGTCGGGAACTTCTGCTTCGAGACCTCGACGACGCGGTCTATGCGGTAGGTCGCGATCCGCCCGTCACCGCGGTTGACGCTGACCGCGTCGCCGGCCCGGAGCTGACCCAGCCGGAAGAACACGCCCTCGCCGTAGGTGGCGGAGTCCACGTGGCCGAGGATGACCGTGGGCCCGCTCTTGCCGGGGGCGGCCGAGTACTTGTACCAACCCGCGTCGCCGACGCGCGACAGCGGTGGGACCTGCACCGTGCGATCGGCGTTGAGCCCCAGCTGCATCACCGATGCCGTCACGTGGATCGACGGGATGCAGATCCGGATGGGGGCGATGCCGCCGAGCGGGCTCGCGCTCGCGGTGCCGCAGGTCCGCGGAGCACCCCCCGACGGTGTCGCGGTGGCACTGCTCCTCGGCCCCGCGGTCGTGGAGCCCGCGGCGGGTGCCGGCGGCGTGGGCGGCAACCCGACGTCGCGGTGCCCGGGTCGGTTGAACACCACGACGAGCGCGGCCCCGACCAGGATCGCGAGCGCGATTGCGGCGCAGATCCGCTGCCACCGCGACGCCGGCAGCCACGTGAGGGCGGGCAGGCGTCGGGTGAACATCGGTCAGCGCCAGTCGATCTGCGTGATCTCGCCACCGACGATGTGCACGACGTCGGCGGGCGTGCCGTCGACGTTCCACAACTGGTAGTCCCCGGTCGTGAGCCCGGGGTAGATCGCGACGTACTGGACGCCACCGGGCGCGCGGCGCGCCAGGACCGCCACGTGCGTTCGGCCCGGGTGGTGGTGGACGTGCGGCTCACCCGGTGTGTGCTCGTGCGGGTGGTCGCGCTGGAAGACGTCCAGCGCGCCCTCGCTGAGCGGGCTGATCTCGATCTCGGCACCGAGCAGGTCCTCGGGCGTCTGCAGGATCAGTGCACCGATGTCACCGCCGATGTCGAGCAGGACGGTGCCTTCGTCTCCGGTCGGCGGCTGGCTCACTCGCTCGCGCCGTCCCTCTCGACCCGCGGGCGGGGGCGAGGGCGCGTCGACGGTGCAGACACCGGCGACGCCGCCGACGACGCAGCGCCCGCTGTGCGCGAGCGGGCGGCTGCGGCGCCGACGACAGCAAGGCCGGCCAGGGCGGCGCCGGCAAGGACGGTGGTGTCGGAACCGGTGGCCGCGGGGCCGACACCGGTCTGCGGCGCACCGACCGGAATGGTGCTGCCTGACGGCGGCTGGTTGATGGCCCCGAGGTCGTTGGCCCGCCGGTTGTCGGACGGCGTCGAGTACCCGCTGTGCGGCGTGCCCAGGTAGGGAAACGTCGACTGGTAGTGCACGGTGTTGTTGGCGGTGACGTCGGTGTTGCTCGACGTCAGACCCTCGGTGATCGCGGTCGCGGCTGCGTCGGCCTTGTAGGTGGGGTCGACCAGCGGCAGCGTCGCCCCGGCAAGGGCGCGCAGCTCGATGGTCGTGACGTCGTCGAACACCCGCCGACCGTTCGGGAAGCCGGCGAGATCGCCGCCGAGGATGCCCAGGTTGCTCGGCTTGGACGTCGGCGGGACGGCCACATTGAGCCGCAGCAGCTCGGCGAGGGTCTTGCCGTCGCCGAGGTTCTGGAAGGTGCCGAGCCCCGGCAGGCCCGGCGGCAGACCGGTCAGGAAGATCGCCTGGATGTCGGCGCGGTCCTTCTTGTACTTCGCCAGGTTCGGGAACACCCCCGGGTAGAGCGCAGGCAGCAGACCGGCCAGCTCGGGCTTGGTGAAATGGCTGAGGAACTGCTTGTCGCCCGCCGGCGCCTGGGAGTTGAACCTGTCCTTGTTCGGGATGTTGATGAGCACCTCGTTCACCAACGGGTTCCCGAGACGCGAGACCTGGACCCAGTCGCCGGACGGGACCGGCTTGCCGGACGCGCCGTAGGCGGTCTGACGCTGGCGGCTCGCCGAGGCGTAGACGCCGATCACGTTGTTCTTGGCAGTGGCGGTGCTGCCGTCGCCGGTGACCAGCTCCGACTTGGGCACCTGGATGGCGATGGTGTGGATGTTCTTGGCCGCTGTGGCGTTCACGCCCGGTGCGTTCGGCATCTTGGCGAGGTGCGCGGACAGGAACGGGCGCAGGATGCCGAGGTCGAAGATGGCGCCGAGGTCGACGTAGAAGCCCTCGGCCCGCTGGCCCGCGAAGACCTGACCGGTCACGCCACCGGTCAGGGGGTGGATCGCGGCGGCGGCGAGATCGGCGTAGTTCGGCGTCGATGCGGGCCCGATGTTGCAGGGCGGGCAGGCGAGGTGGCTGCCCAGCGTGACGCCGCCCGGCGAGCCGCCGGGACCGGCCACCCGGGTGACGCCGTAGAACTGCTTGCGGTTCCAGTTCGGGCTGTCGATCGTGGCGATCGTCCCCGTGTTGTAGAGGAACGTGTTCTCGTCGGCGATCTCGGTGGTGAACCGGAACTGGTACGTCACCTCTGCCACGCCGTCGCCGTCGTTGTCGATGTGGATCTCGTAGAGCACGTCGTCGCCGAACTCGAAGAAGTTCGGGCCACCGGCCGGGTCCTCGAGCGGGACGAAGTTCGCGATCAGCGTGACGGTGTCGGGCTTGTCCGGGCTGACGAACGCGTAGACGTCGGTGTTGTCCGCCGCCGCGTCGTTGGCGATCCCGGGTGCTTCCTTGTGAGACGACATGCCTTACCTCTCTGAGACCTTTCGTTGCCGCGTGACCTGGGCGACTCGGGCGACTTGGCGGGACCGCAGGATCAGGAGGTGGCGCCCCGGCCTGCGATCCGTGCGAGCTTGGCGGCCAGCGCCTTGTCGTGGTGCACGACCTTCTGCTCGCCGACGAGCACGGCGATCTCGCCGGTCTTCGCATCGGTGACCCAGACGGTGAAGGGGCCGTCGTGGGCGGCCGTGCCGGCGGTGCTGTCCGGGGTCCTGTCCGGGGTAGCTGCGTCGGCGGAGGTCATCGCGGGGATGACCGCGGTGGCGCCGACCGCAGCAGCCCCGATCGAGGCGTTACGGATGAAGTGCCGGCGGGAGTGTTCGGACATCGTGGTGGACCTTTCGCTCGAAGACGGGCTGGTGCTCACGGGTTCTGGTAGCCGCCGTGCGGCAGACCGAGGTACGGGAACTCGTAGATGTAGTTGACGGTGTTCTCGGCATTGACGTCCTGGTTGCTCGACGTCAGCCCCTGGGTGATCTCGCCCGCAGCCGCGTCGGGCTTGTAGGACTTGTCGACCAGCGGGATCGTGGCGCCGGCGATCGCCCGCAGCTCGATGGTGGTGACGTCGTCGAACACCCGACGGCCGTTGGGGAAACCGGCGGCGTCGCCACCGATCAGGCCCAGGTTGCTGGGCTTGGAGGTCGTCGGCGGGATGGCCATGTTGAGTCGCAGCAGGTCGGCCTGGGTCGAGCCGGTGAAGTTCTGGAAGCCGGGCACGACGCCGGCGGGGATGCCGGTGAGGATGATCGCCGCGAGGTCGGCGCGCGCCTTGGAGTACTTCGCCAGATTCGGGAACACCCCGGGGTAGAGCACCGGCAGCAGACCGGCGAGCTCGGGCTTGGTGACGTTGTCGGCGAACGTGCTGTCGCCGGACGGGGCCGAGGCGTTGAACCTGTCCTTCTGGCCGAGGGGGTTGAGCACCTCGTTCACCAGCGGGTTCGCCAGTCTCGACACCTGGACCCACGGGCCGGAGTGCTGCACGGTTCCGTCGCCGTTGTAGATCTTCGACGCCTGACGGCTCGCACTGGCGTAGACCCCGATCGTCGAACGCTGATCGGTGGCGTCCGAGGCGTCGTAACCGCCCTTGGTGAGATCGGACTTCGGCACCTGGATCGCGATGCTGTGGATGTTCTTCGCCTTGGTGGCGTTGATGCCGCCCGAGGCCGGCATCTTCGACAGGTGCAGGTTGTGCACCGGGCGCAACGTCCCGAGGTCGAAGATCGCGCCGAGGTCGACGTAGAAGCCCTCGGCCCGCTGGCCGAGGAAGACCTTGCCGCCGCCCGTGAGCGGGTGGACGGCCGCCTCCGCGAGCTTCGCGTAGTCCGGGGTCGAGTGGGAGCCGACGTTCACCGGCGGGCAGGCCAGGTGCGAGCCGAGCGTGGTCGTCCTGCCGCCCTTGATCCGCTTCACGGTGCCGAACTGCTTGCGGTTCCAGTTCGAGCTGTCGAGGGACTCGATGGGCCCGATGTTGTAGAGGAACGTGCTGGGGATCGTCGTCTCGGTGGTGAACCGGAACTGGTAGGTGATGTCGGCCTTGGCGTCACCGTTGTTGTCGATGTGGATCTCGTACAGGACGTCGTCACCGAACTGGGCGAAGTTCGGCCCACCCGCCGGATCCTCCAGCGGCACGAAGTTCGCGATCAACGTGACCGTGTCGGGCTTGTCCGGGCTCACGAACGCGTAGACGTCGGTGTTGTCCGCTGCTCCGTCGTTGGAGATCGCCGGAGCTTCCTTGTGAGACGACATGCCTACCTCTCTTGCACGCGGATGATCCGTTCTGACCCGAACAACGGACCCATGGGGTCGTCGAACCGGTGGATCGCTGTGTGCCAACACAGCCATGTCTAGCGGATCCCGCTGACGGCAACCACCGAAATGGAACAAACATTGGTAAAAGCATTGACCCGGCGGCGGCCCGTGTGGCGTGGCAGGGCCTGGGGCACAGTGCGTCAGCCCACGACCGCCGCACGGGCGCTGGAGGTGGTGGTGTGCTGGACGTGCGCGCGTCCGAAGAACCCACCCAGGGCGAGCGCGCGGGTCTGCCGGCAGGTGAGGGTGATTCGTTCGCGGTCTGCCGACAGCGCGACGCCGATCTGCACGTCGTGGCGCGACGGGTCGCGCTGCAGGTAGGTCGCCACCCCCGCCTCGACGTTCGAGAACCGCAGCGACGAACCGCCGGCAACGGAGCTCTCCCGGTCGAGATCGGCCGAGCTGGCGGCGGCGGCCGCTGCGGCGCCGTCGCACGCGTCCTGCAGGTCGCGCTGCTGGACGAACGCCTGGCCCAGTGACACCGACGCGGCGACCATGATCAGTGCGATGAGGAAGAAGCCGAGGATGAGCGGGATCGTCGACCCGGCGTCCCGATCCCGGTTCACGACGGGAACTGCCGGAAGTCGTCGACGTGCACCACGTATTCCGAGGTGATGCGGATTCCCCGTCCGGACAGCACGGACGGCACGCCGGGGATGTCGGTACGCCGACTGACGCAGACCGCGAACTCGGCTCCGGCGCGCAGTTCGGGGGTGACGCTGCGCGCATCGCAGCCGGACCCGCTCGGCACGAAACGGACCGTGGCGTCGTTCGGCAGTCCCTGGTCGGCCAGCGCGAGACGAACGGCGGCCTCGACCCGCGGACCGGCCTGCGCTGCCGTGTCACTGGTGGCGAAGGCGCGCCCGGCGTCGCGTGCCGCCTCGCTGACCGCGAGCTGCGCCCGCTGCACCGTCGCGACCGCTGCGATCAGGTACATCAGGGGCACCATGATCACGATGGCGACGAACACGAATTCGACGATCGCGCTGCCGTCGTCGCGCTGGTACAGCCGGCGCCTCACCCGTTCGTCCGACACCTATCGGCCCTCGCGCAGCGCCGAGGAGCGGACGTCGACGGTCAGGGGCAGGCCGAGCGGCGTGAAGAACAGCCGCACCCGGCCCCGACAGTGGACGGTGGTGACGGCCAGCCCGGAGGGGTAGTCGCGGGCCACGCCCGACGAGCAGCGGATTGCCGCTGCATCCTTGTCGTCGAGGCCCTGCCCGATCAGCCGCTCGGCCCGCTCCGCTCCCGAGGACGGGTCGACACCCTCGGCCGCGGCGTAGCGAGCAGCATCGGCGGCCGACGCCGCGGCCACGTTGCGCGCGTAGAAGAACACGGCCGCCTGCAGCACCGCGAACAGCAACAGGAGCAGCAGGATCGACATCATGACGAAGTCGACGACGGCTGCGCCGGCGTCGTCGGTGAGCCGGGCGCGCACGCTACTGCCCGGACCCACTGACCGAGTCGATGATCCCGGACAGCGAGCTCTTGATCTGCGGTTCGAACACGCCGAGGATCGCCACGACCAGGATCGCCGTCATCACGGTGACCATCACCCAACCGGGCACGTCACCACGGTCGTCGCCCGTCGCCCTCTCCCGCATCGTGGTTATACATACCTGAAGGTATGTAAGCATCTTCATCGGTCCTCCCTCGGGTCACCGGGCAAGCGACGTCAACGTCAGCAGCCCGGGGAACAGTGCGAACATCACGGTGACCGGCAGGATCAGGAACACCACCGGAACCATCATCGAGATCTCCTTGCGGCCGCCGGCCTCGAGCAGCGCGCGCTTGCCCACCTCGCGGACGTCGACGGCCTGCGCCCGCAGGACGTCGGCCAGCGGCGTCCCCCGCTCGATCGCGACGACCAGCCCCTGCAGGAAGCGGGAGAAGGAGTCCATCGTGGTCTGTTCGGCGAGTTCCGACAGCGCCGTGGTGATCCGTGTGCCGGATCGTGCCCGGTTCAGCGCGCGGCGCAGATCGCGCGCGATCTGTCCGTCGGTGAGATCGCAGACCCGGGTGAGCGCATCGAGCGGCGACTCGCCCGCAACGACGGCCAACGCCAGCAGATCGGCGATCACCGGGAACTCCGACAGCATGGTCTGCTCGCGGCGCTCCAGCTGCTGGGTCAGGAACCAGTCGCGCCCGAGCACCCCGCCGACCAGACCGCCCAGCGCCGCGAGCGCGACGAGCAGCGGGCTGACGCCGCCGCGAGCCCAACCGCCCAGCCCGACGAGTACCGCGCCGACGACCGTGCCTGCGACCCCCCAGACGACCTGCTCGACGCGGAACTCCTCGAGCGTCATGCTGCTGCCCAGCCCACCGAGCCGACGGCGCACCGAACCGGCACCACCGACCGCGCGGTCGACGATGCGGACGAGCTCGCCGAGCAGCGGACCGAACACCCGTCGCGCCACGGTGAACGGCGCGGACGTCGCGCTGGGGCGGGCGAGCAGTCGCGACGGCGGCAGTGTGTCGCCGAGATAGGGTGCGATGCGGTCGGCCAGCCGGACCGGCCGCATCGGCGGAGTGGCCCGCACGGCCACCACCACACCGAGCGCGGCCACGAGCCCCAACCCGGCGCCGAGCACCCAGAGACCGTTCATCGCAGGACCCGGCGTTCTTCCGGCAGCCGGCCGATGTGCAGCATGATCCGGTAGGCGAGCACACAGACGGCGGCGCCGATCGCGAGCAGCAACGTGCCGCCCGGTGTGTCGTAGGCCTGCAGCGTCGTCGACTGTGTTCCTAGCAGGAGAAGCACCACCCACGGCGCGGCCACCGCGAGCCTCGCTGCGTTGATCACCCAGCCCTGCCGGGTCTCGAGCTCGGCGCGGGTGCGGGCGTCGGCGCGCAGCAGTTCGGACAGCGTTCGCAGCACCGTGCCGAGATCGCTGCCGCCGACCTCGCGGGCGACCCGCATCGTCTCGCAGACGCGATCGCCGATCGGGTCGGCGAGATCGTCCTTCAACGCGTCCAGACAGGTGCCGAAGCGGCCGCTGGCACGGTAGTTCCCGGCGAAGCGGGCGAACGGTGCCCGCAGCTCGGCCGGACCTCGGACGGCCAGCGCGGACAGGCCCTCGGGCAGCGACATACCCGCGCGTACGGCGGAGGCGAGGTTGTCGATGGCCTCGGGCCACAGCTCGCGCAGCGTCCCCTGACGTCGCGCGCGCAGCCTGCGTACTGCGAGCGACGGCAGGAAGAAACCGAAGACCCCGAAGCAGGCGGCGACAGCGACGGTGCGGGTGACCGCGACGAGGAGCACGAAGGCAAGGGCTGCGACGAGAACCTGGACGGCGAACAGCTGCCCCGGGCCCACCCCGTCGATGCCGGCCTGCCGCAGCAGGTCGCGGCGACGCGCCGCCCAGCTGACGGTGGTCGTGCTGCGCTGCGGCGCGCGCGGGCCGCTGCGCCAGATGAGCAGCAGCCCGAGCCCGCCGAGCAGGCCGATGAACGCACCCACGTCAGCCGCCCGCCGCCGGGCGCAGGTCGGCTCGGTGCCCCAGCGCCTGAGCGAGGTCGATACCGGCGGACTCGTAGCGGTCGGCGTGCGGGGGATACCCGTCGGCGCGCTCGAGCCGGCCACGGCGGGTCGTGAAGATCTCGGACGTCTCGATGACGTCGCCCTCGA
The DNA here is from genome assembly GCA_964657545.1 of uncultured Jatrophihabitantaceae bacterium. Lineage (GTDB taxonomy): Bacteria > Actinomycetota > Actinomycetes > Mycobacteriales > Jatrophihabitantaceae > Jatrophihabitans. Next base: position 9,314 of record CAZZVT010000133.1, read on the forward strand.
CCCGGCCGGTGACACCCACGATCTCGCGAACCCGACGCTGCCCGTGGGCGTCGAGACCGAGATGCACGACCAGGTCGACGCTCGCGGCAACGGTCGGCACCACGAATCCGGCCGAGACGTTCTCGCCGGCCAGCAGTGGCAACGTACACATCTTGATCAGGGACTCGCGGGCCGAGTTCGCGTGCAGCGTGCACATTCCCGGCAGCCCGCTGTTCAACGCGATGAGAAGATCCAGGCACTCCTCCTGGCGCACCTCACCGACGACGAGCCGCGAGGGCCGCATGCGCAGCGCCTCCTTGATCAAGCGGCGCAGCGGGATCTCGCCGGTGCCCTCGAGGTTGGCTTGGCGGGTCTGCATGGCGACGACATCGGGCAGCCGGATCGAGAGCTCGAAGACCTCCTCGACCGTGACGACCCGCTCCCGTGCCGGCACGGCGCTGCACAGCGCGTTGAGCATCGTCGTCTTGCCGGCCTGGGTGCCGCCGGCGACCAACAGATTGAGTCCGGCGACCACGGACGCCTCGAGGAAACGCGCGGCCTGCTCGGTGAGCGACCCGGCTGCGACGAGATCGTCGAGCGAGCGCAGGCCGAT
>CAZZVT010000134.1:0-9847 GCA_964657545.1 uncultured Jatrophihabitantaceae bacterium
GTCCGCGAACACCTTGCTACCCGCGAACACCTTGCGACCTCGGGACCCCGGCGATGACCGCGTTGCTGCACCTGTCGAACGTGCACAAGTCCTTCGGGGGTGTGCGCGCGCTGCGCGGGGCGGAGTTCACGCTCGAGCGCCCGGGCGAGGTCCGCACACTGATCGGCGAGAACGGGTCGGGCAAGTCGACGCTGCTCGGTGTGCTGTCCGGCCAGTTGCGCCCGGACGCCGGCACCCTGACGCTCGACGGCACGACGATGGAGTTCCACCACCCGCAGGACGCGCTGCGGGCGGGCATCGTCATGGTCACCCAGGAGACCTCGATCGCCCCCGGGCTCACGGTCGCCGAGAACGTGCTGCTCGGCCGGTTGCCACGCACGCGCGGTGGAATCGACCGCCGTCGGACCCACGCCGACGCCGCTGCCGTGCTCGAATCGCTCGGACTGGACTACGACACACGCACCGTCGTCGGTTCGATGCGCCCCGACCAGCGGCAGATGGTCGAGATCGCCCGCGCGATCTCGATGAAGGCCCGGGTGCTGATCCTCGACGAGCCGACCAGCTCGCTGACCGACCACGAGGTCGACGGGTTGTTCCGCGCCATCGACCGGCTCCGCGAACAGGGCGTCGCTGTCGTGTTCGTGTCCCACCGGTTGCGCGAGGTGTTCCGGATCTCCGACGCGATCAGCGTGCTGCGTGACGGCCGCACCGTCGCCGCCCGCCCGGCCGGGGAGTTCACGACCGACACGCTCGTCGACGCGATGATCGGTTCCTCGGGGGCCCGCGAGGTCGTCACCGTGGCCGGCAGCACCGGTGACCGACACGCCGCCCCGGCGCTCACCGTCCGCGGCCTGCGCATCGCGGCCGGCGATGCCGGGGTCGATCTCGACCTGCGCGCCGGTGAGGTGCTCGGCGTCGCGGGCCTCGAGGGGTGCGGACGCAGCGAGCTGCTCGAGACGATCTTCGGGCTGCGCCGCCCGATCGCCGGGACGATGCAGATCGATCGCGAAGCCTTCGCGCCGCGCAGCCCGCGCCACGCCATCGACGCAGGCGTCGCCTACCTGCCGCCCGACCGCAAGCTCAGCGGGCTCGTGCTCAGCATGACCGTCGGCGAGAACCTGGCGATGGCCGTCGATGCGAAGCGGTTCGCCCTGGCCCCGCCCAGCACCCGGAGCCGCGAGAAGGCCTTCGCGACGGCACAGCAGCGGATGCGGCTGAAGGCGAGCACCCCGAACGTCGGTGTCGGGACCCTCTCGGGCGGCAACCAGCAGAAGGTGGCGCTGGGCAAGTGGCTCGCGGTCGGCGCCCGGGTGCTGCTGCTCGACGAGCCGACGCGCGGCGTCGATGTCGCCGCGAAGGCCGACATCCATGCCAGTGTGCGGGAGGTCGCCGCCGCCGGCGCCGCCGTGCTGGTCAGCTCCTCGGAGAACCCGGAACTGCTGTCGCTGTGCGACCGCATCGTCGTGCTGTTCGCAGGGCGCGTCGTCGGCGTCGTGAACCGGGACGCCACGAGTGAGGCCGAACTCGCGCGGATGGCCAGCGGTCACACCGAGTCGGGCACCCCGTCACCGGAACCACCGTCGTTCGACACCCAAGGACAGCCATGAGCCTCACCGTTTCCACGCCGCCGACCCGGTCGGCCGCCGACACCCCATCGCCCTCCCCCGTCACCCGCGTCTGGGCCGCGACGAGCCGGTTCCGGCCGGTGCTCCTGCTCGACGTCATGCTGGTGATCATCTTTGCCAGCACCACCCAGGGGTTCCTGACCAAGAGCAACGTCGACAACCTGCTGACCTCGGTGTCGATCATCTGGCTGATCGCGATGGGCATGACCTTCGTACTGCTCTCGGGCGGCTTCGACCTGTCGGCGGGAGCCGTTGCCACGGTCAGCGGGATCGCGCTGGCCAAGATGCTGTCGAACGGTGTGCCGGCGTGGGTCGCCATCGTGCTCACCGTCGTCGTGGGCGCGCTGATCGGCGGGCTGGTGAACGGCCTGCTCGTCGGACGGCTGCGGCTGTCGGTGTTCGTCGTGACGCTCGCGACGATGACCGCCCTCACCGGCCTGGCGACCATCTGGACCGACACCCAGACCGAGCCGGTCACCAACCACACCGTCCTGTCGCTGGTCACCAATCGCATTGCCGGCCAGCCCGTGATCGTCTGGGTGATGCTGCTGAGCTTCCTGCTGGTGCTCTTCCTGCAGCAGCGCACCCAGTTCGGCCGCAACGTGTTCGCGGTCGGTGGCAACGAGAAGGCAGCGGCACTCTCGGGCATCCGCACCGGCCGCGTCCTCATCGCGGTGTACGCGTTCGTCGGGGCGGCCGCAGCCATCGGCGGCATCATCGCCGACGGTCGGATCGGCGGCGCCGCGCCGCAGGTCGACAACACGCTGCCGCTGCAGGCCATCGCCGCCGTACTGATCGGCGGCACCAGCCTGCTGGGCGGTGTCGGGGGCGTCGGCGGCACCTTCTTCGGCATGTTGTTCGTCGGCATCCTGTCCAACGGCCTGTCGCTCGCGGGCGTCCAGACCGCCTGGCAGCAGGTGATCACCGGCGTGATCCTCGTCGTCGCCGTCCTCGGCGACCGGCTCGACGTACTCGGCTGGCTGCGCCGCCGACGACAGACCTACGCCGGCCCCACGACCCCACCCAGTTCGGAACCACAAACCCCAACCACAGAAGGAATTGCCTGATGCCGAAGCGGATTGCCAGAACAGCGATCGTCCTGGTCGCGAGTGTTGCCAGTGTTGCCAGTGTCGCTGCCTGTTCCTCCGGTTCGTCGAGCAGCGGTGGCGGTGGCGGGTCGTCCACCGGCAGCTCGGGGTCCAGCTCCGCCTTCGCGAACAAGCCCTACACCGGTCAGGACGAGAAGCACTTCGTGACCCTGACCGAGCCCACCACGAAGAGCGGCACGAGCTTCAAGCTCGGTTTCCTCAATGCCTACGCCGCGCTGCCCAGCCTGCTGGCCGAGCAGAAGGGTGCCTGCGCCGAGGCGAAGTCGCTGGGTGGCACGTGCGTCACCAAGGATGCGAACCTGAGCGTCCAGACGCAGGTCTCGCAGATGTCCGAGCTGCTCAGCCAGGGCGTCACCGCCATCTCGATGGAGCCTCTCGACCCCGGCGCGCTCGCGCCGTCGCTGGCGCAGGCCACGGCGAAGAAGGTGCCCGTCACCTCGGCCGACACGCCCGCCGACATCACCCAGCCGGCCACGACGAACATCAGCACGAACGTCAGCCAGGGCCTCGATTACGCGGCCTGGGCGACCATGACCGCGGTGGCCAAGCAGATGCCCGGCGTGCACTTCGCCGTGATGGGCACGGCCTCGCCGAACCCGCTGCTGAAGTTCCTGGTCTCGCGCAGCAAGTACTGGGCCGAGCAGCAGGGCCTGAAGTTCGACGGTGAGGTCGATGCGGCCTCGGACACCCCCACCGCCTGGTCGACCGCCGGCGGCACCATCGGCCAGAAGTACCGCAACGCCAAGGTGTTGATCGCCTACAACGACGCCTCGGCGCTCGCCGCGTCCAGCACGATCCGGGCCGCGGGTCGCACCGATCTCGTGGTCGCCGACGCCAACGGCTACACCGCGCGGGCCAAGGCCGCGCTCGAGTCCGGCTCGATGGTGGCCAGCTACGCCGTGCCGTGGGACCAGAAGGGCCGCGCGCAGGCGATCGAGGCCTACAACGCCGCGACCGGCGGGACGGTCACCCCGATCGTCGGTATCAAGGGCATCGTCGCGACGAAGTCCAACGCGGGTTCCGTGTCCACCATTGGCTGAGGCAACCGCCCCGACCATCGAGTCGATCGGCGTCGTCGGCGCGGGGCTCATGGGCGCCGGCATCGCCGAGGTCTGCGCACGGGCGGGCCTGCGCGTGGCTCTGTACGACGTGTCCGAGCAGGCGGTCGACGGCGCCCGGCGCCGCATCGACCGCTCGCTCGAACGCGCCGTGAGCTCGGGCAAGCTGTCCGCCGACGACGCTGCCCACGCACTCGGGCTGATCGACTCCGGCACCGACCTCGGCCAGCTGGCCGACGTCGATCTGGCGGTGGAGGCGGCGTCCGAGCGTGAGGACATCAAGCTGGAGATCTTCCGGCAGCTCGACGCCGTCGTACGCAAACCCGAGGCGCTGCTGGCGAGCAACACCTCCTCGATCCCGATCATGAAGATCGCCATGGCGACCCGGCGGCCCGACTCGGTGATCGGGCTGCACTTCTTCAACCCCGTCCCGGTGCTGAAGCTCGTGGAGATCGTGCCGTCGTTGCTGACGTCCGAACTCACCGAGACCCGTGCACGCGATTTCGCGGTCGGCGTGCTCGGCAAGGTGCCGATCCGCTCCCAGGACCGCGCCGGGTTCATCGTCAACGCGCTGCTGGTGCCCTATCTGCTCGCCGCGATCCGCATGCACGACTCGGGGTTCGCGTCGGCCGAGGACATCGACGCCGGCATGGTGCACGGCTGCGCCCACCCGATGGGTCCGCTGCGGCTGGCCGACCTGATCGGGCTGGACACACTCAAGGCGATCGCCGAAGCCATGTACGACGAGTTCAAGGAGCCGCTGTACTCCCCCGTCCCGGGGTTGCTCCGCATGGTCGAAGCCGGCCTGATGGGCAAGAAGTCCGGCCGCGGGTTCTACGTATACACCTGACCCCTCGGCTCAGGCGATCGAGCCGCGGGCCGGGATCGACTCCGGGGCCAGCAAGCGCAGGAACAGCGGGATCGTCACCGCGAAGACGACGACGTGCGCGAGCGCCAGCGTGACGGCCGCGCCCCAGGTCGTCCCGCCCATCGCGATCAGGAGGTCGGGCACGAAGGACAGCACCGCAACGACGGGCACGAGAACCCGCAGCACACGCCGCGGGTCGGCGGCGCGGGCCGAGATCATGACCCAGCCGATCGTGCCGAAGACGACCCCGACGACGGTGGTGAAGATCAACGACGAGGCGTTCAGCTGATGTTCTGCGGACACGCCGGCGGCCTTGGCGATCTCGGCGAAGACGACGACCGCCACGGCCGAGCCGATCGCGGCGAGCGCCCCGACCTGCACCGCCCGCAGCGAGGTGCGGCGGTCGGTGGTGGTCTCGATGCTGGAACTCGTGGTCATCAGAAGGACTCCTGGTAAGCGGTGTAGGTGCGGTGCTGGGTGTGCCTTCACGCTAGGCGCGAAACGGGTGCGCCGTATCAGCCGCACGTGCTGTTCTGGCGGCGAACAGATAGCTCGAACGAGCTATCGACAACGCTCTGCCGACTGATTCGTGGCGGCGTCGTGCCGTCCTAGCGTGGCCATTGGTTCCATCACCCGGCCACTCCACGAAGGGCACACCCATGATCGAGGTCTCGAACCTCTCCAAGCGCTACGGGGACACGCTCGCCGTCGACAACCTGTCGTTCTCGGTCGAGTCCGGCACCGTCACCGGCTTCCTCGGACCCAACGGCGCGGGCAAGTCGACGACCATGCGCATGATCGCCGGGCTCGACTCGCCCACCAAGGGCTCGGTCCGGGTCAACGGCAAGGTCTACCGCGACAGCGGAGCACCGATGGCCGAACTCGGCATCCTGCTCGAGGCCAAGGCCGTGCACACCGGCCGATCGGCGCGCAATCACCTGCTGGCGCTCGCCCAGACCAACGGCATCGGACGCAAGCGCGTCGACGAGGTCATCGAGATGGCCGGGCTGACGGGCGTGGCGGGCAAGCGGGTCGGCGGGTTCTCCCTCGGCATGGGCCAACGGCTCGGCGTCGCGTCGGCACTGCTCGGCGACCCACGCACCGTGGTGCTCGACGAACCCGTCAACGGTCTCGACCCGGAGGGCGTGCTGTGGATCCGCAACCTGCTCACCGGTCTGGCCGCCGAAGGGCGCACGGTCTTCGTGTCCTCGCACCTGATGAGCGAGATGGCACAGACCGCGACACGTCTCGTCGTCGTGGGGCGCGGGCGGCTCATCGCCGACACCACCGTCGAGGACTTCATCGCGAGCGCGTCCGGCTCGGCCGTGATCGTCCGTTCCCCCCGTGCGCAGGAACTGCGTGCGCACCTGCTCGGGCCCGACGTCTCGATCACCACCTCGGCCGCCGACGTCCTGGAGGTCACCGGGCTCACCGCCGAACAGATCGGCACCGCAGCCTGGCAGCACCACCTGCCCGTGTTCGAGCTGTCACCACGACAGGCATCCCTGGAGGACGCATTCATGGAGCTGACCCACGACTCGGTCGAGTACCGGTCGACCGAAGCGAGCGCCGCATGAGCGCCGTCGCGGTGCCCGGCGTTTCCCAACGCCGGGTGATCCTTTCCGAGTGGACGAAGTTCCGTTCGCTGCGCTCGACGGTCATCACGTTGCTGGTGGCCGGTGTGCTGACGATCGGCATCGGCGCCCTGTTCTCGGCCGTCAGCGGTTCGAATTTCTCCAGCATGAGCCGGGCCGACCAGCTCAGCTTCAGCGCCGTCACCACCAGCCTGAACGGGGTGACGTTCGCCCAACTCGCCATCGGCGTGCTGGGCGTGCTGCTCATCAGCGGCGAGTACAGCACCGGCATGATCCGCTCGAGCCTCACTGCGGTACCGCAGCGCCTGCCGGTGCTGTGGGGCAAGATCATCGTGTTCAGCTCGGTCGTGCTCGGGGCAGCGCTCGTCGTGAGCTTCGGGTCGTTCTTCCTCGGTCAGGCGCTGCTGAGCAGCAGCGGGCACGACGCGTCCCTCGGTGATTCGGGGGCCCTGCGCCAGGTGATCGGAGCCGCGCTGTACGTCACTGTCGTCGGGCTGATCGCCATGTCCTTCGGTGCGCTGCTGCGCAACACGGCGGGCGCGATCTCGACGTTCGTCGGGCTGTTCTTCGTGTTCCCTCCGTTGACGAACCTGCTGCCCTCGAGCTGGACGTCGCACTTCGTGCAGTACCTGCCCTCGAACGCCGGGCAGGCCCTGTGGTCCACCGGTGTCGACAACGCCCTGTCGCCCTGGACCGGCTTCGCCGTCCTGTGTGGCTATGCGGTGGTCTTCATCGGGCTCGCGGCGTGGCAGCTGAACCGCGCGGATGCCTGATCGGCGCTGAACGCGGGACACTGGGTTCATGAGCAACGACATCAGGGGCGCGGGCACCGGGGCCGCACGCGACATCGGGGCCTGGTTTCCCGATGTCGTGGTCACCGCGCTCGTGGCCCTGGTGTCCGTTCCACCGTTCGTCGCCTCGCACGTCCGCGTCGAGGTCGGCGTCCCGTTCCTGATCGTCGCCGTCACACCGCTGCTGCTGCGTCGTCGGTACCCGCTCGTGGTGTTCGTCGCCATCTGCGTGTTCGTCGCCATACCGGTGGGTATCTCACCGCGGTTGGCGCTGCAGCTCTCGCCCATCGTGGCCCTGAGCGCGGTCGCGGCGTACTGCACCCGGCGCACCGCCTTCATCGCGGCCGCGGTGCTCGAGATCGGTGTCATCGTGTGCGCCCCGCAGCTCGAGGGCTCGTGGTGGGTCAACGGCTTCCTGCTGTCGGCGCTGATCGTCGCCGCGCTCGCCCGGGGTTTCTACTTCCGTGCCCGGCAGGACTACCTCGAGCAGTTGCGGGAACGCGCGGTGCACCTGGAGCGGGAACGTGACCAGCAGGGCGCGCTGTCCGCGGCGGCCGAACGGGCGCGGATCGCCCGCGAGATGCACGACATCGTCGCCCACCACCTCACCGTCATGGTCGCGCTGTCCGACGGTGCCGCGGCCACCGCGAACGAGGCCCCACTGCGGGCCGCCGAGGCCATGCGCGCCGTGTCGAGCACCGGTCGTCAGGCGCTGGAGGAGACCCGCCGGCTGCTCGGGGTGCTGCGCGAGGACGGCGAGAACGCCGGTAACGAGCCCAGGCCCGGGCTGGACCAGATCGACGACCTCGTCGCCCGGGTCCGCGACGCCGGGCTGCCCACGACGCTGACCATCACCGGGGCGAAGCCGGTGCTGTCCGAGAGCCTGCAGGTGACGCTGTACCGCATCGCCCAGGAGGCCCTGACGAACGTGCTCAAGCACGGCGGCCCCGAGGTGACCGCAAGCGTCCACCTGGACTGCTCGCCGGCGCAGGTGCGTCTGGACGTGCGCAACGACGGGCGGTCGAGGGTGACGGTGCCGGTCGTGTCGACGCCCGGGCGCGGGTTGCTGGGCATGACCGAACGAGTGCATGCCTTCGGCGGCCGGATCCAGACCGGCCCGGCGCAGTCCGGCGGCTGGTTCGTCACCGCGGAACTGCCGGTGTCGTCGTGATCCGGGTGCTGTCGTGATCCGGGTGTTGCTGGCCGACGACCAGGCGCTGCTGCGGATGGGCTTTCGCATGGTGCTCGAGACCGCGCCCGACATCGAGGTGGTCGGTGAGGCGGGCGACGGCAGGCAGGCGATCGAGCTGTGCGCGTTGGTCAGACCGGACGTCGTGCTCATGGACGTCCGGATGCCCGACGTCGACGGCATAGCCGCCACCGCGACGATCACCCGGACCGACGCCGCGACCCGCGTACTGATCCTGACGACCTTCGACCTCGACGAGTACGTGTTCTCCGGCCTGCGGGCCGGGGCGAGCGGCTTCCTGCTCAAGGATGTGCCGCCCGATCAGCTGATCGAGGCGATCCGCACCGTCGCCGGCGGCGACGCCGTGCTCGCCCCGGCCGCGACCCGGCGGATGCTCGACGCGTTCGGCCCGCTGCTGAGTGCGGGCGCCCGTAGCGCCCGGGCGGGCACGGTGCTCGAGCGCCTCACCGCCCGCGAGGTCGACGTCTTCCATCAGCTGGCCGGCGGGGCGTCGAACCAGGAGATCGCCGCCGCGCTGTTCCTCTCCGAGCACACCGTCAAGATCCATGTCAGCCGGGTGCTGGCCAAGCTCGAACTGCGCGATCGGGTGCAGGCCGTGATCCTGGCCTACGAGACCGGCTTGATCACCCCGTCCGGGTGAGCCGGTTCTCAGCAGGTATTGCGCGAATCGGGGTAGGCCTGAGATACCGGCCGTCCAGTGCCGCGCTGTCCGGACCCGATCGGTGACCATGGAGCTACTCCTACCTCTCGCCCGAAGGCGGGTGCCTGCCCGGGGCCGGCGCGTCGGTGCGGCGCTCGTCGCGCTGGCGGTGGCGGTGATCGCCCTGCAGATCGCCTACCCGGTGACGGGCGGCTCGGTGCGCGCACGCATCACGGTGGCCGTCGTCGTCGTGTTCGCCGCACTGTGCATCGCCGACGCAGCGTCGACCCGGGGGCCGAGGCGGGCGCTGGCCGTGCTGGGCGTCACCGCCGTGCCCGGGTTGCTCGTCGAGATCGTCGGCGTCGGCACCGGCTTCCCGTTCGGGTCCTACCGCTACACCGGGGCCCTCGGGCTACGGATCCTCGACGTACCGCTGCTGGTGGGCCTGGCCTGGACGATGCTCGCCTGGCCTTCAGCCCTGGTCGCCCGGCGCCTCACGTCGAGCCGGTCGGGACGGGTACTGGTCGGCGCGTGGGCGATGACCGCCGGCGACCTGTTCCTCGACCCGCAGATGGTGTCGGCCGGCGTGTGGACCTGGCACGACGGCAGCCCGCACCTGCCGGGCGTGCCGAACGTTCCGCTGACCAATCTGGCCGGCTGGTTGCTGGTGACGGTGGTGCTGTCTGCACTGGTGCAGGCCGTGATCGGCGATGGCGACGACAGCCTCGGCATCGTCATGTACGGCTGGCTGTGGGTCGGCTGGACGATCGCCCTCGGTGTCTTCCTCGACCTGCCCGCGGCGGCCGGATGGGGCCTGCTGGGCATGGGCGTGGTGGCCGTGCCGGCGCTGCGGAGCTGGGCGAGCAATGTCGAGCAGCGACGTGCACCGGTCGAGGTGGCGTCGTGGTGACGGCTGCCGCCGGCGATGCCGTGCCCTCGTGGACGCCCTCG
>CAZZVT010000135.1:0-9828 GCA_964657545.1 uncultured Jatrophihabitantaceae bacterium
ACCCGCAAGGCCGGCGTCCGGGTCGAGGACGACGCCCAGGTGCGCGCGTTGCTCGACTCGCAGGCCCCGGTCGTCACGCTCGTGGCGAAGTCCGACGTGTGGCACGTCGAGCGGGCGCTGCGCACGAGCCAGGAGGAGAACCTGGCCATGGTCGCCGACACGGTGGCCTTCCTCGCGGGCGAGGGGCGTCGCGTCTTCGTCGACTGCGAGCACTTCTTCGACGGCTACACCCACGACCCCGACTACGGCGTCCGAGTGCTGGACGCCGCCGCCTCCGCAGGGGCGGACGTCGGGGTGCTGTGCGACACCAACGGCGGCATGCTCCCGATGCGAGTCCATGACGTGGTGTCGGACGTGCGTCGTCGCGCCGGCATCCGGCTCGGTATCCACACCCAGGACGACACGGGTTGCGCAGTGGCCAACACCCTGGCCGCCGTGGATGCCGGCGCGACGCACGCACAGGGCACGGCCAACGGCTACGGCGAACGGGCCGGCAACGCCAACCTGTTCTCGGTGATCGGCGGGCTCGTCACCAAGATGGGCCTCGACGTCCTGCCCGAGGGTTGCCTGGCCGAGATCTCGCGCGTCTCGCACGCCGTCGCCGAGATCGCGAATCTCTCGCAGGACACCCACGCCCCCTACGTCGGTGCGGCGGCGTTCGCGCATAAGGCAGGACTGCACGCGTCGGCCATCAAGGTCTCACCCGAGCTCTACAACCACCTCGACCCGGCCGTGGTGGGCAACGACCAGCGCATCCTGATCACCGAGATGGCCGGTCGGGCGTCGGTCGAGCTGAAGGCCAGGGAGCTGGGCATCGACGTCGCGCACGCGCCCGAGGTGGTGGCCCGCGTCGTCGAGACGGTCAAGCAACGCGAGGCCGCCGGCTGGTCCTACGAGGCGGCCGACGCGTCCTTCGAGCTGCTGCTGCGCGACGAGCTGGCCAGAACCACACCTGACGCCGCCCTGCCCATGCCCTTCACGGTGGAGTCCTACCGGGTCATCACCGACAGCCGCGCCGACCGCGAGACGGTCAGCGAGGCGACCGTGCGCCTGACAGCCGGCGGCACCCGGGTCATCTCGACCGAGGAGGGGAACGGCCCGGTGAACGCCCTCGACCGTGCGCTGCGCAAGGCCCTCGAGCGCACCTACCCGCAACTGGCCAAGATCGAGCTCACCGACTACAAGGTGCGCATCATGGCCGGCCGGCACGGCACCGACGCCGTCACCCGCGTGCTCATCGAGAGCTCCGACCGCGAGCGTGAATGGACGACGGTCGGCGTCCACGGCAACGTGCTCGAGGCATCGTGGCTCGCGCTGCACGACGCGGTGCGTTACGGCCTGCTGCGCACCACGCCGGGGATCTGAGGTCTAGCGTCGGCCCGTGGCGTCGTTCGCGATCGTGCTGGGCACCCGGCCGGAGATCATCAAATTGGCGGGGGTGATCGACGAACTCGGCAACGACGGGTTCGTCGTGCACACCGGCCAGCACTACGACGACGGGCTGTCCCAGGTGTTCCTCGACAGTCTGGGCCTGCCCGCGCCCGCCCATCAGCTGGCGCTCGGCGGCCTGCCCCGCGGCGGCCAGATCGGGCGCGGAACGGCGGAGCTGGCCGAGCTGTTCGGACGTCTCGACGTTGCGGCCGTGATCGTGCAGGGCGACACCAATTCGGCCCTGGCAGGTGCGCTGGCCGCTAACGCCACCGACCGGCCGCTCGTGCATGTCGAGGCCGGGCTGCGCAGTTACGACCGGGCCATGCCCGAGGAGCACAACCGGGTGCTCATCGACCACCTCGCCGACCTGCTCGCGGCGCCCACCAAGTCCGCGGTCGACAACCTCGCGCGCGAGGGGATCGCCGGCCCGCAGGTGCTGCGTAGTGGCAACACCGTCGTCGAGGCGGTGGCTCGCCAGTACCCGGGGCCGGCCACCCGGCAGGCGCTGCTGCATGCCCACGGCCTCGAGCCCGCCGGGTTCGTCCTCGCGACGATCCACCGACCCGAGAACACCGACGACCCGCGTGCGTTGTCGGCCATCCTCGCCGCCCTGCGCGCGCTGCCGTTGCCGGTGCTGCTGCCGCTGCACCCGCGGACGGCGGCCGCGGTCAGGCGGGCGGGCCTGACGGCGCTGCTCGACGGGCTGCAGGTGGTCGAGCCGATCAGCGGCCTGGACTTCCTGGGACTGGCCGGTGAGGCCGCGCTGCTGATCTCCGACTCCGGGGGCGTGCAGGAGGAGGTGACCGTGCTCGGACGCCCGCTGGTGGTGGTGCGGCGGTCCACCGAGCGGCCGGAGGCGCTCGTCCATCATGCGACGCTCGTGGGCCCCGACGGTGTCGAGCAGGCCGCCCGCGCGTGGTTGAGCGACATCACCGGGACGCACCGGCGACTCGCGCAGCTGCCGAGTCCCTACGGCGACGGCACGGCGTCGGCGCAGATCGCGCGGCGGGTCCGGGCGCAGTTCACCGGGTCCGGCTGAGCGAGCCGCCGGCGTCAGCGGGGGAGTCGCTCGGCGCGGGTCCGGTTCGGCGACGGGCGCAACGTCCCGAACACGCAGCTCGTGCAGTCGTGGGCGCATGCCGCGCCGGAGCCGTCGTGCTCACACGAGGCCGGCGTGGGCTCGGCGTCGGTGATGTGCAGCTCGGTGGGGTCGTGCTCGTGCCCGCAGTTGCACAGCTGGCCGAACGTGCGCGGGGCGGAGGCCACGGCCGCCTCGATCGCCGCGTCGATGCTCCGGTCGGCGGTGTCCAGGCGGACCGAGTGCAGTACGCCCCACGCCAGCAGCGCGAGCAGCAGGCCCACGACGAGCGCGACGACGACGAACGAGCGGATGATGACGGTGCCGGGTCCGGTGGCGGCGACGGCACCCACGGCGACGAACAGAACCGCGAACAGGCCGAGGGTGGCAGCCAGCTGCTTGCGCTTGTCCAGGGGCAGGGCCGACAGCGGTGAAGACACCAGACAAGTATGCGCGAGCAGCGATCGCGACGCTGCGCTGGGCCCGGTCCGGACCCCGGTAGCGTGAACCAACGTGCGTATCGCTCGCTTCGTCCATCCCGGGTCCGCCTCCGCTGCGTCCGGCGTCGCCTGGGGCACGGTCGAGGGGCACGCGGGTGCCGGGCCCGAGGCGCTGACCGTCGCGGCCATCGAGGGCCACCCGTTCGGAGCGCTGACGTTCACCGGCGACCGGTGGGCCCTGCGCGACGTGCGACTGCTCTCGCCGTTCCTGCCCAGCAAGGTCGTCGGCCTGGACGACAACTACGCAGGGCAGGGTCGCGACGTCGACCGGCCGCCGTTGATCTTCCTCAAGCCGTCGACGTCGGTGATCGGCGAGGCCGACGTCATCCGGCTGCCGTCCTCGAGCCGGCACGTCGAGGCCCGGGGCGGGCTGGCAGTGGTGATCGGCAGCCCGGCACGCAACGTCGCCCGCGAGAGCGCGCTGCGGCACGTCTTCGGGTACGCGGTGGCCAACGACGTCACCGCACTCGATCAGTACCGTGCCGACGGCGCCGCCCGGGCCAAGGGCTACGACTCGTTCGGTCCGCTGGGTCCCTGGGTCGAGACGGTCCTCGACCCGACGGACCTGCGGGTCGTCACCCAGGTCAACGGCGAGACGCGGCAGGACGCGAGGACGAGCCAACTGGTGCACGACGTCCCCACCCAGATCGCCTTCATCTCGACGATCATGACCCTGCTGCCGGGCGACGTCGTCCTCACCGGGACCTCCGGCGGGGCCGGCCCGCTCGCCGCCGGCGACACCGTCAGCATCGAGGTCGAGCGCATCGGCACGCTGACGAACCCGGTGGTGAAGTCATGAGCGCCGTCCGCGTCCGGTTCTGCCCGTCGCCGACCGGCAACCCGCACGTCGGGCTGATCCGCACGTGCCTGTTCAACTGGGCCTACGCCCGCCACGTCGGTGGCACGTTCGTGTTCCGCATCGAGGACACCGACGCCGCGCGCGACTCGCAGGACTCCTACGACCAGCTGCTCGACGCGCTGCGCTGGCTGGGCCTGGACTGGGACGAGGGGCCCGAGGTCGGTGGCCCCTACGGCCCGTACCGGCAGAGCGAACGCCGCGACATCTACCGCGACATCGCCGGGCGGCTGTTGCAGGCGGGGCACCTCTACGAGTCCTATACGACGCCCGCCGAGACCGAGGTACGGCACCGCGCGGCCGGCCGCGACCCCAAGCTCGGCTACGACAACTTCGACCGCACGCTGACCGACGAGCAGAAGGCTGCGTACCGCGCCGACGGACGCGAGCCGGTGTTGCGGCTGCGGATGCCGGACGACGACATCAGCTGGCACGACGCGGTGCGTGGCGAGGTCACCTTCGCGGCGGCCAACGTCTCGGACTTCGTGGTCATCCGGGCCAACGGTGATCCGTTGTACACGCTCGTCAATCCCGTCGACGACGCGCTGATGAAGATCACGCACGTGCTGCGCGGCGAGGACCTGCTGCCCTCGACCCCGCGGCAGATCGCGCTGTACCGGGCCCTGATCGACATCGGGGTCACCGACACCGTCCCCACGTTCGGCCACCTGCCCTACGTCATGGGTGAGGGCAACAAGAAGCTGTCCAAGCGCGACCCGCAGGCCTCGCTGAACACCTATCGCGATTCCGGCTACATACCCGAAGGTCTGTTGAACTATCTGGCGTTGCTCGGCTGGTCCATCGCCGACGACCACGACATCTTCTCGCTCGTCGAGATGGTGGCGGCCTTCGACATCGCCGACGTCAACGCCAACCCGGCGCGGTTCGACGGCCGAAAGTGCGAGTCGATCAACGCCTCGCACCTCCGGCTGCTCGACGGCGCCGACTTCGCGCAGCGCCTCACGGTGCGGTCGGCCGATCTCGGCCTACCCGTCGACGACGCGGTGGTCGCAGCCGCGGCACCGCTCGTGCAGGAGCGTGTGCAGACCCTGGTCGAGGGTGCCGAGATGATCCGCTTCCTGCTCGTGCCCGAGGCCGACTTCGCGGTCGACGAGGGCGCGGCGGCCAAGCAGCTCGGCGAGGCCGGGCAGGCCGTGCTGGGCGCGGCGATACCGGTGCTCGACGCGCTCGTCGACTGGTCGACCGGCTCGATCAAGGAGGTCTGCGAGGCGCTCGTCGAGTCGATGCAGCTCAAGCCGCGCAATGCCTACGGCCCCCTGCGCGTCGCGATCACCGGGCGCACCGTCTCCCCGCCGTTGTTCGAGTCCATGGAGATCCTCGGCCGCGACCGAACACTTCGTCGGCTGCGCGCTGCGGTCGCGTAGTCACCGGGCGTCGATGTGGTCCATGGCGTGCACCGCCAGCCACACCTCGGTCAGGCCGCTGGTGCGGGTGACGTCGAAGCCGGTGATCGTCGCGAAGCGGCGCAGCCGGTAGGCCAAGGTGTTGGGGTGGATGTGCAGGGCGGCGGCGGTGTCCTCGACCTGACGGTCGCGACGCAGCCAGGTGGCGGCCGTGGTGACCAGGTCGCTTCGGTGGTGGGCGTCGTACTCGATCGCCCGGCCCAGGACGCGATCGACCAGCGCGCGTAGCGCCTCGACGTCCTGCGGCAGCCAACGTCCCGTCGCGTCGTCGGCGTCGTAGCCGACCAGGCGCCGGCCGGTGTCGACGGCCCGTGCCCTCGCCCACCGGGCCTCCCGCTGGGCGAGCACGAGCGAGTCGCCCACCAGCAACGGGCTGCTCGTCCCGGTCGCCAGTGTCGTCTGCGTTCCCAGTGCCGCCTGCGTCGCCGGGCCGGCGGGCACCAGCAGCACCACCTCGCGTTCGCGGCGCAGGACGAGGTGCGGCAGCTCGGCGTGTTCGAGGGCCCGCACGAGCGGCGTGTCGTCCGGCGTCCGGTCGGCGGCCCCGTCGGCAGCGACCGACGAGGCGAGCACGAGTTCGCCGTCGGCGGGGAACCCGGCCCGCACCAGCCGCCGGCGCACGGTGACGGCGTCGAGCACGCCGTCGACCATCTCGGCCAGCGTCTCCGCGCCCTCGCGTCGAGCGGTCTCGCGCTGGTGGCGCAGCATGGTCAGCTGCAGCGCCGCCACGGTGGCGATGTGCTGGACGACGGTGAGGCCCCCCACCCGGGCGCCGCGTCGCGGACGGGCCACCAGGTACCCGGCCGTACCGTCGGGCGCCGAGACGGGCAGCACGAAGCCGCCGGCCACGGTCGGCGCTGCCTGCTGCCCTTCGGCAGGCAACGGCGGCAGCTCGCCGTCGGGCACCGGGACGCCGGGCAGCAGTGCGCGGCCTTGCGCGGTGCACAGCGCCAGGTCGTAGCCCGACAGCTGCTCCAGGCGCTGGAAGACCTCGGCGGTGTGCAGGTTCTCCTCGGTCAGCCAGCGCAGCGCGCCGAACACCTGCAGCTGCGCGCCGAGCCGGTCGGCGTCGCCGCCGGTCGAGGCGGCGACCTCCTGCGCGATCGCGACGAACGGCACCGACAACGGGACCTCGAGCAACGGGAAGCCGCGTTCGTCGGCGGCGCGCCGCAGGGCTGCGCTCAGCGGCGGCGCGTGCAGCTGCGCCGAGACGGCCAGCGCCGAGACGCCGGCGTCGTCGAGGCGGTGCAGGTATGCCACCTGTGCCCGAGCGGCCCGCGGGACGGCGAGACCGGTCGTCATCAGTAGTTCGGCGCCCAGCAGCCACGGCGTCGGATCGGGCAACTCGCTGACGTGCGCCCACGACACCCGGCGGGACAGCCCGTCGGCGCCGGCGAGCAGCACGAGTTGCAGCGCGGGTGACCGCAGCACGTCCTCGACGGTCAGCGGCGCCTCGGACATCACGACGTCAGTCTGGCCGACGTTTGTGCTTCGCGACAGCTCCGGCGCCGATCTTCGTGATCCTGCCAATTGCGGCCGCCGGATCCCCGCGACCAGACTTCCCCCACCCCGTACCGGTCAGCGCAGACCCGACCCGTCCCATCCGTCCCGGATCCAGGAGCTACGCGCATGACGATCTCGGCCTCACCGACCACGACGACCGCCCCGCCGCCTGCGCGGATCGAGTCGCGTTCCATCGACTACGTCCCCGCTTCCGAGCGGCACGGCAAGGTCTGGCAGCAGGGGCCGTTCTGGTTCCTCGGCAACTTCCAGCCGTTCACGGTCGCGATCGGCCTGCTCGGCCCGGTGTTCGGGTTGTCGTTCTGGTGGACGGTCGTGGCGAGCGCCGTCGGCATCCTGTTCGGCACGTTCTTCATGGCCTTCCACGCCTCGCAGGGCCCACACCTCGGCCTGCCGCAGATGATCCAGTCGCGGGCGCAGATGGGGTACCGCGGCGTGTTGCTTCCACTGGTGGCGACCGTCTTCACGTTCGTCGGGTTCAACGTCGTCGACACCGTCATCATCGACACCGGCCTGCACGGCCTCTACGGCTGGAACCGCACGCTGATCGGCGTGGTGATCACCGTGCTCGCCGCAGTGCTCGCGATCTACGGGCACGACTGGTTGCACCTCGCCTTCCGGGTGCTGTTCGTGGTGTCCATACCGTTCTGGATCGTCCTGACGATCGGCATCCTCGCGGGTGGAGCGGGCGGCCACGGGCCGTCGGCGCCGCTGGGCTTCACCGCCGTCGGCTTCTTCGCCCAGGCGACGGTCGCGGCCAGCTACAACGTCACGTATGCGCCGTACGTGTCGGACTACTCGCGTTACCTGCCGCGTGACACGAAGACGTCGAGAACGGTGCTCTCGGTCTTCTGGGGCGCGGCCGGCTCGCCACTGTGGCTGATCCCGATCGGTGCCTGGCTCGCCACCTATCTCGGTGCCACCGACGCGATCGCCGGGATCCACGACGCGGCATCCAACGTGTTCGGGCCGTTGGGTGACGTGCTGGTCGTGCTGTCGGTGCTCGCACTCGTCGCCACCATGGGGCTCAACGCCTACAGCGCCATGCTGACGGTGATCACCGGCGTCGACTCGGTCCGCACGGTGCCGCGAACGGCTGCTAGCCGGGTGATCTGCATCGTGGCGGTGTCGCTCGTCGCGGCGGTGCTGGGGGTGTTCGTGATCAAGAACCCGAGCACTGCGCTGAACAACTCGCTGCTGATCATGCTGTACCTGCTGGCGCCCTGGACGGCCGTCAACCTGGTCGACTACTTCTTCGTGCGTCGGGGCCACTACGCCATCACCGACCTCTTCCGCGCCGACGGCATCTACGGGTCGTGGGCCTGGCGCGGGATCGCCGCCTACCTCGTCGGGGTGCTCGTCGAAATCCCGTTCATGTACCTGACCGACAGCTACCAGGGATTCCTGGCGCACAAGCTGGACGACGTCGACATCTCCTTCATCGTCGGGCTCGTCGTGGCAGGCGGTCTGTATTACCTGGCCACGCGTTCGCTCGATCTGCAGGGTGAGGAACCAGCGGTCGAGGCCAGCGAAGCTGCGCTGCCCCGATGAGCGGTCCGGTCGGGTCGGCTCGGCACGCTGTCGACGCACTGGTGGGGGCCTTTTCCGCGCACGACACGGACACCTACTTCGCGGCCTTCGCCGAGGATGCGTCGTTCGTCTTCCACAACCACCCGGAGCGGTTGACGTCGCGGGCGCAGTACCGTGCGGTATGGAACTCGTGGGAGCAGGACGGTTTCCGCGTACTCGGCTGTCGCTCGCTCGAGCCGATGCTCACCCCGGTGGGCGACGGTGTCGTCGTCTTCACCCATCGTGTCCGCACGCTGCTCGACGGTGCGGCGGACGAGCTGCGCGAACGCGAGACGATCGTGCTGCACCGCGAGGCCGACGGTCGGTGGCTGGCCGTCCACGAGCACCTGTCGATCGATCCGGGAGAGTGATCGGATGACCTCTCCACCGGTCGGACCGCCCGACGCCGCGCAGGTCCCGCGGTACTCCGGTCCGTCGACCTTCGCCCGGTTGCCCCGCCTGGACCAGGTACGTCATGCCGACGTCGCGGTGCTGGGCGTGCCGTTCGACAGCGGCGTGTCCTACCGCCCGGGCGCGCGCTTCGGGCCGGAGGCGGTGCGGGCCGGGTCCAAGCTGCTGCGGCCGTACCACCCGGGCCTCGACGTCTCGCCGTGGGAGCAGATGCAGGTCGCCGACGCCGGCGACGTCGCGGTCAACCCGTTCGACCTGGACGAGGCCGTCACCAGCATCGCGTCCGCAGCATCGTCGCTCTACGACCACGCCGACCGGCTCGTGACGATCGGCGGCGACCACACCATCGCGCTGCCGCTGTTGCGTGCAGTCCACGCCCGGCACGGCCCGGTGGCCCTGGTGCACTTCGATGCGCACCTCGACACCTGGGACACCTACTTCGGCGCCCGCTACACGCACGGCACCCCGTTCCGCCGTGCGGTCGAGGAGGGCCTGCTGGCGCTCGAGTCGTCGGCGCACGTCGGTATACGCAACTCGCTGTACGGTGCCGTCGATCTGCTCGCCGACCGCGAACTCGGTTTCGCGACGGTGTCGACGCTCGACATCGCCCGGCGCGGTGTCGACGAGGCGATCGACCGCGTCCGTTCGCGCGTCGGCGACCGGCCCGTGTACGTCAGCATCGACATCGACGTGCTCGACCCCGCGCACGCACCCGGTACGGGCACCCCCGAGCCGGGTGGGCTGACGACCCGCGAGCTGCAACTGATCCTGCACGGCCTCAGCGATCTGACGATCGTTGGAGCCGACGTCGTCGAGGTCTCGCCGGCCTACGACCACGCGCAGCTTACCGCGCTGGCCGCCGCGACGTCGGTGTTTGAGCTGCTCGCCATGTTCGCCACCCGGACACGATGACGGTCGTCGCCGCCTGCCAGGTGCGGCTGTCGGTCGAGGACCACGACGGCAACCGCGATCGGCTCGACGATGCGGTTCGCACCGCCGCGGCGCAGGGCGCCGAACTGGTCGTGCTGCCCGAGCTCG
>CAZZVT010000136.1:0-9639 GCA_964657545.1 uncultured Jatrophihabitantaceae bacterium
GCCGCCACCGCCGCCGCCCTCACCGCCGGCGGTGTTGTTCTTGACCGTGGTGCTCGATCCGGCGCCACCCTGCAACTGCGAACCCGCGCCTGCCTGGCCTGCACACGTGGTCGTCGCGGTCGCGCCGGCGCCGCCGGCGGTCTGCGTGCCGCCGCGGCCGGAGTTGAGCGGGTTGGTGTCCTGGCCACCGGTCGTGCCGCCACCGCCGCCGGCACCCGGTGAATTGTTGTCCGCACCGGGTGACGCCCCGCCACCGCCGCCGGCGACC
The DNA here is from genome assembly GCA_964657545.1 of uncultured Jatrophihabitantaceae bacterium. Lineage (GTDB taxonomy): Bacteria > Actinomycetota > Actinomycetes > Mycobacteriales > Jatrophihabitantaceae > Jatrophihabitans. The sequence goes on from CAZZVT010000136.1 coordinate 269, forward strand.
AGCGCCGCCGACGCAGCGCTCGGGGTCGAGGTGAAGACGCCCGACAGCCCGCCGCCGGAGGATCCGTTGGAGATCGCGGTGCCGTTGCCGGTCGCGTTCGCGCCGCCGGCACCACCACCGCCGTAGGTCGTGGACGTCGAGCCGCCGGAGGCGCTGCCCTGCTTGCCGCCCTGGCCGACGACGACGGTCAGCTGCTGGCCCGGCGTGACGGCGAGCGTCCCGGACGCGAAGCCGCCGCCGCCACCACCGGCGTTGGCGGTGTAGTAGGCCGAGTCGACGCCGCCGCCGCCCGCACCCCATGACTTGACCCCGATGGATGACACATTGGTCGGCACCGCGAAACCCTGGTCGGCGCCGGAATAGGTGATGACCTGGCAATTGGTGTAGCCGGTGTCCGGCGTACAGCCGGCAGTGGCCGCGTCGGCCGGGCTCGCGGCCACGGTCTGCGCCGCGACGGACGCGATGGAGACGACGGCGAGTACCAGGATGGGGGGCACGGCGGCGGCGACCGGCCGGCGCAACCGCCCGTACCGGCCCGGATCCACGTAGGAGACGACAGGCTTACGTCGACCGGCTGAGGGGTCGCGTCGCCGCCGGAAAGCACTTCTGCCGAGCACGGGCGTCTCCGAGGATCACGGTGGGCACAATTGCCGCTATCACTGCCACCGCCTCGGCCCCCGTGATCACGTCCCGATGCAGTGCGTCGTATTAGACCTGGGCATTGCCTCATACGCAACTCACACAACACCCGAACCACAGAGGCGGGCCGAAAAGCCCGGAATTGCTGCTCTTCGTCCGGGCCAGCAGCCAGGCGGATTACGCCTGGTGAGTGACGCCATTACGCTCTGTAGTTATCGCGGTAGCCTCGTTCGGCTCGCGCTGGGGCGAACCTGTCAAATGCCCGGCAGGACGGTCAGCCGGCAGGCGTGATCGTGACCGGCAGTGTCTCGAGCGCGCGGATCACGTTGTTCATCAACGGTGACGTTTCGCCGATGTCGAACCTGGCAACGCGTGAGGCAAGGGCGCTCAGGACGGCGTGGCCCTCGAGGCGGGCGAGGCCCTGCCCGGCGCAGCCGTGGACGCCGAACCCGAACGACAGGTGGGCGTTGGCGTTCTCGCGGGTGACGTCGAAGGTCTCGGGGCTCTCGAACTGCCGCTCGTCGCGGTTCGCCGAGGCCCACAGCAGCACCACCCGCTCGTCGGCCGGGATGGTGACCCCGCCGATCTCGGTGTCCCTCGTCGTGACCCGGGAGAACACCCGTACCGGCGACTCGATGCGCAGCGCCTCGTTGAAGGCGTTCGGGATGAGCGAGGGATCAGCGCGGACCCTGTCCCACTGCTCCGGGTAGCGGCCGAAGAGCCAGATCGCGTTGCCGACAGCGCTGATCGTGGTGTCGAGCGCCGGCACCAGGTAGTCGAGCAGCAGGGCCGTGCACTGCTCGCGCTCGATCTCGCCGTTGTCGAGCGCGGTGAGCACGCCGGCGCCGAGGCTGCCGGGCTTGAGGTTGCGGGACTCGGTCAGGCCGACCGCGTACTCGAACAGTTCGCGGCGCGCGCCCATGGCGTGCTGACAGCGGGCGTTGTCCGGACCCATGGTGTCGAAGCCGGCGGCCGCCCAGGGCAGCAGCTTGTCGTGGATCTCCTCGGGCCAGCCGACGAAGTCCGGCACGATGCGCATCGGCATCACGCGTGCGAGGTCGGCCACTGCGTCGAAGGACTTCATGGCGACGACCCGCTCGACGAGCTCGTCGGCGACCTGCTGGATGTCGCTGCGCATCGGACGCAACGCGCGTGGCGTCAACCTGTCACCGACGACATTGCGCAGGTGATCGTGCAGCGGCGGGTCGCTGGCCAGCGTCGTGCCGCGGATGGTCACGTTGGTGAAGTCGGTGAGGCTCACGCCCTGTGCCGAGGAGTAGTTCTCCCAGTCCGACGTCGCCTGCTTGGCCTCGTCGTAGCGGGTGACCGCCCAGACACCGTGCTGCTCGAGGCGCACCACCGGCCCCATCTCGCGCAGCTCGCGGTAGAGCTCGTAGGGCTCGCGGATGACCTCGTCGGAGAAGAAATCGACCGAGGACGTGGGCAGGGTGCTGGTCACTGGGAGACCTCCGGCGTGCGGACGGGCTGGGATGCGGCGAGGCGTTTGAGCTTCACCAAAGGCATGCGGTGATTGATCGAGGCGGCGGCGACGGGACCGGCGGGCCCGGCCCACTGAAGCAGGGCATTGCGGTCGGCGAGCGAGCCCTCGAGCACCGTCGGTTCGACGCCGGCCGGGATCGTTCCGGTGATCTTGACCTCCAGGCCGAAGCCTTCCGTCCAGAAGTACGGGATGTCGGGGGTCGCCGACTGGGGTGCGCCCCGCAGCAGGGTGCGAGCCGCGATCCGGCCCTGTCCGATGGCAGCGTGCCAGTGCGGCGTACGCGTCAACAAACCTGTCAGGGCGTCGGCCGAACCTGTCATGTCACCTGCTGCAACAACCCCGGGAGCAACCTGTCCCCCCGGACCTGTCGGCAACGGACCGGCCGAGGACAGACCTGAACCTGTCAACCATTCGACGTTCGGCAGGTCGCCGACGGCGCTGATGACGACGTCGGCGGCGAACACCCGGCCGTCGGCCACTCGGATGCCGGTGATCTCGGACCGACCATCGAGCGCAGCTCCGCCCGGGGCCGTCTGGAGCTGAACACCGTGATCGCGGGCAGCCGACACCACGAGGTCCGACAGCGTCGGACCGAGTTGCCGCAGCAGCGGGGGCGCGACGTCGACGACGGTGACCTCGAGACCCATCGCCCGCACGCTGGAGGCGAGCTCCATACCGAGGAAGCCACCACCGAGCACGGCGACGCGTCGGGCGCCGGCCAGCGCCGCGGCCAGTGCCAGGCTGTCGTCGAGGCACCGCACGACGAACTCGCCGCGTTGCTCGGGCGCGGCCAGCGAGCGGGCGCGGGCACCGGTGGCCAGGACGATGCCGTCGAACGGCAGCGTCGAACGCTCGCCGTCGCGCTCGACGGTCAGCAGCCGGGCGTCGAGGTCGAGCGACACCGCGCGGGTCGCGGTCAGCACCTCGACGTCGCTGCCCTGGGCGGGCAGCAGGATCGACTCGGGCGTCTCGTGGCCCTGCAGCATGGCCTTCGACAGCGACGGGCGCGCGTACGCGGTGTGCGGTTCGTCGCCGACGAGGGTGATCGCACCGTCGAAACCCTCGGCGCGCAGCGTGTCGGCCGCACTGGTGCCGGCGATCGACGCACCGACCACCACGACCGAGCGAAGCGCCGTGGTCACGTTGGGGTGACGGTCAGCGCCGCGACCGGGCACAGCCGCGCGCCGGACTCGGCCTTCTGCTCCTGGTCGGCGGGAACGGGGTCGGTCAGGATCTCGAGCTCCCCCTCGTCGTCGAGCCGGTAGACCTTGGGGGCGATCTCCTCGCACACCCCATGACCCTCGCAGCGCGCGCGGTCGACAGTGACTCTCATCGGTGCTGTCCTTCCTTCGACGTCGCCGGTCAGACCGGCGACGGGGTCCACAGGTGCGGGTCGGGCTGATTGATCGCGAACGGCAGGAACTCGTCCATCAGCCCGCCCGTCCCCCACTGGTCGTTGTCCTCCGGCGACGGTGTCCACACCCGACCGCAGTAGGGGTCGTCGGGGCCGAGCTGCTGCAGCTCCGAGGTGTACTCCGCGACGTTGCCGTTCGGGTCGACGAAGTAGGAGAAGGTGTTGTTGCCGGGGCCGTGGCGGCCGGGACCCCAGACCGGGCGAACGCCCTGGCGCATGAGGCGCCCGGTGCCGCGCAGGTACTCATCCAGCCCGCGCATGTCGAACGCGATGTGGTTGAACGACGAGTGCGGGGCGCGGGTGATGGCCAGCATGTGGTGATCGGTGCCGACGCGCAGGAACGCCATGAAGTCGCCGAGCCAGTCGATGACCTGGAAACCGAGCTTCTGCTCGTAGAAGGCGACCGTGGTGTCGATGCTCGCGCTGTTGATCACGACGTGGCTGACCTTGCGCGGGATCGACTCGCCGGGCTCCAGCTCGCGGGCGGCGCGGGGCGTGAGGTCGGTGGACAGCTCCACCAACCGGCCGTCGGGGTCGAAGAAGCGCAGGCCGTACCCGCCGCCCGGGGTGTCGAGGGCGCCGGGTTCGCGGTCGACCCGCACGCCGGCCGAGGTGAGCGTCTCGGCGAGTGCATCGACGCCAGCGCGGTCAGCGACGGCGAAGGACACGAGGTCGAGGTGCTTGTCGGGCGCGGAGCGAAGCCGCAGCACGTAGGGCTCGTCGCTGCCCTCGGCGGCGAAGAACACGACGTCGCCGTCACGCTCGACCTCGGTCAGGCCCCAGACACCGCCGTAGAAGTCGACGGAGGCCCGCAGGTCGGGAACCGCCTCGGCCACGTAGCGCACGTGGGTGATGGGGGTGCTCGGCCGGTCCCTGGCCGCAGGGTGGAACGCCACGTCGGTCACGCTGTCTCGTTTCCTCTCGTCATCCATGCGGGTGGGGCCACGATCCGGTTCCGCAGGACGCCGAGCCCCTGCACCTCGGCCTCGACGACGTCGCCGATCGCCAGGAAGGAGTTGGTGCCCTGACCCACGCCACCGGGTGTCCCGGTAGCCAGGATGTCACCGGGGACCAAAGTGGTGTGCCGGGAGGCGAATTCGATCTGCTCGGCCGGGTTGAAGATCAGGTGGCCGGTGTTGCCGTCCTGCCGGGTCTCGCCGTTGACCGACAGCCGCAACCGCAGGTCGAGGTGGTCGGCCACGAAGGCCGCCGGAACCAGGACCGGGCCCATCGGTGCGAACCCGTCGTGGCTCTTGCCGCCGAACCAGTCCGAGCGCAACCGCTCGCGGTCGGGGCGGAACAGCAGGTTGCGGGCCGAGAAGTCGTTCGTGGTCATGAACCCGGCGACATGCTCCATGGCTCTGTCGGCCGAGACGCGGGTGGCTGAGCGGCCGAGCACGACCGCGAGCTCGACCTCCCAGTCCATCTGGTCGACCTCGGGCGGCAGGACGACGTCGTCGTACGGGCCGGTGAGGCAGCTCGGCGCCTTGAGGAACATGTACGGACGGGCCCCGCCCTCGCGGGTGCCCTTGAAGTCGCGGTCCTGGTCGACGTCGACGTCGTTGAAGCCGAATTTGCGCGCCTTGCGCATCTCCTCGACGTGGTCCGGGTAGTTCTGGGCCGAGTACACCATCTTCGACGGGCGCGGCACCGGCGGCAGCACGCGTGCACCCGCGCGGTGGGGGTGCAGCCGGTCGTCGTCGATCCCGACCGACGTCACGAACTCGGCGACCCGCTGCAGCGCGTCGAAGGACTGCGGCCAGGTCTCGAGCAGCTCCAGGACCCCGAAGTGCGGGTTGTCGGCGACGAGGTCGATCCCGGCCGCGGCGGCGGCCGAGCGCAGGTCGACGACGTCGCCGTCCAGCACCAGCGCGGGTGCCGAGCCGGCACCACGCGCGATGGTGGCGAGCGCGAACCCGGCGAGCGGTTGTTGGCCGAGGTCCAGGACGGACGGTGCTGTCATGAGGTGCTCCAGACGGTCATCGGTCGGCGTCCGATCGGGCGGGGGCAGCGAGGCCGAACAACTCCACGGCGTTGCCCTCGAGCAGCCGCGCGCGCTGGTCGGCCGGCAGGTCGAGGGCGTCGATCCCGGCCAGCGTGTCGGCCACGAACGCCCTGCCACCGTCCTGGCAGAACGGCGCGTCGGTGCCGAAGACCGAACGTTCGGGGCCGAAGAAGTCGTAGCCGGCGCGCAACCCGGCGACCAGCCCGTTGAGCGCGGTGTCGGCGTAGAAGCGGCGGTAGTGCGACGAGACGGGCCCGGTGACGCCCGCCCGCTCGGCGACCGGGTTCGCACCGCCGGGGCCGGTGAAGATCTGCTGGAAGCCCAGGTCGATGCGAGCCGCGAACGACGGGATCATGCCCCCGAAGTGGTGCAGCACAATCTTGAGGTCGGGAAGCTGCTCGAAGATGCCGCTGAACACCATGCGGGCCGCGAAGGCGCTCGATTCGTAGGGCCAGCCGAAGGTGAACCACACCTCGTGCTCGGACAGCGTTTCCTCTGCGTAGTCGGCTGTCTGCGGGGTGCGGTAGGGGTGCACGAGCACCGGCAGGTCGCGGGCGGCCATGGCCTCGAAGATCGGGCGGTAGCGCGGATCGCTGACCGGCCGACCGAGCACGTTGGTGTAGATCTGGATGCCGCGGGCGCCCAGGACGTCGTGAGAGTGCTCGAGCTCGGCCATGGCCAGCTCGACGTCGGACATCGGGAGCACCGCGGTGAAGGCCGGGAACCGCTCCGGGTGCTCGGCGCACAGCGCCGCGAGCGCCTCGTTGGCCGTGCGGGCCAGCTCGGCGGCCACCTGGGGCGTTCCGAACGTCTCGACCGGCGGGTTGCCGAAGTTGAGGATCTGCTGCAGTTCGGGGAAGGGCTCGAGCGAGCGCAGCCGGGCCTCGATGTCCCAGAGCTCGGGCAGTGCGGTGAAGGCAGCGAGCGCTGGCAGCTCCGGCGACAGCGTGCGGAAGCGGGCCAGGACGTCCGGGGGGACGAAGTGGCTGAAGACATCGATCACAAGCGAACCAATCGACACGGTGACGTGGGCGGGCGGAGCGTGGTCGGCAGGCAATCGACGAACAACCCGAGGTGAATGACATTATGCATAATGTTCCTGCGGTGCAAGGGCCGATCCGGCCCTGCGTCGCCGCTCAGGAGTTGAGCAGGGCGCCGTCCGCGGGGTCGTCGACCGGCACCTCGGCCGATTCCTCGGCCGCGTCGAGGCGCTCGCGCAGCGCGTCGACCCGTGCCACGAGGTGGGTCGACATCGCCAGCGCCGCGGCGGGCGCGTCGCGCGCCGCCAGCGCGTCGAGAATCGCCTGGTGCTCGCCCTCGGCCTCGTGCGCGCTGGACGGATCGACTCCGAGGAAGACGACGAACGAGGTCGTCGAGGCCTGCTCGGCCACGATCAGGTCGGCCAGCCGCGCATTGCCGCAGCCCTGCGCGATCTGGGTGTGGAACAGCGTGTTCAACCGCAGGAAGGCGTCCTGCGCGACGCGCGGGGAGTGCATCTGACGCATCGTCTTGGTGATCTCGGCGATCTGGGCGTCGGACAGCTGCACGGCGGCCAGCCGCGCGGCCAGTCCCTCGAGCGCGCCGCGCACCTCGTAGGTGTTCATGAGGTCCCGGGTCGATGGACGCACGACCTGCACGCCCCGACGGCCCTCGCGGGTCACGAGGCCCTGCCGTTCGAGCATCTGGAAGGCCTCGCGGACCGGCGTGCTGCTGACGCCCAGGCGCGAGGCGACCTCGTTCTGCCGCAGTGGTGCGCCGGCCGGGAGCACGCCGCGTCGGATCTCGGACCGAAGATGCTCGGCGACCCGGGACGCGACGGTCAGGTGCAGCGCCGAGGTGTCGGTCATGGGCTGGCTCTCCACTTCGATTGTCCGACCGTGCGCAGCTTAAGCCACTGTTGGCGGTTCGACAGTGACGCCGGGCAGGATCGGGAAGGCCAGCGGACGCATCGGCGATGCGGTCGCCCCGCGGAGCTTCAGACCGGCCCCGAAGAAGATGAATTCGTACAGCTTGGCCGCAGCGATCTCCTCGAGCCAGGCGTTCTCCATGATCGGGACGCCGCACTCGCCGAGCAGGTAGGTGTGGACCGGATGCCAGTTCTCGGGGTCGACGGTGGGCATGACCTCGAGGGCCACGTTGTCGGCGCCGATGACCATGGCGCCGGCCTCGGCGATCAGCATCGCGGCCTCGCGGTCGAGCCCGGCCTCGTTGTAGAGGTACTTCGGGCCGTCGTTCCACACCTGCATGCGGCCGGTGCGGATGAGCACGACGTCGCCGACGTGGATCTCGCTGCCCTGCTTGTCGAGCACCGACTGGATCTCCTCGGGGGTGATCCGGTGCGAGTCGGGCAGCAGGTCGACCCCCGCGGCGGCGGCGACGTCGAGCAGGATGCCGCGCGCGATCACCGGCGGCAGGCGGTCGGCGCCGTTCTTGAGCCAGTGCCGGGAGCCGAGGTGCTCGGCGGCCGACACGTTGTTCCACACCGAGCCGTTGAGGCCGAAGTGGTTGAGGCTGTCGAAGTGCGTGCCGGTGTGGGTGTACATGGAGATGCAGTCGCCGGAGTAGGTGACCAGCTGGTTCTGCTGGGCGCCCAGGCTCAGGACGTCCTCGTTCACGCTGCCGGGCGGGGTGTGCGACATCCAGATCTGATACGTCGGGTCACCCAGGCCGGCCCACGACGGCATGCCGACGTGGTAGTCGACCGACAGGTCGTAGATGGTGCTGGCGTCGGCGGCCGCCAGGGCCGCGGCTCGCGACTGGTCGGTCATCAGGTTGAGCATGCCGATCTCGTCCTGCGGCCCGAACGGGCTTGTGCCGATCTCGTGGCGGACGGCGTTTCGAGCGGCGACGACGCCGACCGTGGACGGGGTGGAGCCGGTGTGTGAGGTCATGACCACTCTCTTTGCGACGCGAAATATTATGCATTATGCTTCGTGGGTTCCCCTGCCGTCAACCGGGTCGCAGGGCGACGGTGGAAGGACGACGAATGTCTGATCTCGAGTACGACGTCACCGACAAGGTGGCGACGATCCGTCTCAACCGTCCCGCTCAGCGCAACGCCTTCACCCTTCCCATGGTGGACGAGTGGGCCGACCGGCTCGCCGAGGCGCAGCGCGACGACGCGGTGAACGTCATCGTGGTCACCGGCACCGGGGCGGGCTTCTGCTCGGGAATCGACCTGGAGTGGCTCGAGGACACCGAGCAGAGCACGCTCGATCGCAAGCTGACCCTGACCGAGCACATCCACCGCGTGCCGCTGACCCTCGAGTCCGTCGACAAGCCGGTCATCGCGGCGATCAACGGGCCCGCCGTCGGTGCCGGGCTCGACATGGCGCTCATGTGCGACCTGCGGCTGGCCTCCACCACCGCTCGGATGGCGATGTCCTACGTCAAGGTCGGTCTGGTTCCCGGTGACGGCGGTTGCTGGCTGCTCCCCCGCCTGATCGGCATGGCCCGCGCGCTCGAACTGCTGCTCACCGGCGACATGATCGACGCCGAGCGCGCCGAGCAGCTGGGCATGCTCAACAGCGTGCACGCCCCCGACGAGCTGATGGACGCGACCTACGCACTCGCCGCCCGCCTCGCCGCCGGCCCGCCGGTCGCGCTGCGGATGATCAAGCGCGCGGCCTACCAGTCGCAGCGCATCGATTTCCGTACCAGCCTCGACCTGATCTCCTCCCACCTCGCCGTCAACCGCACGACGCACGACTCGCGCGAGGCGTACCTCGCGTTCCGCGACAAGCGCCCCGCCGTCTACGAGGGTCGATGAGCGACGCTCGCGGAGCGAATGTGTCATCGAGCGACGCTCGCGG
>CAZZVT010000137.1:0-9572 GCA_964657545.1 uncultured Jatrophihabitantaceae bacterium
CACGCGCTCGACGCACGCTGTCCGAAGGTGATGCCGTGATAGATCTCGTCGCTGATCAGGCGGGTGCCGTGCGCGTCGCACCAGGCAGTGAGCGCTGCCATCTCCTCGGGCGCCACCATCGTCCCGGTCGGGTTCGCGGGGCTGGCCAGGACGAGCCCGGCGGGCGCTTCGGGCAACGCGTCGAGCTGGGCGACGGTGGGCTGGAAGCGGGTCTGCGGACCGCACGGCAGTTCCAGCACGCGGCAGCCCAACGCAGCGAGCATGTTGCGATAGGCGGGATAGCCAGGGCGGGCCATGGCCACGGTGTCGCCGTGCTCGAAGGCGGCCAGGAACGCGAGCAGGAACGCGCCGGACGACCCGGTGGTCACCGCAACCTGCTGCGGGTCGACGTCGAGCCCGACCCGGTCGCGGTAGTGGCCGGCGATCGCGCGGCGCAGCGGCCACAGCCCGAGCGCGGTCGTGTAGCCGATGCGGTCGGTGTCCAGCGCGCGGGTCGCCGCCGCGCGCACGGGAGCGGGCGCCGGCGTCGACGGCTGGCCCGCCGACAGGTCGGCGACGAACAACCCGGCCTCGCGGCGGGCGGCCACGGCGTCCAGGACGCGCATCACCTGGAACGGCGGCACCTGTCCGCGTTGGGAGATCACCAGCCGATTCTGCACGGGGGGACGTTACCGACCGCTAGCCTGCGCTCGTGCCCGATTACGTCGCGGACCTCGCGCTCGCCCGCCTGCTGGCCGACGACGCCGACGCCATCTCGCTGCCTCGGTTCGGCGCGGCCGACCTGGTCGTCGAGAGCAAACCCGATCTCACGCCGGTCAGCGACGCCGACAAGGCGGTCGAGCAGGCGATCCGGGACCGGCTGTCGCGCGAGCGGCCCGCCGACGCCGTGCTCGGGGAGGAGTTCGGCTCGGCCGGTTTGTCGTCGCGGCGCTGGGTGATCGACCCCATCGACGGAACGAAGAACTTCGTCCGCGCCGTGCCGGTCTGGGCAACCCTGATCGCTTTGATGGACGGCGATTCCGTCGTGGTGGGCGTGGTCTCCGCGCCTGCGCTCGGCCGCCGCTGGTGGGCGATGCAGGGCGGCGGCGCCTGGACGTCGGTCTTCGGCGCGCCCGCTCGACGGCTGTCGGTGTCGCGCGTCGCCGCGGTCGCCGACGCGAGCGTGTCGTACTCGTCGTTCAGCGGTGACGAGGCGTGGGGCGCTCGGCATGCCGGGTTCACCTCGCTGCTGACCGATGCCTGGCGTACCCGAGCGTTTGGCGACTTCTGGTCCTACATGCTCGTGGCCGAGGGCGCCGTCGACATCGCCGCCGAGCCGGAACTCGAGATCTACGACATGGCCGCGCTGTACCCCGTCGTCACCGAGGCCGGCGGACTATTCACCGGACTCGACGGCCACGACGGCGTGCTGCACGGCAACGCCGTCGCCACCAACGGGCTGCTGCACGACGCCGTGCTCGAGAGACTGGCCGCGCCGAGTAGCTGACGTCAACGTCAGGTCAGGAGGAACGAGGCAGGTGCGTCCTTCCGATCTGCTCACCGTCAGCGAGGTGAGCGCGCGCAGCGGGTTCGCGCCGTCGGCCCTGCGGTACTACGAGCGCGAGGGATTGGTGCAGTCGACCCGCACAGCCGGCAACCAGCGCCGCTACGAACGCCATGTCCTACGCCGCTTGGCGTTCATCCGCGCTGCGCGCAACGTCGGGCTGGCGCTGGAGGAGGTCGCCGCCGCGCTCGCCACGCTGCCGGACGGGCGCACCCCTACCCGGGCGGACTGGACCCGGCTGTCGCGTACCTGGCGCACGCGCCTCGACGCGCAGATCGAGGCGTTGACCTCGCTGCGAGACGGTCTGGACTCGTGCATCGGCTGCGGGTGCCTGTCGCTCAAGCGCTGCGCGATCTTCAATCCGGCGGACCAGACAGCGAACGCAGGCGCGGGAGCGCAACTCCTGCCGGCCGCTTTGCGCGATCAGGGCTGAGCAACTGCGCTCTACGAGGCCAATCCCTCGATGACCTCGGCGTTCGGCAGCGCGGCCAGGAGCCCAGGCGTCACAGCGATCTTGGATCTGCGCAGACCGCTGCCGATGACCACGGCGTCGCGGGCAAGCACAGCGGCGTCGACGAGAACGGGCCAGTCGGCGGGCAGGCCGATCGGGGTGATGCCGCCGTACTCCATATCGGTCAGCCGCACCGCATCGTCCATGGGCGCGAACGACGCCTTGCGGGCGTCGAGGCGCTTGCGCACCACACCGTTGACGTCGGCACGCGTCGTTGCCAGGACGACGCAGGCCGCATAGCGGGTCGCCTCGCCGCGACGTCCGGCGATGATCACGCAGTTGGCCGAGTCGGCGAGCTCGACGCCGTAGCGGGCACAGAACTCCGCGGTGTCCGCAAGGTCCGGGTCGATGGCCGCAGCGAGGACGTCGAGTCCACCGAGTGCAGCCGCCACGGGAGGTGCTACGAGCTCCGGGGTCGCCGGCGTCCACGCAAGATCTCCGGGTCCGATCACACCGACGAACGTATCGTGAGCGAGTGGACACCGATGCGACGGTCGAGCAGATCCTGCGCCGTTACGACACGATCACCGTCGTCGGCGCGAGCGCCGATCCGGCCAAGCCCGCGCACTACGTCCCGGCGCACATGAGCGCGCACGGTTGGCGCATCATCCCGGTCAACCCGCGCGGCGGCGAGATCCTCGGCCTGACCACATTTGCTTCGCTTGCCGACGTGCCCGAGCAGATCGGTCTGGTCGACGTGTTCCGCCCGTCGGAGCAGACGCCCGACAGTGCCCGCCAGGCCGTCGCCTGCGGCGCGTCCGCCCTCTGGTTGCAGCTGCAGATCAGCTCGGCCGAAGCCCGCACGATCGCCGAGGACGCCGGGCTGCTCTACGTCGAGAACCGCTGCCTGATCGTCGAGCAGCGTCGGCTCGGGCTGGACGCGCCCGGCTAACCGGCCGCCGTCACCGAGAACAGCTCGACGGATCCGCTGATGCCACGCAGTTCGACGCTGCCCTCGGGCACGAACTCGACATCGGTGACCGATGCTGCCGCCCTGGTGTCCGCGCTGACCAGAACACGTCCCCCGTCGGCGTGCGCGGCGATACGCGCACAGAGCGCGACGTTACGACCGAGGTAGTCGTCGCCGGTGCTGATCGCGGTACCGGTGTGCAGCCCGATGCGCACCGACAGCTGCGGGCGACGCCGTGTGCCGATCATGGCCTGCTGCACCGCGACGGCAGCGTCGACGGCCTGGTCGGCGTGGGCGAAGACAGCCATGAAGCCGTCACCGATCGTCTTCACGACCACACCGTCGCAGCGTTGGATCTCGCGGCGGACAAGCCGATCGTGCCCGCGCAGCACCCGCACCCATTCGTCGTCACCCAGCCGTTCGTTGAGCGCGGTCGAGTCGGCGATGTCGGAGAAGAACAGCGTCACCCGGCCGTCGGCGTCGGCCAGCGTGACGATGCGTTCACGGTCGGCGCGCGCCCAGCGCACGAGCTCCTCGAGCGAGGTCGACAACAGCTGCGTCACGCCGTGATCGCGCACGCGGGTGGCCTGCGTGACCACGGTGCGCACGACACGACCGGCCTTCTCGACCGCGCCGGTACGCGGCAGCGGACGCAGGCTCAGTTCGAGTGCGAGCAACCGGCTGCGGGTGCGGCGCCACAGCACGAGGAAGACGATCGCCGCCGCGATCGCCAGCAGGGCCAGTACACCTGCGACGACGGCCAGCACGGTCGCGACGCCCACCGGCTCACCCTAGGGTCAGCCTGCCGACCGGTGCGCTACCGAGCGAGGCGATCCTCGAGCGAGCGAGGATGCAGGCGCCCCAACGAGCGCCAGCCGCGGGCCGACCTGGGCCAACGTGCGGCCGCATCCCGCGTAGCCACGGCACGGTCCATCGGCAGTGACGGCGTGGGCGCTCGACGCTCGAACTGGTCGGCGATCTCGTCGATGGCGTCGAGACGGCCCAGGGTTCGCACCCACGACTCGTTGGTGACGTACTCGCTCATGTCCTCATGGTCGACGGAGCGTGTGACCGGTCGATTAACACCGTTCGCACGTCGTGCTACGAGCCACCCGCAAAGGGCGGCAGCACGTCGATCTGGGCGCCGTCGTGCAACGGCGCGGTCTCCGGAACACGCGCGCCGTCGACGAGCAAGGACGCCACCGTGCTCACCGCGGCGAGCGCGGGCCGCGACCGCAGTGCGGTCCGCAGATCGGCGAGCGTCGAGACATCGAATGCCTCCTGCTCGCGACCGGCCGCCCTCTTGGCGCCGGCCCAGTAGCGGACGGTGACGTGGACGGGCATCCGTCGAGCCTGCCAGACGCGATCAGGTCGCCTGATAGGCGCTGACGTCGGTGGCCTTCGCGCTGAGCCACACCTCCCGCCCGATCGTCAGCTCCAGCTCGGCCACCGCCGTGGCGGTGACGTCGACCGCCGCCGACGGCGCGCCCTCCACCGTCACCCGGATGCGGTCGCCGAGTGGTGCCAGCGTGGCGATGCGCGCCGCCCACACGTTGCGCGCACTCGTGTCCGTCGGCCGAGCCTGATGCACGGTGATCGCCGACGGACGCAGGGCAGCCAGGACCGGACCGTCCGGCGCGTCGGCCGCCCAGAGCTCACCGCCACCGTCGAGCGCGACCCGACCGCCCTCGGCCCGGCCTGCGAACAGGTTCATCCCGACGAGCTGAGCGACATAGGGCGTCAATGGGCGGGTCGTGATCTCGGCGGGTGAGCCCTCCTGCACCACCCGACCCTGTTCGAGCACGACGAGACGGTTGGCCAGCAGCAGCGCCTCGATCGGGTCGTGCGTCACGATCAACGTCGGCCCGGCAAAGGCAGCGAGGTGCTGACGCAGCTCACCCTGCACCTCAGCTCTGGTCTGGACGTCGAGCGCGGCGAGCGGTTCGTCCAGCAGCAGCGCGTCCGGCTCGCAGGCCAGGGCCCGCGCCAGCGCGACCCGCTGGGCCTGGCCGCCGGACAGCTCGCGCGGGTAGCGGCGCCCGAGGTCGGCGAGCCCGAGCCGCTCGAGCCAGCCCTGCGCGCCCGATCGCGCCGCCGCCGCCGCGACCCCACGCGACCGCGCACCGAAGGCCACGTTGTCGAGCACCCGCAAGTGCGGGAACAGCCGGTGGTCCTGGAAGACGACGCCGACCCGCCGGTGCTGCGGGTCGACGAAGTGCCGGCCGTCGTCGAACACCGTCGCGCCCAGACGCACCTCCCCCGCGTCGAGTGCCAGCAACCCGGCGAGCAGCCGCAGCAACGTCGACTTGCCCGCTCCGTTGGGGCCGAGCACGGCGACGACGTCGCCCGGTTCGGCGTCCAGCGACACGTCGAGTTCGAACTCGCCGCGGCGGACCCGTCCGCTGATGATCAGGCTCACGACGCAGCCACCGGCCGCAGCCACCTGTCGCGCATCGCGCCGAGCACCACGACGGCCACCGCGATCAGCGGCAGGCTGAGCGCAGGCGCGTCGGCGGGGTTGTTGCCGAACACGGTGAGCACCGCTGTCGGCAGGGTCTGGGTGACGCCCGGGTTGTTGCCGCCGATGAGCAGCGTCGCGCCGAACTCACCGAGCGCCCGCGCCCAGCACAGCACCGACCCGGCCAGGATCGAGGGCAGCACCATCGGCAGCGTGACGCGCAGGAAGATCCGGCTGCGTGACGCGCCAAGCGTGGCCGCGGCCTCCTCGATACCGCGGTCGGCCGTACGGAACGCACCCTCGACGGTCACGATCAGGAACGGCATCGCCACGAACGTCTGGGCGACGACGATCGAGGGATACGTGAACGGCAGGTCGCGGCCGAACACGGCATGGATGGCATCGCCGAGCATCCCGTTGCGGCCGAACGCGTTGAACAGCGCCACGCCGCCGATCACCGGGGGCAGCACGAGCGGGATCGTCACGATCGCCCGCACGACGCCCATGCCGGGAACGCGGAACCGCGCGAGCATCCAGGCCAGCGGGACACCGATCAGCAGCGAGATCGCCAGCGCCTCGAGCGAGGACTCGATCGAGAGCCGCAGGGCCGTCCAGACGCCCTGGTCGCGGTAGATCGCGCCGAGCCGGTGCCACGGCGTGCGGATGATCAGCGCCAGGGTGGGCAGCGCGAGGAACAGCACCGCCAGCAGCGCCGGCGGGACGATCATCAGCGGCGTGCCCAGACCTGCCGATCGGCGGGCCCGGGCACGTCGACGGGTCACGGGTTCTTGAAGCCGTCCGCGGTCAGCACGGCCTTGCCCGCCGAGGACAGGACGTAAGCCACGAACGCCTTCGCCAGCGGCGCGTTCTTTGCCGACGACAGCGGCGCGATCGGGTACTCGGTGCTGGCGTTGATGCTGTCGGCGATCGGGATGCCCTTGACCTTGCTGCCTGCCGAGCGGACGTCGGTCACGTAGACGATCCCGGCGTCGGCCTCGTTCGACTCGACGATCGCGAGTGTGTGCTTGACGTCGGCCTCGCGTGCCACCGGCTTGACGGTGATCTTGGCGTTCTTGAAGACGCTGGCGGCGATGACGCCGCACGGCACCGCCGGGTCGCACACCGCGACCTTCACGCCGGACTTCGCGAGGTCGGTGATCGAGGTGATCTTGCCCGGGTTGCTCGGCGGCACCGCGATCTCAGCCGTGTTGCTGACGAAGTTCGTCGGGCTCAGCGCAGTGGCACCGAGCGACGTCATGTTCTTCGTCGACGCCGAGGCAAACACGTCGACGGGCGCGCCCTGGGTGATCTGCGTCGACAGGTCCGAACTCGCCCCGAACGTGACCTTGACGGTGGTGCCCGGGTTCGCCTTCTCGAACGCCGTCGAGATGGTGCCGAACGCCTCCGTCAACGACGCCGCGGCATACACCGTGATGCTGCCGGACAGCGCGGCCGAGCTGGACGATCCCGTGGCGCTCGGGCTGGTGGACGAACCCCCGCCGCCTGCGCTGGACGAGCATCCCGCGACGAGCAGGAGTACGGCAGAGGCACCTGCGACAGCACGCTTCACGCTGACCGACCTTTCACGAGGTCTCGCTGACCTCGATGACGACGTTCGTTGATTTGACAGAGGCAATGGCCGTGACACCGGGTTCCAGGTTCAGGTCGTCAGCAGCCTCGCGGCTCATCAGCGACACGACCCGGTAGGGCCCGCACTGCAACTCGACCTGCGCCATGACCGTGTCGCGGACGACGCGGGTCACCAGGCCGACGAAGCGGTTGCGCGCCGACTCCCGCGTCGCCGGGCCGGCCTCGGGAACCGGCGACGCGTTCGTGCGGGCGAACTCGGCCAGTTCGACGCCGTCGATCACGCGACGTCCGGCTGCGTCGGTGCTGGTCGACAGGCGTCCGCTGTCGGCCCAGCGGCGCAGTGAGTCGTCGCTGACCCCGAGCAACTCGGCTGCTTCCCGCATCCGGTAGCTGGGCATGCGGCGATAGTAGCCACAGGGCACCGCAACTACGCGCAAAAGGACCCTGAAGCGACGCGACTGCGTCTGCGAGCTCGATCAGCCGACGGGTCTGATTTGGAGCGCGGGTGGCGCGTCGGTAGAGTCGTACCTGCGACGCGGGGTGGAGCAGCTCGGTAGCTCGCTGGGCTCATAACCCAGAGGTCGTAGGTTCAAATCCTACCCCCGCTACCACGACGAAGGCCCCGGATTCCGGGGCCTTCGTTCATTTCCAAGTTCTCTTGAGCCGACCCGGACCAGGCAATGATCGGAGCGGGTCAACCGGGATCGACGACGTCCGCACCTCGGTCGGCCTGTGGGATTGGGACCTACGGCGACGGCATCCGTCGACCGGTTGAACTCGCCCCCGTCGGCGACCGGACGAAGTACTTGGCCGCGTGGCAGGGTGACCGCATGGCTGAGACCACTGCCCCGCCGGGTCGCCTCAGCGGCGACCAGACCTCCGAGATGGATCTGCCTGACTGGCGCTCGATCCATGAGGCGCTGGAAACGCGCTTTCGCACGCGTGATTTCGCCACTGGGCTCAAGCTGGTGGCAGGCATCGGCGCGGTCGCCGAAGAACTGAACCATCATCCGGACCTCGACCTGCGCTACAACCACCTCAACGTCAGACTGATGAGTCACGATGTCTGGGCCAAGACCGCGCGTGACGTCGAACTTGCTCGGCGGATCTCAGCGCTGGCTGCATCGATGGGCGTTCCTGCCGAGCCTTCGGTGGTGTCCCGGCTGGAGATCGGGCTGGACACGTGGAACGCCGACGAGATCAGGCCGTTCTGGCTTGCGGTGCTCGGCTTGCAGCGGCACCCACGGTTCGCCGACGACTTGGTCGATGCCGACGGAAACCTTGCCACACTGTGGTTCCAGCACTGCGAACCGCACGCTGAGCCGACGCAGCGGTTTCACCTGGACGTGCGGGTGCCCCCCGAGATCGCCAGCCAGCGGATCGAGGCCGGCCTTGCCGCCGGCGGAACCCTGATGTCGGAGGAGAGGAAGCCACGATTTGTGGTGTTGGCCGACCCGCAGGGCAACAAAGTCTGCATCTGCACCCAGATCGGTCGTAGTGACTGACGTCGGCCGGCACCGGTCGGCGGCGCGCTTGCGGGACGTCAGGACATCCACCTGCGCGATCCGTCGAACTGGTTGGTTCAGCTGAACCGCATCCCGCGCGTGTCGCAAGCCGCCTGCTTATGCGGCGCGTTGCTTCGCCTGCTCGATCTCGAACCGGGTGATCACGCCGAGTGGATGCTGGTCGGCGTTGACCACGACGGCGATCGCATCATGGTGCACGACCGGGCCGGCCACCGCGTTCAGGGAACTATCCCGCCTGACAAGAACCATGGTCCGACGACTGACGCGCCGCGCCACATCACGCAGTCGAACGTCGGCTGTTCCGGTGCGCGCAACCTGATCCAGGTCGGCGCGGGCGATGGCGCCGGTGACCTGGCCCTGCAGATCGACGAGCGGAAAGGCTGACTGTTCGGCGTCGCCGACCGGCGCTACTCGGCCGCGGTATTGATCGATGGTCCACCAGTCGGGTAGGGCGGTGGGGGCTGGCGCCATGACCTCGTCGGCGCGGCGGGTGGCGACCGAACCCAAGTCGACGACGGTCACGCGTCCGCCCCTTCCGCGATACAGCAGGTAACAGCCCATCAGGATGAAGAACACGCCGATGGGCGAGCGCTGGAGCAGATCGAACCCACCGAGGCCCAGCATCAGGTACGGCGTGAGGGGGCGAGCGGGCATGCGGAGAGGTCGCGGCGTGCTGCTCGGCTTGGTTACATCGATCTTTGCCATGGGACTGCCTATCTCTGGACGCGCGACCTCACTCCATGGTGCGCGCGCAGCCTGTGCATTGCCCGTACCCGACGGCGTGACATCCAGGCTCCGCCCACGGCTGTTGCGGGGCTCCTCCGCGCACCTCAGCGAAACAGCTCGGCCGTCTCGTCGACTCTCGGATCCAGCGCAGCTACGGCCGCCGCTCAAGATCCGTCTGATCTGCGTAGGTGACCTCCTGCAACTGCGGCGCGCAGTTGGATCGTTCTGGCGGCGTGGAGCTCGTTCGGCCCGTGTCAGGCCGAGTTGCGTGCGCGTCTCGCGCGCGGCACGGCGAGGTCGCCGGTGAG
>CAZZVT010000138.1:0-9523 GCA_964657545.1 uncultured Jatrophihabitantaceae bacterium
CGACCTTGTCCTGCCGGCCCTTGCGGACCAACTGCTGGATCGTAGGCATGCGGCCTGCAATCTCCCTCTGACTGGTTCTGGCTGGTGTCGTGGTCGGTATGTCGGTAATTCGCTGATATCGCACCGCTGCGCGTGACGCGCCGCTTCACGAAACCCCTGCTTTTGTGTTGTCTCAGGCCAAGTTTCCCGGGGCCCGTATGAGTCCTTCCGATCCCCGCGGTCGGGCGTGTCGTACCCCGTCCACGGGCCGCCTCGACATTTCTGCCGAGCCGGCTTGTCCTGCGTGGTCTTGCCCGTCTCCTCTGGCGCACACTGCCGATCCTCAAACGATCGCCGAGCTGCTGCACCGAACTTGCTAGACATGGGCACACCATTGGCGCCCACATGTTCCTGGGCACGAGGTTCGACATTACTCGTGCACTTGCGGAGGTCCAAATCCGTGCCGCGGGCGCTGTCGGCTTTAGTCTCATCCGGTGAGAATCCGGGACGCACGGCCCGACGACGCGGCCGCGTGCGCCGCGATCTACGCACCATACGTCCGTGACACCGCGATCACCTTCGAGCTCGATCCGCCCGACGCCGACGAGATGGCGGCCCGGATCATCGCTGCACAGCGGGCCCACGCCTGGCTGGTGGCCGAGGACGACGAACAGGTGATCGGCTACGCCTACGGCGGCGAGTTCAAGTCCCGCGCCGCCTACCGGTTCACCTGCGAGGTCAGCGTGTACTTACGTCACGGCGTCGAACGGCGTGGAGTGGGTAGGGCCCTGTACGACGTGCTGCTCTTGCGGTTGGCCGACGCCGGCTTTCGGCAGGCCGTCGCCGGCATGACGCTGCCCAACCCCGCCAGCGAGGGCTTTCACCATGCGTTCGGCTTCGAACCGGTCGGCGTCTACCGCGGCGTCGGATGGAAGCTCGATCGGTGGCACGACGTGCTGTTCGTCCAGCGTCCCCTGTCGGCGTCACCCGACCCGCCCGCCGAGCCCCACTGACAGCCGTCGTTCAGCGGGACGGGCCGGGCCTCGGCAGCGTCGGATCCGCGGCGTAGAAATCCTCGGGATAGCCCTTGGTAGGCCGCAGGGGGATCTTCAACGTGTTCGCCACCTGCTGCATCACGGCCACCGCGTCGCTCAGCGGATCACGCGCATCGTCGCCCCGGGTGCTCACCGTCGTGGCCAAGGTCAGCGTGAGGGCCCAGTCGCCGCGCAGCAACCCGGACTCGACGGTCGAGTAGGCCTTGCCGTGCGCTGACATACCTTCGTCCGAGGCGAATCCGGTCCCGACCCCCGCGGGATAGACATAGCCATCGTTGCTGGCCGCGTAGGCGTGCGCGGTCTGGACGATGCCGAGATTCGTGATCGCGACCGGGCGGACCTCGACATCGAACGGCAGCGCCTGCCCTGCCGGATACCCCGGCGTCGTCACCGAGCAAATGGCGCGGGAGAACGTGGTGCCGTCGGCATTGACGGCAGCGGCCGGGGTCCGCCCCCCGTTGACGACGAGATCGGGGCGCCCCAGCACCGTCTCGACACTGGACCGGGACAGGAACCCGCACAACAGACCCACCCGGCTTGCTGTCGTCGGAAGAACGGCCGGGGCAGCCGCCGAGCTCGCGTGACTCACGCCGCTGCGTGAGGTGCACCCACCCGCAGCGCAACAGGCCACGAACAGCACAAGCGCCACGACCGCTCTGCCCGCAGCGGTACGCGGAACGGGCGCCGGTCGAGCCGTCGCCCACGTGAGCACGCTCGGTGATAGCCCGCTCGGACAGGCGCTCGGGCAGCAGCCCGCGTTCACCGGGGCGGTCCGCACCTGATCACAGCGCCGCGGCCACGGCCCGGGCGATCGCGGCAGCATCGGCCACCGCATCACGACCCGGCTCGGGCCGATACAGCCGCACCCCGGCGACCATGGAACCGTTGTCGAGGTAGGACACCGCACCGGTGACCTTCGTACCCTTGACCGTCGAGGTGTACTCCGGGTGGGAGTACTGACGCCCACGCTCGCGGGAAACACGTACTAGCCGGTGGTCGCCCGAGCAACGTCGGCACGCACCTGCTTGCCGGTCGGCCCGAGAGCGTTGACGCTCGAGGGGTGTACGAGCGCAGCGCCTGGACCGGGGCATCAGCTGGTGGGCGTTGCGCTCGGCGACAGCCCGCTCGGATACGCATTCGGGTAGGGAGTCGTGGGCTTGAGCGGCAGCTTCAGCTCGGCCACGACCTCCTCGGCCAGCGCCATGACGTCGGCGATGGCGTCCCGGCCGGCGCCGGGCATCGCGATGCTCAGCGTCAGCATCCAGTCCCCGCGCAGCAGACCGGACACGGCCGACTCACGACCGTTCGGATTCTGGTAGCCGAGGTTGTTCGCGAAGCCGATGCCGACGTTGGACGGGTAGTGCGCGTTCATCTCCAGGGCTGCGGCACGGATGATGCCGGCGCCCGCATTGCCCTTCAGCGGCACGACCTGGATCTCCAAGGCCGGGACGGTTCCCCCGCCTGGCACCGACACGGCGCAGCGGGCCCCGGCCAGCACGGTGCCGTCGGCATTGTGTCGGGCGGCCTTCGTCACATTGCCGGTCACCGTGAAGTCGGAGCGCCCCAGCGCCTCGAGCACGCTGGACTTCGGGACGAAACCGCACAGGAGTGGCACTGCGCTGCCCTTCGTTGGTGGGGACGACGGAGCGGCGTCCGTCGGGGAGTTCGGTGACCCTGAGGAGCTGCAGGCGGACATGAGCAACGCGAGGATCGTCAGAATGACGACGAGCAGGCACCACCGTGGACTCGGCCGCCGCACCATCAACCCCCCAGCGCCGGGAACTTGTCGCGGAAGGGCACTGTCACGTTGGTGTTGAGCAGACTCTGCAGGTTTTGACCCTGTGCAGCCCAGGTCACGTACGCGTTGCTGGTGAAGTCGAATTGCGTCGGTCGCACCGGCTTCCCGTCACTGCCCAGCTTGAGCGCTGACTGGTTCTGCAGGTTCGACAGCTCAGCCGGAGTCGGAGACGAGGTGGGCGCCTTCGCCACCGGCGGCGGGATGTAAAGCGGCCCGGCCTTGGAAAAGTTTTTCGGATCCAAGGCGCCGCTGGCCGCAACCGAATTGAGGACCATCATTTGCAGGTTGCGCTCGGCGGTCGCTGCGGAGGCGTTGTAGGTGCCCTTTGCGTCGCCGTCCGGCCCTCGCCTACCTTGTCGAGGGCGGCGCCCTCGACCTGGTCGAGCAGGTAGCCGGTCCACGGAGCACTCTCCGGCACTGCAAAGGTCGGCGCGGCCAGCACAATGCCCATCGCCTTCGACAGCGCCGCGGCCTGGGCCTTCTTGAAGTCCTCGTTGTTCTTGTCGCCCTGATAGCCGCTATTGATGACGAAGGACATGGCCCCGGCAAGGGCGTTGGTCGAGCCCACGGCCCCCGGAACGTTCAGTCCCTGGATCAAATACGCTCCGGCGTTAGGGTCCTTCTTCAACTCCTGCTGCAGCTGGTAGGTCAGCTGCAGATTGTCGATGCACCCCTCGCTCGAGGTGTGCAAAGCCCTCTTGTTGCCGTTGAGATCCGCGATGAAGGCATCGGACGTCCCGCCCGTCCATGCCTTCGCGGTCATGGCCGACACGAGCGGGTCGAGCCGGGCGTCGACCGGCGGCTGCAGCGCCTTCGCCCGCGCCAATGCCTGCGCGAGCGCAGCGTGCCGCGGGTAGCCACCGTGGCCGGTGGACTCTGGGCGCCTCCCATGTGAAGCAAACTAACATCGGACATCGGAATGCGCTCGATCGCAAGATGCGGCTCCGGCGGTACAACTTGACAGCGTGAGCTGAGTCTTAGTTACTTGATTCCTGAGCGTTCGCGCTGTGGAGCGCGACCACAACACAGAGGAGCCTCACGTGCCCGGAACCGTTGGTGCCGAACTCGACACCCTCCGCACTCTGCACACCACCTTCAACCAGAAGGCCCAGGAAGCGCTGGACATCAAGACCACGGTGACGAACAACGTGGGCAGCGCCGTGTGGACCGGTAAGTACTCCGACGACTTCCGCCACGCCTGGCAGGAATACAGCCGCAACCTCGACCACCTGCACACCGCCCTGACGGGTGCCGCGCAGGACGTGCGCACGAACCACAACAACATCGCCGAGGCCACCGGCGAGGGCGACCGCATCTAGTTCGCACCACACTGACGCGCCAGCCCCGTAGGCCCTGCCTGCGGGGCTTTGCGTTTGCCGCGGCCCGGCTTCAGCCGCGCCGGTTACGGTGATCGCCGAGGTATGACCGGAAAGGGCTGCTGTGCGTCTGCTGCTGACTGCGGTCGTCGACGGTTCGGCCACCGACCTTGCCATCGATTGCGACGAGGACGCGCGGGTGCGCGACCTCGCCCTCGAGATCGGGGCGAGCCTGCACCTGAGCGCGCCGTCGGTGGTGCAGCCGCTCGTGGGCAACCCACTCGGG
The DNA here is from genome assembly GCA_964657545.1 of uncultured Jatrophihabitantaceae bacterium. GTDB lineage: Bacteria > Actinomycetota > Actinomycetes > Mycobacteriales > Jatrophihabitantaceae > Jatrophihabitans. Next base: position 4,435 of record CAZZVT010000138.1, read on the forward strand.
CTCGTGGGTGAGCGGCCCTCGACGCAGGCGCCGGTGCTCTGGCTCGGGGGACAGGCCCTGGATCAGGACGAGCCCGTCAGCACCAGTCGGCTGCGGCACGGGGTGGTACTGGGCATCGATTCCCCGACCGTCGACGTGCTGCGCGAGCCGTTCGGTGCGGTCGAGGTGCGCGTTGTCGGCGGCCCTGGCGCGGGACGCGTACGACGGCTCGCCCCCGGCAGCTACACGCTGGGCACCTCCCCCGATTCGGCGCTGGTCCTACCCGACCCGTCACTGCCGCCGGTCGCGGCTCGGGTAGACGTCGACGTCGCCGGCAAGGTTACCTTGATCGCCGACCCAACACTTGCCGCAGTTCTCCGGCCTGCACCCGCCCGTCGGCGTCCGCTGTCGGGTCCCATCGTGGTCCCACGCGACGGTGCTCCCACGACGCGGCGTCGGTTCCAGCGGCGAGGCCGCGCAGCGCGAGCGGCGCTGCTGGCCGAGCAGCACGACACGATCGATCCGCAGAGCGACGTGCCCCTCATCCACCTCGACCGGCGGCCGGTGACTGAGGCCGTGCCGTGGCCCGTCGGGGACGCGCTCGTGATCGGGTCGGTCCTGCTGGAACTCGCAGCGGTCACCGAGGCCGACGCCTCGCTGTCGTCGACGCACGGCGGCCTGACGCTCGACTACAACCGTCCGCCACGCCTGCTGCCGCCCGACCGGCACACGGCCTTCGCCCTTCCGGCCGTGCCGCAGAAGCCCGACAAGATGCCGCTGCCGCTGGCCCTGATGCTGGCCCCGGCCGCCCTGTCCGGCGGCATGTACCTGATCACGCACAGCATCTTCTCGCTGCTGTTCGCGGCCATGATGCCGGTGATGGCGTTCTCCACCTTCGCCTCCGGGCGCCGGCAGTCCAAGCGCCAGTACAAGAAGGCGCAGCTCGACTACGCACGACGTGCCCGCCGGGTCCGCGAGGACGCCTACGCCGCGCTCGTCGCCGAACGGTCGTTGCGCCGCCACGATCTCGCCGATCCGGCCGTGCTGCTGATGACCGCGAGCGGGCCGCGGGTGCGGCTGTGGGAGCGACGACCCACCGACCCCGACTGGCTGTTCGCCCGGATCGGTACCGCCGACGCGCCGAGTGCCGTGACGATGACCGACCCGGCGCGCGAGAAGCACGAGGGTGATCTCACCTGGACCGCCCCCGACGTGCCCGTCGGGGTGCCGCTCGACGCCGCCGGCGTCACGGGGGTCGCCGGCCCGGACGCCGTCCGGCGGGCGGTGGCTCGGTGGGTCGTCGCCCAGGCCGCCGTGCTGCACTCGCCGGCCGACCTGGAGATCGCCGTCCTGGCCGATCAGGACGGCGGCCGGGAATGGTCGTGGCTGCGCTGGTTGCCGCACGCCCGCCCCGCCGACGAGGCCGGCCCGCTCACCCTCGCCGGTACCGACACCGAGTCGGTGGCCGCACTCGTCCGCTATCTGAACGCGCGTCTGCAGTCGGCCGGCGCCGGCGAGCCCGGCGGGCCCACGAGCCGCCCGACGCCGATCCTCGTGGTGCTCGACGGCGCCCGCCGGCTGCGTCTGCTCACCGGCATGGTGTCGCTGCTCAAGGACGGCCCCGGCGTCGGCATCCACTTCCTGTGCCTGGACGTCGACCAGCGTCAGCTGCCCGAGGAGTGCCGCGCCGTCATCGCGCCGTCCGGCCCGGACGGCGCCGAGCTGCGCATCTCGAGGACCGGCGAGGAGGACATCGAGGGCGTGCGTCCGGACCTCGTCGACATCGCGTGGTGCGAGCGGGTGGCTCGCGCCGTCGCCCCGATCCGCGACGTCAGCAGCGAGGACCTCGCCGGTTCGCTGCCCTCGTCGTCGCGGCTGCTCGCGGTGCTCGGCATGGAGCAGCCGAACGCCGACGACATCGCCTCCCGGTGGCTGTTGAGCGGCGGACGCACGACGCGGGCGGTGGTCGGCGAGGGCCTTGACGGCCCGTTCTCGCTCGACATCCGCAGCGACGGGCCGCACGGCCTGATCGCCGGCACCACCGGCTCCGGCAAGTCCGAGCTGCTGCAGACGATCATCGCCTCGCTCGCCGTCGGCAACCGGCCGGACGAGATGACCTTCGTGCTCATCGACTACAAGGGCGGCGCCGCGTTCAAGGACTGCGTCCGGCTGCCGCACACCGTCGGTATGGTCACCGACCTCGACGGCCACCTCACCACCCGCGCGCTCGAGAGCCTGGGCGCGGAGCTGCGACGGCGCGAGCATCAACTGGCCGGCGCCGACGCCAAGGACATCGAGGACTATCTGGCCGGGCGCTCGCCGGCCGACGAACCGATGCCGCGGCTGCTCATCGTCATCGACGAGTTCGCGGCACTCGCCGCCGAGCTGCCTGACTTCGTCGTGGGCCTGGTCGACATCGCCCGCCGCGGCCGCTCACTCGGCGTGCACCTCATCCTGGCCACGCAGCGGCCCGCGGGGGTCGTCAGCGCCGAGATCAAGTCCAACACCAACCTGCGGATCGCGCTGCGCGTCACCGATGCGAACGACAGCCAGGACGTCATCGAGTCCAAGGAGGCGGCCGCCATCTCGAAGGCTCAGCCGGGCCGCGCGTATGCCCGCCTCGGGCACTCGAGCCTGCTGCCCTTCCAGTCCGCTCGCGTCGGTGGGCGCCCGCGAGGCTCGGACGACCGCGCCGCCGTGCGCTCCCGGCCTCTGGCCTGGGAATCGATGGCCACGAACCCAGCGCAGGTCGACACCGCCGATCAGCCCGACGACATGAGCGTGCTGAGCGACCTGTCGACGTTGGTCGCGGCGCTGCGCGAGGCCAGCGACCTCGCCGGGGTCGCGACGCCGCCCAGCCCCTGGCTGCCAGCACTCGCCGACACCGTCACACTCGACGACGCCGGCGAGCTCAGCGCCGACCAGGTCGGCGGTGGGGACGTCGACGTCAGCCCGTTGATCTTCGGTGTGGTGGACGTGCCCTCGGAACAGCGCCGCGGCCCGGCCCGGTGGGACCCGACCGGCAGCGGCCACCTCAGCATCGTCGGCGCCCCGCGGACGGGCCGCTCGACCGCCCTGCGCGCGATCGCAGGTGCCGTGGCCCGCTCGGTGTCGCCGCGTGACCTGCATCTGTACGGCGTCGACTGCGGCAACAACGCGCTGCTGCCGATGCTCGGGCTGCCGCACACCGGCGCGGTCGTCACCCGCGATCAGCCCGACCGGCTCGCCCGGCTCACGACGCGCCTGCTCGCGACGATCTCCGAGCGGCAACAGCTGCTCGCCGAGCAGGGCTACGCCGACCTGCGCGAGCAGCGCGCCGCGTCCGCGCCGGAAGACCGGCTGCCCTACCTCGTCGTGCTCTTCGACCGGTGGGAAGGCTTCGTCGCAGCCTTCGACAGTGTCGACGCCGGCAAGCTCATCGAGCAGTGGACCCAGATCCTGCAGGAAGGCGCGGGCGCGGGCGTGACGGTCGCGCTCACCGCAGACCGCTCGGCCCTCGCCGGACGGATCTCGATGCTCACCGACGACAAGCTGCTGCTGCGCCTCGTCGACCCGTCGGACTTCGTCGCGATCGGCCTGCGGGCGAAGGAGGTACCCGAGCACATGCCGGCCGGCCGCGGCTTCCGCTCCGACGGCGCCCAGGAGACCCAGATCGCGCTGTTGAGTGACGATCCGTCCGGCTCGGCCCAGGTCGCCGCCCTCCAGGCGCTCGGGCGCGAGGCCGCCGCTGCTGCCGGGTCGATCCCGGCGCGGCTGCGTCCCTTCCGCGTCGACGCGCTGCCCAACCGCATCACTCTCACTGAGGCCCGCGCCCTCGACGGGCAGCTGCCGTCGGCACCGGACGATCTGCCGATCGCCGTCGGCGGAGACAGCCTGGCCCTGCTCGGCGTCAACCCCGTCGAGCACGGCCCGGGGCTGCTGATCGGTGGTGCACGCCGCTCGGGACGCAGCTCCGCGCTGCGGGTGCTGGCCGATTCGGCCGTCGCGCGCGGGTGGCCCGTCGTCGCCATCACCCCCCGACAGAGCCTGTTGCGCACCCCCACCGCCGGCGTCGAGGTGTTCACCCTCGACTCGGGCAAGGACGAGGTCACGGCTGCCGTGACGGCCCTGCGCGAGGCCGAGCACAGCCTGCTGCTCCTCGACGATCTCGAGCTGCTGGGGATCGACGGCTGGCGCGCCGATCTGATCGACGAACACCTCGGTGCGCTGCGAGACCGTGCAGCGTTCGTGGTCGGCGCCGGCTCGCTCGACGACATGACCGGCGTCTACCGCGGCCCGGTCGTCGCCCTGAAGAAGTCCCGTTCGGGTGTGCTGCTCTGCCCGCAGACCCAGAACGACGGTGACCTCTTCGGTATCCGGCTGCCGCGTTCGGCCCTCGGCGGTCCGCCGCTACCGGGGCGCGGCATGCTCGTGCGCAGCGGCAACGTCCAGGGCTGTCAGCTCGTCCTACCCGGCTGACGGTCGACCCTCAGCCCCGCTCTGCGATCATCACCGGTCGTGCCTGACTCCGACGCCCCGTTCCCCGTTGACGGACTGCCCCCGATCGACGACGCCGGAGCGGCGGCGATGCAGGACGTACAGAACTCCGGGCGCACCCTGCGGTTCGCCGAGGTCGACGAGGCCGAGCTGGTCTCGGTCGGCCTGACCGACGCGCAGCGACAGGGCCGGCCGCCGCTGACCGACACGCAGGTGTCCGCGGCCGCCGATCGGCTGATCAGCCGCGGCCTGGCCGAGCCGGTGCGCTGGGCGGCCGGAGCCGTACGTCCGGCCGGGGGCCTGCTGCTCTACGCCCAGCTCGCGCTGCATGCCCGGGCCCGCAGCGGTCTCACGCAGAGCTGGGTGCTGCCCGCGCAACCGGGCACCGAGCTGGCGCGACGACAGATCAGCGTGCTCATCGATGTCGCCCGCGCCGGCCTGGCCTGCGTCGCGACCTCCGCCGTCCCGACCGTCGACCCCCCGGCGAGCGTCCCCGTGACCCTCGACCTGCTCCGTCTGGACGAACTCGTGCGGCAGATCGTGGCCGAGGCGTTCTCGGGCGGCGCGCGGGAGACGGTCGTGGCCTTCGCCGACGGGTCGGGTGCGCTGACCCCGAGCCGGCTGCGGGTCGACA
>CAZZVT010000139.1:0-9405 GCA_964657545.1 uncultured Jatrophihabitantaceae bacterium
AGGTGAACGAGCGCATCGACAGCCTGCGCGTGCTGCTGCGCGACATCCTGCAGGTGAACTCGATCCTCGTCGCGCAGAAGCAGAACGACGAGATGACGGAGCTGTCACGCACGAGCAATGCACAGAACGACGAGGTCAAGAAGATCTCGGCGTGGGCGGCGATCGGGTTCGCGCCGACCACGATCGCCTCGATCTACGGGATGAACTTCAAGAACATGCCCGAACTGCACTGGTACCTGGGCTACCCGTTCGCGCTCGGCCTGATGGTTCTCGCGGCCGTGGTGCTGTACCTGCTGTTCAAGCGGCGCAGCTGGATCTGACGCGGGCGTCCTCAGCGTGGGCAGGCGCTGACGGGCTCCGGCGTGGGGGGCACAGCCTCGAGGTCGTGAGACCTGCGGACCGCCGCGGCGGCGGCATCGGGGACCGGACGGCCCTTCCGAACCCGTTTCAGGGTCGCGCGGGAGCCGAGGGCCAGACCGGCGCCGACCGCCATGACCGCCGCGCCGGCGACGGCGTCGAGCAGGTAGTGGTTGCCGGTGGCCAGCACCACGACGGTGGTGACGATCGGGTACAGCACGCCCAGGGCCTTGACCCAGGAACGCGAGGCGTACCGGGCGAGCAGGAACCCGCACCACAGCGCCCACCCGACGTGCAGCGACGGCATGGCCGCGAACTGGTTGGTCAGCCCGCCCAGACCACGGGGCACGCTGCCCTCACCGCCCCACCAACCCCAGTTGCGGACGTCGAACAGCGCGTCGGGGATTCCGGCGCCGGCCAGCAACCGCGGCGGTGCGGTGGGCACGAGGTAGAACACCACCAGACCGAGCAGCGTGCTGAACGCCAGCGCGGTGCGCGCCGTGCGGTACTGCTGGGAATGGCAGCGGTACATCCAGACCAGGACGATCGGCGTGATGACGTAGTGCATCGTCGAGTAGAAGTACGCCGCAGCCACGCACAGCGGGGTCACACCGACCAGCGCGTGGGTGAGCAGCTTCTCGGGGGCGAGGTCGAGCGAGTGCTCCCACTTCAGGATGTCGCGGCCGTTGCGGGTGGCGATACTCACGGCGCCGTGCTGCAGCCCACGGCTGAGTTCGTACGCGCCGTAGACCACTCCCACGAGCAGAACCTCGCGCAGCCATCGCGGCAGACGGCGGACGCTCCAGCGCCGATAAGCACTGCTGTGTCCGATGCTCGCCATGACACCCAGACTAGCCGCCGGCCCGTCGTATCCCTGCCTTGCGGACGTCACCCGAGTACGAGATCACTCAGCTCGGCCGAGCTCCGTGAGAACCTCGCGGCGGTCGGTGGTGATGCCGTCGACGCCGAGGTCGCGCAATCGCCGCGCCCGGACGGGGTCGTTCACCGTCCAGGCCACGATCGTCGCGTACCGCTCGTGCAGGGCGTCCACGCTGCGAGCGTCGAGGACGGAGTGCCGAACCGAGACGCCGTTCTGCGGTGCAGCGGGAGCATCGAGCGCGGCCCGCAGCGCGGCCCTGTCCTTGATCGTGCGCCAGGAGCGGAAACCCGCGGCCGCGTAAGCCTGCAGCTCCCCCGGCCGGTCGGTGCTCACCACGAAGCGTCGACGATCGGGCAGCAGATCGGCCAGCGCGGCGGCCAGCCGTCGCTGGGTGGGCTCGGCGCGCGGCTTCGGGTCCAGCAGCACATCGCAGTGCGCAGGTATGCGGGCCAGCACGTCGGTGAGGGTCGAGTCGTGAGGCGGACCGTAGCCGAGCCGGAAACGCGCGTTGTCGCGCTGCAGCCGGGTGCCGAACGGCCGGACGCCCAGGTAGTGCGACACGTACACGGTGTCGCCCCGCGGCCGTACCTGGACGTCGGTCTCGAACAAGCCGGCACCGAGATCGGCCAGCTCGAGGCAGCCCGTGGCCGTCGACGGCGTGCGATGGGCGATCAGGAGCACACCGGCGAGTATGTCCGCCCGCGAGTCACGCCGGTGCGGGCGCCGCCGACCGGGTCTGCGCCGGCAACAGGTGGTCGCCGACCTTGTCGGTGCTCAGGCACAGCGAGCACACGTACGCGTCGTGCGTGTGGCAGGCCGCCATGTCCGGGCGTTCGTAGTCCTGACGGCAGACATGGCAGGTCAGCTCGACGCCCGAGGGATTGCCCAGCTCGTCGTACATCGGCAGGTCGATGCCGTCGTCGGTGCGGCGCAGGTAGTACCGGCCCTTGGTGGCCACGGCGATGACGGGTGGCAGCACGAGCGCGAGCACGATGGCCACCAACGGCGAGTACGGCTTCAGGCTCGAGCCGAGGCCGCCGAAGAAGTCGATGACGGACACACCCGCGGCGATGATCATCGAGCCGAAGCCGACCGGGTTGACCGCGTAGAGCATGCCGCGCCGGAACTCCGGCTGCTTGGGCGAGAGCTTCAGCAGGTACTTGTTGATGACGATGTCGGAGGCGACGGTGACCACCCAGGCCATGCCGCAGTTGGCGTACGAGCCGAGCAGGGTGTTCAGGAAGCTGAACATGTCGGCCTCCATCAGCACCAGGGCGATGACGAGGTTGAAGCCCAGGAACACCAACCGGCCCGGGTAGTGCCGCGTCACCCGCGTGAACGAGTTCGTCCAGGCCAGCGAACCCGAGTAGGCGTTGGTGACGTTGATCTTCACCTGGCTGATCACCACCAGGGCCACGGCGAGCGTCATGGCCGCCCAGGACGGCATGAGGTCGCGGTAGATCTCCAGGAACTGGTGCACCGGCTGGTTGGCCACCCCGGAGCCGGCGGTGACGTTGGCGATGATGTAGACGGCCAGGAACATCCCGATGATCTGCTTGATGGCACCGAAGACCACCCATCCCGGGCCGGCCATGATCATCGCCGTCCACCAGCGGCGCGAGTTCTCCGGTGTGCGCGGCGGCATGAAGCGCAGATAGTCGATCTGCTCGGCGATCTGGGCGATCAGCGACAGACACACGCCGGCCGCGAGGAACACCGACCCCAGGTCGAAGCCGCCCTTCCCGCTCTTGCCGCCGTAGTCGAAGAAGGAACTGATCGAATCGGGGTGCTTGATCAGCAGGTAGCCGAACGGCAGCACCATCAGGATCAGCCAGAGCGGCGTAGTCCAGAGCTGCAACTTGGTGAGCACCTTCATGCCGTAGATGACGAGCGGGAAGATGACGATCGTCGAGGTCGCGTAGCCGATCCAGAGCGGGACGTGCAGCCCGAGCTTGAGCCCCTGGGCCATGATCGAGCCCTCGAGCGCGAAGAAGATGAAGGTGAACGACGCGAAGATGACGTTCGTGACCACCGAGCCGTAGTAGCCGAAGCCGCTGCCGCGCGTGATCAGGTCGAGGTCGAGGTTGTAACGCGCCGCGTAGTAGGCCAGCGGGAAACCGCTCAGGAAGATGACCACCGCGAAGATCCCGATGCCCCACAGCGCATTCGTGGTGCCGTAGGAGATCCCGATGTTCGCGCCGATCGCGAAGTCGGCCAGGTAGGCGATGCCGCCCAGCGCCGAGATCGCGACCACGCCGGTGCCCCAGGTGCGGTAGCTGCGCGGGGCGAAGCGCAGCGTGTAGTCCTCCAGGGTGTCCTTGGTCGCGCCGGCGATCGGCGTCCCGACATCGGGCTCGGTGGCTTCCGTGGTCATCCCGGAAACGTAGGCAGGGCGCGTGTCGGCCGTGGACGCGAATTGTTACGTCGGGGTTCCGTCGGGTCAGTCCAGCACGGCGGCGACGGCCGCGGTGAGTTCGTCCGCGCCCCGCTCGCGCGCGTCGGGTGAGACCTGGACGAAGGGGATGCCGAGCTGCGTCGAGGCGCCGTCGGCGCCGGGGTTGTCGCCGACCATCACCGCGTCGGCCGGCTCGACCCGCAGCGCCGCACACGCCAGTCGGAAGATCTCGGGGTCGGGCTTCTCCACGCCGACCTCGTAGGACAGCACCAGCGCGTCGATGTCCTCATCGACGCCGTAGCGGGCGAGCACCGGCCGCGGGTCCCAGCCGATGTTGCTGATCACCGCCACCGGGACGCCGCGGGCGTGCAGGCGGCGCAACAACGCGATCGTGTCGGGGAACGGGTGCCACGCGTGCGCCGCGGTTCCGTGTCGGTAGAGCGTCTCGGCGTCGTCGGCGGTCAGCCCGGCGCGACGCGACAACCCCGAGTACGCGTCGTGGTGCGCCTGCGCCGAGAGGTCGCGCCGTGCCCAGACGTCGGCGAGGTCGTCGGGCAGTTCCTGCGGTGTGGTGCTGCCGTTGATGCCGCCGAAACGCTCCATCGCCGGCGCCAGGGGCAGGTAGTCGGGACCGAGTGCCCGGAGCAGGGACTCGGGCGCCGACTCGATGTGGAACAGCGTGCCGGAGAAGTCGAAGAGCACTGCTCTCGAAGCAGCAGCCGTCGCTGTGAGTTCGTCCAGGACCTGCTCGGTCGACGCATCGGGGTCGAGGTCCTCGGGGGCGCGGGTGCCCAGCGGGGTGCGTGCCACCCGCGCATAGGTGGCGGCCACGCCGTCGAACAGCTGCGGGGCAAGGCCGGCCTCCCGCTGCGTGCTGGCGATCTCGTGCATCTCGTCGACATAACGGTGCGCCTTGGTGGCGGCGAGCGCGATGTCTCGCGGCCATCCCGGGACGTCGGCGGGCCAGGCCCGCGCGGTGTCGGCCAGGAACTGGGACAGCACGCCGTGCCGGCGCGCGGTCTGCATCGCCTGCAGCACCAGCGCTGCGGTGCCCTTGTACATCGACGCGGTGCACATCTTGAGCGCCGACGCACTGCCCAGCGGCCCGGGCAGCTGCACGACGTGGAGCCATGGACCGTCGATCTCCCCGGCGCGCGGCCCGCAGACGTACACCCGCACCGGCCTGCCCGCCGTGGGCGGCCCACCCGAGATCGAGCCGTCGACCAGCTCGAGGCCTGCCCCGGCCAGCGTCGCCTCGATGTCGTGGACGGTCCCGGGGCTGACCGCGTTCAGGTCGACGACGAGCGGATGGGCCCGTGCCTGAACGGCGGCATCGGCGATCGCACGCGCAGCGCCGCGAGCCTGACCGGGTGGGACCACGGAGACGACCAGGTCGCACGTCACGACGTCGTGCATCGTGTCGACGGTGCGCAGGCCCGCCGCTGCGGTCAGCGCGCGGGTGCGCGGGCTACGGCCCGCGACGCAGGTGCGGACCTCCGCTCCGCCCGCGGTCCAGTTCGCCCCCAGCGCGCTGCCCATCGCGCCCGCACCGACCAGCCCGATCGTCCGCACGTTGCCCATGGGTCGAGCGTAGGGGCGCTCCCCTGCGGGCTAGGAAGCCACCGCCACGACACCGACGACGAGCGACGACCACGGGTCTCCCGCTGACCGCATCCGTCCCAGCACGCCGTCGGTGACGGCGCGGTGCCCTGATCTCGCGAGGTGGACGTGATCGACGAGGTAGTCGTCCCACTTCACCACGTACGGGTTCGTCTCGACGAACAGCACGTCGCGGTACTCGTCGGCGACGCGGGCGTTCACCCGGTTGGCGGCTCGGATGTGCTCACTCGATCTCGGCGAACCCCAGCCGTCGACGTCGGTGGCGCCGATGATCACCACGACCGTGCCGTGGGCGTGCAGCACGTCGAGCACGATGCGAAGGGACGCCTCGTAGTGCGAGAGCTCCTGACGGCGGTGCGGCCCGAACACGTTCACCAGCACCTGCTTCAGCGCCACCTTGGCGAACGCCTCGAGGCGCGGGCGCAGCTTCCTGTCGCGACGCGGGCGGGCCGACGGCTGCAGGCCTTCGACCCCGTGCCACTGCGGCGGGAAGTACCGGTCGATGATCTTCTGGAAGAACGGCTTCGGGAACACCAGCGACTCCGCGCCGCCGACGGCCAGGAATGCGAGCTCGGGGGCGAAACCCTCGATCTCGTCGAGATGCCCGTCGACGACGTCCGAGACGATCCGGCTGATCCTCGACAGGTCGAGCACCTCGCTCGCGCCCGCGGCCTCCGGTAGGTAGCGCGACATCGTGTGCTGGCCCTTGCTCAACCCGCGCAGCCAGCTGTCGCCGAGAACGAGGGTTCGGGGGCCGGCACGGTGACGGGCGTGCTGCGCGGAGTTCTGCATGGATGCCTCCGGTGTCAGTGGGTCTGGGCGAAGAGGTCGACGACGTCCTGCGGCCGCAGCGCCGACAGGTCGCCGTGGTCGCCGGTGAGCGCGGTGACGCCGGTGTCGACGCCCGCGCCCGCGAGCGTGCGGGACATGACGATCGACTGCGCGACCGGCACCGTGTGATCGCTCGGGCTGTGCCAGAAGTGGTAGCGGTAGCCGCGGTAGCGGGCGACCGGTTGAAGGGCAGGGTCGCTGGTGCGGAGCAGGGCGGCGACCTGCGCCGCCTTCGGATAGCCGAACGCCTTGTCGATGAGGTTGCCGAGGTGGCCCTGCAGGAAGGTGCGCTGGTCCACAGCCGGGGACAGCAGGGCCACCGACTGCAACCCGACGACGCGGTGCGAGGCGGCGGTCAGCAGGGCGTCCAGGCCGCCCATCGAGAAGGCCAGGATGTCGACGCGCGCGATGTTGCCGAGGTGCGCCCGCGCGTCGCGTACGGCGAGGACCTGGTCCTGCACGCCGGCCGCATTGCCCATGTTGTCGCCGTGCGCGTCGCTCGCCACGATGGCCAGGTGCTCGGCCAGCAGCCGGGTGCGCAACGGACGGAACGCCTTACCGAGGATCTGCGTCCGGTCGGCGTCGGCGCCGTGCATGAACACGACCAGGCCGGCCACCGAGCCGGCGGGCTTGATCAGCAGTTCCGCCTGACCGGCCGACGACGTGATCTCGACGGTGTCGAGGCCGTCGCCACCGCCGGCCGCCGACGAGCACCCGGTCACCACGAGCACCACCAACGAGAGCGCGCCGACGAGCCACCGGTACCGGGCCGTCACCGCGTCGCCTCGGCAGCGACGCCGTCGAGCAGGTCGAACAGGCGGCGGGCGCCGACGTCCCAGGTCGCCGCCGCAGCCACCTTGTGCCCGCTCTGCACGAGCCGGGCCCGCAACGACGGCGAGTCCAGCACGTCCTGCAGCGCAGCGGCCCACTGGCGCGCGTCGAACGGCGAGACGAGGACGGCGGCGTCCTCGCAGACCTCGGCCACGACCGGGATCGCACTGGCCACCACCGGGACGCCCGCGGCCATGGCTTCGACGGGCGGGAGGCCGTACCCCTCCATGATCGACGGAAAGGCCAGCACACCGGCTCCGGCGTACAGGCCGGCGAGCGCGCTGTCGTCCACGTCGCTGATCGAGACGATCCGGTCGGCCACACCGAGACGGGTGGCGAGTTGGTCCAACGGGTCGGCGACGCGCGGGTCGTGGTGCCCCAGCAGCACCAACCGGGTGTCGTCACGCAGCTGTGCGAGGGCCTCGATGAGCACGCTCTGGTTCTTGTGCAGGCGCCGTGCGCCGACGTGCAGGATGTAGTTCTCGCTCAGACCGTACCGATCCCGCGCCGCCTGCTGCTGGGCCCTCGAGGCCTGCCAGAACAGCGGATCGACGCCGTTCGGGCACACCGTCGTCGGGGGCACGCGCCGGTAGTGGGCGGGGAGCAGGGCAGCTGTCGCCCGGGACGGAACGACCGCGGCGACGGCCTGACGTAGCGCGCGCAGGGTGTTGGCCCGGTAGGCCGCGGAACGCACCGGTGTGCCCGACAGCCGCCGGTCGGATTCGACGATGGTGTCGTGCAGGCCGACCACGAGCGGCACGGGCACGTGCAGGGGCGCCAGCGCATGGTAAGGCGAGAACAGCACCCCGGCGTCGACCTCGTGCAGGATCCGGCGCAGCTCCCCCAGCTCCCACGGCCGGGACACCGGCGCCGGGCACCGCCGGATCGTGACGTACCGCCCCAGATCGGCGATGTCGAAGCGCTCGCAGTGTTCGTCGGCGAGCAGCACCACGACCTCCCGCGCGCGCTCCGCGGGCAGGTGCCGGATGAACTCGATGGTGACCCGGGCGATGCCGTGGCACTGGTCCTGATGGATCATCCGCCCGTCGATGACGATCGAGCGGCGCGAGGTGTCAGGAGATCGCATAGACGACGATCCGTCCGTTGCTGCGGTCCTCGGTCCGGTAGACGGCGCGCTGCCCGCTCACCTGACGGTCGATCGTGGCGCGGTCGACGAACGCATACCCCTGGTCGACCTGCTTGTAGAACACGACGAGATAGCGCACGCGCGGGTCGAGGCTGGTGTTCGGAACGTCGTCGATCATGGCGTAGCGCAGGAAGATCTCACGCTGCACGGAGTTGGTCGTGCCGACCGCCGTGCCGTTCGCGACGTGCTCGGCCATCCAGCGATCCACCTGGTAGGTGCCGTCGTCCGGCGTGATGTGCAGGACGGCATACCTCGCGGTATCCGACAGCAACCCGACCGCGAGCAGGGCCAGGACGCCGATCCGGAACCACCGTGCCAGCCGCCGCCACTCCGTCCAGACCACCGTCACCAGGCTGATCAGCGCCGGGAAGAACAGGAAGTTGAAGAACTGCTCCTCGTTGGTCCCCGCGAGCACGCAGTAACCGAGCAGCGGAATGGCGCTGAGACCGAAGAAGGACAGGAACCGCAGCCGCTGGTCGGCCCGGTACGTCCACGCGGCGTAGAACACCGCCAGCGTGCCGAGGCCGAGCACCGCGTACGCGGTCCACAGCGAGACCAGGTTTGCCAGGATCGTGTCGAGGAACGACGGCGTGCCCTGACTGTTGAACCCGCTGATCTGCGTCGATCCGGTGGTGCGACGGAAGCCGGCGGTGATCTGCGTGAAGAACTGCCCCCAGTAGCCGGTGACCGCGACGACGACCAGCCAGACGGCCCACGGCAGGCAGGCCGTCCTGGCCGCGACCACGGCCTCGCGACGGGTGAGCCAGGTGTTGGTCAGGTACGCCAGTCCCAGCGGCAGCAGGGTGACGAAGACTGCGAACTCCTTGCTGAGGCAGGCAAGACCGAACAGCAACCCGCCGAGCAGCACCTGCGCCTGCCGCCCGCGGGCGTCCGGCGGCCGCAGATGGGCGAAGACGGTGAAGCCGGCGAGCGTGCAGAGCAGCGTGAGCGGTTCGAGGATGACGAACCCGGTCTGCCGGTTCATGAAGGCATTGACCATGTAGACGACGACCACCACGGCGGCCGCGGTCGCCCCCACGACCTTGCGCACCAGTACAGCCAGCGTCAGCGCGGTCAGCGCGGCGATCACCGCCACCAGCTTGCGCAGGCTGAACACCTGCGGGAACACCTCGCTGTGCGTGCCGAAGACGTCCATCCACCAGCCCTCGAGGATGAAGAACCCGGGCGGGTGCAGGAAGAACGGCGAACCGGTGGCATAGGGCATCCGGCCGCGCGCCAGCGACTGGCCGACCTCTGCGTAGAACGACTCGTCGATGAACAGGTCGTAGGACGTCGTGCTGCCCCAGAGGCGCATCCCGAAGGTGCCGAGGGTGGTGAGCACCA